>NZ_JBVBJP010000001.1:0-412403 GCF_055452355.1 Gardnerella rara
TGTCTTCACCTTCTGGCGTATAAGTGATTTCCAGAGTATCAGTACCGTCTGCTGGAGTGATCGTGGCTGAGCCTTGATCGTCTCCGCTTGCTGGGACAGTGACGGTTGGAGCGGCTGGCTTCACGGTTATGGTTAGAGTTACGTTGCCGGTTTTTCCTGCCGAGTCGGTTACTGTGAGGGTTAGAGTATGCGTGCCAACTTCCTTCGGCTGCATCTTCGTAACAGTGAGATCCAACACTTGTTCCTGATCAGTGTCAGTGGTTTTTGAAACACTTGCACGACCACCAACGATATCGGTAGATTGAAGCAGATTGGCGCCCATTAGCGCGTCTATATAGTTGATTTTTTCAACCTTCACATCATCTTTAGCAACAATGTGAATCTTCAAATCTTGCCCAACTGTTACAGGCGATGAAGTAGCAGTAATTGTTGGGTCTTGAGCATCCTTAGGCGCAGTAGCTTGTTTTTTCTCACTTTTTTCTGAAGTTAGTTCAAATCCTTTAATTATTACTTTAGGAGTATTTTCATCAGGCTTCTTTACAGTCGTTGTTGCATACACGTCGCCTTCAGGGATTCCATCCTTAACAGTAATCTCCGCTTTACCATCCTTAATCGTTGTAGTAGAGCCGATTTCATTGTTATCTTTATCAAACAGTTTAACTGTTGTAGTAGTGCCTTCAGGAATGCCGCTACCAACAGATACTGTTACTTTCTGCCCTTTCTTTCCAGCAAGATCAGTCAGATTAGTGTCGATAACTGGCTTCTGTGGTTTAACCTTGATGGTTACAGTTGCTGTACTCGTGGAGTCATCGGAGTATGTTCCCTTAATACTATGGGTAAATACGCCAACTGTATTAGTGTTTGGAATAGGTTTGCCGTTCCACTCTAAGGTTGGCTGCTGTTTAAGCTTGTTGCCATTTTTATCAGTCACAAATTCGTTAATTTTTGTCAATGGCGGTAATGGTTCACCAACGGTAGTAGTAATGGTTTTACCGTAAAGAGGGTTTTCTTTAGCAAGTGTAGTAACTTTGACTTTAACTGTGCGTGTGGTAACGTTGCCAGAGCCATCCTCGGAAGTAATGGTTACTGTCTTGTTGTTCATGCCTTTAGTAACAGTGATGTCACCTGATGAAAGTGGATTGTCTTTGCTTCCAGCGCCTTGCTTGGTTATAGGAGTGTCCGTTAAACCAGAAATGCTAAACTTCTCAATATAACCCTTGTTATCGGTGGTAGTGAAGCTTAGTTTTTCGCCTTCCTTGAGTTTAATGGGCTTAGTTTTGTCGGTTATTTCAGTTTTGCCATTGTAATAAATTTTTGGCGCTATGCTGTCAGTTTTATTGCGCTTTAATTTACCATCTTTGTCTTCATCGTTGTTTGGGTCTCTACCAGAAATAACTGTGTATGCAGAATTTGTAGTTGCTCCCCAAGAACCACTATTTGCCCATGTCCATGCGTTTTGAATGTTTGCATACTTTTCGTTATAATTGTCTGCGTTTTTATTAATAGCTCCTGGACGAAGCTTTAATTCTGCATGCATATGATACGCAACATTGTCATACGGTTTAGCAACTGTTATACCCAAACCGTAATTTTTGTTATACTGCGGATTATAAAAAGCATACGTTGTTTGATCTCCAGCCATTCGACTAATAAGAGGGTCATTTCCGTTTTTATGGAAGATTTGATCTAAATCGTCATTAACTTTATTAGGATTAAGTCCTATACCTACCTGATAAAGAGCATAACCTTTTTTCCCAAAATGCGTGTCACTTTGTTTCATGTTAGGCACAGAGAATGATAGGGAATCATCTTTCTCAAAAGCTTCCGGATCTTGCGAAAGAATGTGACCTTCTTTTTTCGGTCTGTACGCATCGTATCTAAGATTAGTAACCGTATCAGATTTATATAGACCATTTGAATCCAAGTCTGCAATCGCATATGGTACCTGCCATAAGTACCATTGCTTGCTAGCTTTAGATATCATTGACTTAGCATTGTTGTTGAAGAAAACATCGAAAATAAGATAATCAGAGTTGTCACGTGTTTCCACATGCGCATACATAGCTGTTTTATCATTAACAGCTTTCCAATTATTATCAGATCCTTCCACGTCTGATTTTATTTCTGTCGCATTGCTGTTTACACCGCGTAATCTTCTAAATTCAAGAATATTTGGATGCTGCAACCAAGGTTTCTTTTCGCCTAGTGGAACATATTCACGATCTTGATACACAGGATCGGCGGCTTTCGTAAGCCTTTCAGCTGTTGTGTTGTACGTTGGTGTAGTAACTTTGTTTGCCGTAACAGCCATGGCAGGTTGGCTGCCTAAGCAGGTTGCTGCTGTCAACAAAGCAGCCATTGTTGCTAACGGAAGTGTGTGCACTTTGTGTGCAGAACGCTTTTTAGAAGATTTTGATGATGATGTATGTTTTGAAGGATTAGTGGTAGCCATAACAATCTCCTTAATTTTCCCTAATCTTTAACGAATTTTTAAACAAATAAATAGAACGAATTCTATGACAAATCTCTCCAAAGCTAGTAATAAAGCTCTCTATTTAAATGAGTCTATTTAAAATTCTATCATTTTTTGCTATTTTTTATAATATTTTTCAGTTTGACATTAGTTTAGACTGTAAAATTTCCTGCGGGGGGGGGGGTGAGCTAAATGAAAATTTCTTGCAAAATGTTATAACGATATAACTTTTAATAAAATTTCTTATTATTTTCGTAATCTGTAATACGTCTTATGGTGTGTCGCAGATTTGTGATTGGGTAATCACTAAACAAATGTTGTAGTTCATTACCTCACTATAATTTTGATACTAAATCGTTTAGTACTTTGTTGAATACAGCGAATATGAATGTGAGAATACAAGAGAATATTAAGCAGCAGGCGGAGCAGATTCTGGAAACGATTGGAGTTCCTAGGGCTACTGCTATTGACATGTTTTACAGTCAAATCATTCTTAATAAGGGTATTCCGTTTTCGCTTACTATTCCAAAGTCTCTTCCAGCACAAGATGATATGGATGAGAAAACGTTTAACGCGTTGATGGCTAAAGGCTATGATCAGGCGGTTCGTGGTGATAGTTATCCGATAGATGATGTTTTTTAGGAGCTTGAACGCTGATTAGCAGCCGTGGTGTGAACTTGGTTTTAGAAAATTAAAATATTTAGTGCTAAAACCAATGCTTTTGCTATGTGTCTTTCTGCGTTTTTATGCTGAGCATTACTCAATACGTATAATTATGTGATTAAAAAACTAAAATACATATAATTATGTGATTAATTAATTATGTGATTAAATGCGTCAGAACATACATAATAGTGTGATAATAGTGCGATATGTCTAAGGCATAATGCGACATATAGCCTAGGGGCATTTAGGCTATTTTTGAGTCCTCTGTCGCTATTATAATCAGCGAAAAGCAAAGTATAATTTTTAAATCTTCTCGCTTATAAAATTTAAAAAATGATGGTAAAAATTGCGTAACATATTTTTCAAGAAAGAGCAATTAATTATGAAAGAAATAAGAGAAAAGTTAACATCACGTTCAATCATCATAGCTTTAATTTTGATAACGTCAGAAGCAATGAAATACTGCTATCTTATTAACGTTTTTGAAAGATTATTATTGCACGCTCAGGTATATCAATCGATAATGTCATTAATCACGCTAATAGTATTTTTAGTATGCATCTGCTATGTTGAGCTAATTTATCATAAAAATAATAATCTTATTTTTAAACCCAGCAGTTACAGAAATAATACTTTTTTCAATAAGATTGTAAAATATAATTTAATAATTCATGTTGTAATGACAGCGGCTCTTTTCTTAATTCCAAATGAAGTGAAATATAACTACACAATATTAGTTATTGCAGTGCTTGTTATTGAATTTTTAAGACCAGATGTTCTGCGCGTTAAAGAAGAAAGAAAAGAAAATCCAGAGAATGTTAACATCGATGTAGACGCCGATATTCAGCAGCTTGCATCTGAAGATATTGAGGATGACATTGATGGTGATGCATATTATGAAATTTCTGGTAATGCATATTACTACAAAATTTTAGAAGAAGCTAAAAAAAGAAACATTGCAGTTTATAGAAAACTGCTAATTAGAAGAGGTCAAATGTGCAGCCCTGAGGAGTATATAGCATGCGCGGAAGATGAAGACTCTTTACCTGAAAGAATGAAAAGGGATCTTGAGAGAGAAAAAATTCATTACGCGAAAATTATTGATTGCGTGGGAAGAGATTATTTAAACTTCGATAAGCTTTTCGGCTCCGATTATGAAGCTTTGCAATTCCTTCACGACATGAACAAGAGTGAGAACCCTGTATGCACTCCTTCTGACGTTGAATATTTCTGGAAGAATTATGAAAAATATTATTATAATCATCCGTCAATAGCTGATAAATAACGCTCTCCGAAGCTTCGTCTTCGGAGCTTTGTACGCTAAATTATAAAAAGCGGCTATTGTTTTATTTTTTAAACGGCCGCTTTTTGCTTTCCCAATTTTTCAGTCAATTTTTCAGTCGTCGTTATTATCATAAAGTTTTGAGAACTTGCCGCTTTTAAGGTCGTAATCCTCTTCTATTTTGCCGTTAAGATAATCTATTCTTCGCTTATAAAACCATTCCACTGTGTCGCGGGGAATTTTATCTTTTAAATCTTCTATTTGAGTGTTGTAGAAATCATCAAACGAAGGGTAACGTGCGTGGTCAAGATAGTATACGTCGATGTAATAAACTAGTTCGGATTTATAGTATAAGTCGCTGCCTCTTTCAAAACGTCCATAAATACATGCATCTTCAATGTCGCAACGGTTAATTAATGTTATTGCATCATCTGTAAGATTCGAGTAAAACATTTTTCTCCCATCTTTAAAAAACTTTCCCTGCTATTTTTCTTTTATCGTATTGTTATCTATATTTGTTACAAACGGACTTTTTTTATATCCATTTGTTGCCACACAAGCAATATAGACTATTTTACCAAGTTGTAGAATACTCTACTTTATTTGGTCGGAGTGCCTAAATTGTGGCACCCCGAATTTTTATTTTATGTTCAAAATTTTATTCTGCTTATGTAATAGCACATTATAATACGATAATCAATAACATATAGTTTACAATTTTGTGATGCTGTATTGTTTGATTACGTAGTACCGCTGCTGTTTTTAAAGTCTCAGCTATGGCGATTTACCAGATTTTCTACTGGAAGAGATGCGTAATCTGCTTGATTTTGCTTTTGTATAGATTATGTTTCGCGATGACTACTATTAAAGTTAAACGGACTATTATGGATTCTAATTTTAATAGAATTGTATTCTTATTAGAATTGCATATTAAGAATAAGAGGAACTTATGAAATTAATTAGACCAGATAGTAAATATATTCAAGGTTATATAGAAGCAAATGAAGAAGATGAAATTCTTAGGCCGAATGCAGAAAGACGTTTTATACACCCTGAGACAATTATAGAGAGTTCTTATAACTATGAGCATGGTATAAATTTGCCTGAAAATTATGTTAGAGCTACTACATTTTGGTTGATAGATAATGAAAAATTTATTGGTGAGATTAATATTAGGCATGAATTAAATTCTTTTTTAATTAACTATGGTGGTCACATAGGGTACGAAGTTAGACAGTCTGAATGTATGAAGGGCTATGGAACAAAAATGCTTTCTATGGCACTTACATATTGTAAAGAGACTCTGAATCTACATAAAATTTTGATTACGTGTGATGATGACAATATTGGCTCGATACGAGTCATAGAAAATAATGGTGGAATTTTAGAAAACAAAGTTAAAAATAGCTTATCAAGAGGAAACGTTACAACAAGAAGGTATTGGATTAATATATAGAGGAAAGATGATGAGTGAGACGAAGGTAAGGCCAGTGCTTTTCAAGCATGCTTTTTGGGATAATGTGGTTACAGAAACTGTTGCTGGCGTTTGCACGCTTATTATTGCGTTGCTTGTGCAGCAGTTCGTAGGGCGCCGCGTACTAGGTTGGGAAACTGTGGTCATACTCGCGTTGAGTATTGTGGTGTTTTCGCTGCTAAGTGCAGCGCATCTGCAGTGGTATAGGCATCGAAGACCAGATGACGGGTATTTGCTTATTGGAATCATCGATTTTGTGCTCAGGCTGCTGGTGACCTCTGGTATTGCTCTATTGCTTGTTTCCAATACTACGCTGCTAAGCATTATTATTGGCGCAGCGATTACTAGTGTGTTGATGTTTGTTTTAGAAAAGCCTTGGCAGCCAGGTATGACGGATGCGCAATTACAGGAAGCTTCAAAGAAATCGGTTGAGCTTGGCGTTCAAATGCTTGAAGAAGAGCGCGTAAAGCGCGCCGAGGTGAGAAACACGATTGCATTACAGAATGCGAGCGAAGGTAAAACAGACACTCCTAGAGGCGTGTCTCTAACATTCTCCTCGTTAATCGTTGCGAATATGCTGATGGAAGCAGTATATGCTGTTGTTACATTTTTGCTTGCATTGATGCTGCAATGGTGGATGCTGGGTACTATCGCTGGCTGGCGAACGCTACTCGTCATATTCTTGGGCAATATGCTATTTTCTTGCGCGGCAGCTGCGGTTATGGTTCTGATGGGCGCATTGAAGGCTGATCAACAGAAATGCCTAACAAAAAGTTGGCCTTTCTTAGTTATTGTTGTACTGCTTAGACTGCTGATTTTCGGTGTTCTCGCTTGGCTGCTTACACCGAGCTTGGCATGGGTGAGTGTAGTCGTTGGTATTGTACTTACCAATATTGTTCTCGTTATCAAGTGGCACCCACGGAGAAGAACCGCAGTAGACGCATAAGATTTTATAAGACTGTTTTCTTCTTCTTTAAGCAAAAGGCTATACGTACGTGGAAAGTGTTTGCTTTTATGCTGATAGTTACGCAATACATAATAATGTGATTAAATACACTAAAATACGTATAATTATGTGATTAAACGCGCCAAAACATACATAATAGTGTGTTATTCGCTAAGGCATAATGCAAATTTTGCTTTCTTTTTAAACGAGAGTATAGTGTTATCAAATTTGTCAAATAAGCTATTGGATTTGTGTAGTTTGTAGTGAATTATTTAAGTTTGGTAGCGATTTGAAGGTAGTTATGTAAGTTTGCATGTAAGCTTGCGTGTAATAGTTATGTAGGTTTGCATGTAAGTTTGCATGTAGGTATGCGTTATTTTGAAAGAGTTTTAGAGGAGAGTTGGTTGTTGTGAAGTCAATTTTTAGCAAAGATAATATCTTTATTCGTATGAGATCTATTAGTCCAGCATTGCGATGGGCGCTGGTTGGATTCTGTTTTTCTATGCTCGGCAATCAGGCGTATGAAGGATCGGTTTTGCCTTCGATTATTATTGTGGGCTTGCCGGCTTGGGTGATTGGTTTTCGTAAGACTTTTATGACGGTTGCCGATTTTCTTTCGCCATGCTCTGGTTGGATTGTTGATAAGCTTGGCGGTTTTCGCGCTCTTGCAATGACCGAAGGCGTAGAAGGCGTGCTCAGTTTACTACCGCTTCTTATGCTTGGCTCTCCAGCATGGAAGTGGTCGCTTGTGGCTCTTTCTTGCGCGTTGTTGATTACTGGGCAAGTGATTGATATTGCTAGCGAAGTTTTCGAGGTTGATGCTGCGGGCGGTGATGACGGCATGATTGTAAACTACAGTGGCATTGTGAGCGTTTTGGCGAGTGTTACAGGAACCTTGCTCGGCTCTCCGCTTGGATCTTGGATTGCAAGCTGGTCAATTCCTGCGGTTTTGATTTTCTCGTCCGTCACTTCTTTTGCGGCTTGCGCTACGCGATTTATTATGAAACAAGACATTGCGCAAGCGTCTAACGAAGTAGAGGGAGCGTCGCAAGATGTAGAGAATGAATCGCAAGAATCGCAAGAAAATCAAGAAAATGACGTTGATTCCAAATCTGCAGCTAAGCAATTTGCGAATCCATTACTCAAGAGTAAAATCATGCTTCTTGCTGGATCTCTTTTGGTCGCTTTTATTCCTGCATGCTCTGTTTCTTATATCCTGCTCGGTTTTGGTAAGCAATATGGCTCTAACTCTTTAACAATACTGTATATTTTCACTGGTGTAGGAAGCGTACTCGCGTCCGTTTTGTATGCGCATTCGTCTCAAAAACTCGGTTTAAGAAAAGTTGCGATTTTAGGTATTGCTGTGAGCTTAGCTGCTTATTGCCTTATGTTTATTAATCTTTTGCCAATGATGTGCTTTGCGTTCTTACTTGAAGCGATTGGCGGAATGCTACTAGTAGAGCCGATTATTGTTGCGCGTCAGATTCTGTTTAAAGGAAGTACGCTCGCTAAGTTTTCTGGTTGGGCGCGCCTCGCATTTGCGATTGGTGCTACTGGCGGATCTTGGATTGGATTTGCATTCTCGTCTATGTTCCAATGGCAGCTTTTGCCTATACTAGCGCTGATTTTTACTGCTGGTTTGATTGTTGTTTTGCCGCAGTTACCAAACACTAGCTACGCTAGAAATTAGGCGCATAGGGGTGAATACTGTCTTTGTTGTAATTTGCGGATCAACATTGAATTCTGTTTGCGGCTGCGTTTTATGAGTATTTGGCTTTGTGCCTCCAGGTGTGCCTGGGGTAGGTGTAGGAGGTTGTGTTATCTTTGTCCAATGCGCAGTTAATGTAACGTCAGACGTTACAGTGTCTTTATCAAAGTTCCACTTGGTAGTTTCATCCTTAAACCAGCCAGCAAACGTGTAGCCAGTTTTTGTTGGATCAGAAGGCTTAGTTACCTTTGCACCATCATCAACCTTAACTGATGTTGTGCCGCTAAAGGTAGCGCCTTCGCCTGGGATGAAGGTTACTGTGTGCTGCGTGGCTTTTTTCCAATGGGCAATTAATTCAGTGGTTTCGTATGCACCTGGCCTATAGCCTTCCAAACTCGTTATAGTCTTCGATAGAAGTGTTGCTCTTTTTTCTAGACATAAGTAGGCCTGCGCCGCCAATCAAAAATAGGAAAGCACTAACAGAGCCAGTATAAAGCGCAAGATATGGCACTAGAACGCTTAAAATCATGCCTAAAATTCCCAGAATAAACACGCTCCATAAAACTATAAGGGTAATGGAAACGTTGTTAAAATGAGGGTTTGGAGCAATAAAGTCGTCTCCATACTCGTCCATTGTTTTATCAACATCCAGCCAGCTCGATTTGGTATTATCTCTTGGACCAGATTTTCTTAAATCAGATTTTCTTAAATCAGATTTTCTTAAATCAGATTTATCGCTCAACGCTATATTTTTTAACGGTTTTGCCGCTTGATTAATGCGTTTTTTAAAGATTTTTGCACTTTTTGACTTTTCTAAATCGTTAAAATCCTCTTTATGCTCGCTAACAAATTGAGACCATGAGTCGTCAAAGTTTTTATCAAGCGAGTTGTTAGCATTACTGTTTTCGCTATTCGGCAAAGGGTTATGGGAGTTGGTATTCTTAGAAGAAGTCATGAATTATACTGTAGCAAGTCTGCTTGATAGTTGGAATGCTGTTTTGCGAATCTTGCTAGAACGGGGTTAGCATGTTGTATTGGTTCTTTGTAAAGGGGTTTGGATTCATTGCACGCTTAAGGATTCATCCTACTGCTCAAGGAGTTAACAACATTCCTAAAACAGGCGGTGCGATTATTGCAGCAAATCATCTTGCTGTTATTGACGACGCACTTTTGCCTCTTACATGCCCGCGCATGATTCATTTTATGGGCAAAGCCGAGTATTTTGAAGGCAAGGGCTTAAAGGGTCGTTTTAAAAAGTGGTGGTTTACGTCTGTTGGTGTGTTCCCTGTGGATCGTTCTGGTGGGTCTAAATCGCTTGGTGCGTTGAATCACGCTAAAGAAATCCTAGAAAAAGGTCAGCTTTTTGGAATTCACATTGAAGGAACAAGAAGCCCAGACGGAAAGCTTTATAAGGGTCATTCTGGCGCTGCAAGATTGGCGCTAGAAACGGGATGTCCGATTATTCCAGTTGCAATTATTGGCACTCGCGAGCTTCAAAAACATGGTCAGATTATGCCTGCAAAGGGCAATACAAAGGCGATTTACGGAAAGCCAATCGAAGTTAGCAAGATGAATCCAGAAGACATTACTCACGACATTCTTCGAGATCTTACCAATAAAGTAACCATGGCAATTCAACAGATGAGCGGTCAAGAGTACGTTGACGAATATGCTCAAACTGTTAAAAAGCGCATGCAAGATGCGCGCGAAGAGCGCTAAATAATCGTTAGCGTTACGGTTGTTGGGTTTCCGTTTTCGTCTAGAACTCTAACTTGAGACCCTGGAGCTGCGGATTGGAACCTAACAGTATGCATAAGATCGCCCAAAGGCGCAGAAATATTAACTTTTAGCCCAAGCGATTCAAGTATTCTTCTAGCTTCGTTAGCGTTCTTATTGCGCACATCTGGCATTGTTATAGTCTTTGGCCCCTTAGAAACAACCACATCGAGTTTATCTCCCCAATGTAGTTGCTCTCCCTTTTGTACGCTAGCGCTAATAATCTTGCCTCTTTCAACTTTGTCGTTAAACTCTTCGCTGTAGTTTGGAACGAGTTTTGCTTCGCCAAAGGCTTTGTCGGCCTCTTCTTTTGTAAGATTAACAACGTCTGGCATAGAAACAGGCATAGGTCCCTTAGAAAGAATCACGGTAATGTTTTTATTGTGATTCATTTGCATTCCAGGGGTTGGTGAAATTTCAACAACGCAACCCTTAGGGATTTCCAAAGAGTAAATGTCATCGCTCGATTTATGCGTAATAGAAGTAAATCCAGCCTTCTTTAAAGCTTTTATAGGATTTTTCCCTGCGCTAGAAGTTGGATCCATAATGTCTTCTGGAATAGTGGACTTGCGTATGCCTTTGGAAACAACAACTTTCAAGCGGCCATTATTGCGCTTAGAAACTTTACCGCCACTAAAATCTGGATTAGTGAAAATAATGTTTCCTTCGGGTATGTTGTCGCTAAAGTCTTTAGAAACGGAATAAGGAATATTAGATACTTTAAGCGTGCGCTCGTAATCTACCCAAGGAATGTTTGTTATTTTGCACGCACTCTGCGATGCGCATTCTTGCGTGCTTGGTTTTGGCAAAGACCAGTAGCTTCCAGGGCCTAAATAGTACCAGTACGCTCCAAATGCAGCTGCTGCCAAAACAATTGCCGCGCAGCTGGAAGATGCAATTACAATGTTTTTGCGCGTGTTTTTGCGCGTTTCTTTGCCGTTGCCGTCTGCATTATTAGACTTATTTCGTTTAGCTTTTAAACGTTCACTAATAAACTGCGGAGCGCGCATTGTAACAGTGAGCATATTATTGTCGTTAAAGTCTTCAAGCGGATTGCTGTTTGTTGAAGTTGTTGAAGTTGAATAGTTTGAAGATTCCTCACCAAAATCGAAGCTCTTTGTTTCTAAGGCTTGAGTGGCATTAATATCGGTTGTTTTATCAATATCTGCAGTCTTATCTATATCTGCAGTTTTATTTAGCACTTCTTCGTTTTCTAAAGAGTTCAGGTTATTAGCAAAGCTAGGAGGAAGTGGTATTTGAGATTTTAGATTAGACTTTTTATCTTCAAATTTGCTGGCGATTATCGAGTCTTCAAGAGGTTGATTTCCATCGTTTGAATTTGCATCAAACTTATATTGCCATTCTTGCTCGCTTAATCCAGCGCAAATGCTTCTTAAAATGTTAAGCGCTTTATTAGCATCGGCTGGTCTTTTTTCCATTTCTCGAGCGGTAATAGCGCTAAGAAAATCAGCAACAGAAGAATTGATATCTTTGCAAACAGTTTTTATAGAAGGAGTATCTTCGTGAACATGCTTAAAAACAAGCGTTACGGGATTATCTGCGTTAAAAGGAACATGCCCAGCAAGCATTTCCCAAGCCATCATTCCTGCAGAATATAAATCTCCCTGCGGAGTTGCAAGATTCTTCTCAATCATTTCTGGTGCAAGGTATGCGGCCGTTCCAAGAAGAAGCCCTGTAGAAGAAAGAGTGGCTTGAGATACCGCTCGCGCAAGTCCAAAATCAGTGATTTGCACGTTTCCGCGGTCGTTAATCAAAATATTTTCTGGCTTAATATCTCTGTGAACAACGCCAGCAAGATGTGCGGATGCAAGACCGTCTAAAGTTTGAGCCAGCACGCGTAAAGTGTCTTTTACGCTAAAAGTGCCGTATTTGTTCATCTCGTATCTAAGATTTACGCCATGAACATATTCCATAACTAAGTAGTCAAGTCCTTCAAATTCGCCAGTATCGTAGACTTGAACAATATGTGGATTTGCGATTGCGGCGGCAGAAGTTGCTTCTCTGCGGAACCTTGCAATAAATTGTTCTCGGTGGATTCCCTGAGCAAGTTGCGTATGCATGATTTTAAGCGCAACAGGGCGATTAAGACGCTCATCTTGCGCTTGATAAACAGTGGCCATGCCACCTTCTGCTATCTTTTTAACTATGCGATAGCGATTTTCAATACACATTCCTGGTTGCGCTTGAACTTCACTCATGTAGTAAATCCCTTATACGCGTATTAAAACCCACTACTTAAAAGTGTACAGGTAATACAGTAAAGAATAGTCTTAATTTATACTTATTGCCATTCTTTAGGTATAAACATGCTAGAAATATTTCTAAGAATGACTTTGCTATTGGCGTTTAGCGTGCTGTTGCTTATTTTTTCTTGCGATTTAACCCAAAGATTATGAATGCGTTCTTTAGACTTACTTATAGCGCCGCTTTTGTTGTAAATATCAATGATTCTTTTAACATCATCTTCATTTCTGCTGCTAGAAGTGTATGCGTTTATAAGGAAGAGCTTATCTTCGGGAGTGCAAAGTTCTAATGCGTCTGCTAAAAGAACAGCACGTTTTCCTTCTTTAATATCTCCTCCAATCGGCTTTCCAGTGTGAGCAGAATCCGAAACAATATCTAAAAGATCGTCTGCAAGTTGGAATGCAATTCCCAAGGGGTCGCCAATCTGGTTTGCTAAGTCTATTGCATAATCTTTTTGCATTCCAGCAGCTAAAAATCCTAGAGAAAGAGGTGCAATAGTTGTGTAGCTTGCGGTTTTCCACCTAAAGACGTTTATAGAAGACTCGGCAAGTTTTTGTGGATTATCTAGGCTCATCATCTCGATTGAAAGATCTAGAATTTGGCCAATTCCAACGTTTTTTTGCATGTTTGCAAACTCGCATAAAACCTCATGTGGATTTTGAAGATTTTCGCACGCTTTTCTAGATATATCGAAGCTTTGAGACGCTAGAATATCTCCGAGCATTAATCCAAGCCCAGTTCCAATATGCTGGCTGTTTGTTGCTTTAGACAATGCGCAATAAGCGCTTGGTTTTCCTCGCCTTAAAGCGGATTCGTCGATTATATCGTCGTGAACAAGCGCTGCCGTTTGAAATACTTCTAAAGCACAAGCAAGGTTTAACATTGCGCTTTTTGAGTCATTGGAAAAGTGGCCATTGTTCTCTTTACTGCTCTCTTTGGCTGCGTCAAAAGCCTTTAAAGCTAATAATGCTCTAAGTCGTTTCCCGCCTTGGCTAGACAAAATAGCCTGAGATACAACGCTTTTAAGTGTTTCGCTGCAATTAGAAATAAGATTTTTACAAGCTAAAGAGTCAAATTGATTATAAATTAATTCGCTTATACGCGTATCAATGCATGACCTTTGAGAATCTAAACTCATATTTACGAGTTATCCACATGCCTTAGACATTATAAATCGAGTATTTTCTAGGATTTATAGCCTTTAACCACATTGCTTAATTTTTATTGCATTATTGCCTGCCTGCTGCAAAACTCTTATTTACAAATTTAAAAACACAAAAAAGGAGGAATTATGGAAACAATAAATGGTGAAATAATAGACAATGAGTTAGAAGATACGCATTTTTTTGAAAACAAAGAGCATGAATATTCAACTCTTAAAGAGATGACAAATCTATATGCTGCTAGCATGATTTGCTGCGATTCCGAAGACTATTTTGCTGTGAGTAATGTTGCTGGAAGAAGTATAGAGAAGGTGAATCTTAGTTATCTTCCAAAAGAGTGCGTAGCAGTTTTAGACATTCCTAAAGATTATGTTAACAATCATCATGGTTACAACGATGATTGGATTAAAAATCTTAGAGTGTTGGCAAAAGACTTTTTTGAAAAATACATTGATTATATAAATAGGGATTTAGATGTTAGAGGGAAATCAGAAGTATTTTCGGCTTTTGATATTTTTGTAAATCAATCAATAAGAAATTGGCATAATATGATTTCCAAAAAAGACGGAAACATTGTAGGCTACGACCTTATAATGCTTCCGATTGCAATGTTTGACAACATTAATGTTCGAGACACGCTGCTTGTATCTTTATTGGATTCTAAAGGCGAATATTACGATATTGATTCTTTGCTTTCTCTAGCCTTAGAGCCTAGAACAAAAGAGATGTCTAAAGCTTTAAGGCATTTTCTAGAAGAAAAGTTTAATGAAGAACACGAGCTTCCCGATATTTGCAAAGCTCTAGACGCGGTAAATCTGTTGAAGGCAGTGGCTTGTGTTGTAGATGGAATTCCAGAGTTAAAAGTGCAAGTTTACGCTTTAATGTGCTATATAAGCTGGTGGTTTAAGCTGGGAGACGTTGAAAAATATGTTGAAATGGCATTAGATATAGATCCAGATTGTTCTATGGCTAGAATTGTTTATAACGCTTATAGCAATCATGTAGAGCCAGCTTGGTGTAAAAACTTTAACGATTTTCAAGAAAAAACAAAGAAAAATCGTACATAAAGAAAGAATCGTCCTTAGAAGATGATTAACTTCTTAAAGAAAAGTTGCCCTTGCCATAACTATGCCTTTGTGGTATAGTAGAGTGCCTTTAGGGTATAGCAAAATTAAATGCCTAATTTGGCAGATTACTTTGTGCTAGCGGGGAATCTACAGGAGGAAAAGTTTGGCGAGCAAAGATAAAGCGATTGTCGATTCCAAGACGAGCAAAGAAGAACAGCAGGACTTTAAGATGGCAGAAGATGTTGATGCTCAAGATGTTGATGTAGACGTTGATGTTGATGCGCCAATGGATCCAGACGAAGACCACATGGATTTAGAAGATGAAGATTTTGATGAAATCCACGATGATCTTGATGTAGACGATGTAGACAACTTGGACGACGTTGACGACATTAATAATCTAGACGATATTTCCGAAGAAGATAGCGAAGATAGCGAAGAAAACAAGCCAGAAGCTCCGCAAGTTCCACAAGCTAAAGGTGCTTTTATTGTTCGAGATGACGACGATGACGATAATCTAACTCCTTCTGGGAATCCAAAGCGTCGCGTAATCGCTACAGGAGCTACTGCAGATCCTGTTAAGGATTATTTAAAGCAGATTGGTCGCGTGAGCCTGCTTAATGCCGAGCAAGAGGTTGATTTGTCGGAGAGAATTGAGGCTGGCTTGTATGCTCAGCATTTGCTCGACACTCAAATCGATCAAATGGAATTTAAGCGCAAGCGTGAGTTAAAGTGGGCTGCAGCAGACGGTAAGAAAGCTAAGGATCATCTTCTTGAAGCAAACCTTCGTCTTGTTGTTTCTCTTGCTAAAAGGTATACAGGCAGGGGCATGCTTTTCCTTGATTTAATTCAGGAAGGCAACCTTGGCTTAATTCGTGCTGTAGAAAAGTTCGATTGGAAGAAGGGCTTTAAGTTCTCAACTTATGCAACGTGGTGGATTCGCCAGGCCATTACTCGCGCTATGGCAGACCAGGCTCGTACAATTCGAGTTCCAGTGCATATGGTGGAAGTTATTAATAAGCTTTCTAGAGTTCAGCGTCAAATGCTCCAAGACTTGGGTCGCGAGCCTACGCCAGACGAGCTTGCGCGCGAGCTTGATATGCCTGTAGAAAAAGTGCAAGAAGTTCAAAAGTATGGTCGTGAGCCTATCTCTTTGCATACTCCTTTGGGTGAAGATGGCGATTCCGAGTTTGGTGATTTAATTGAAGATACCGATGCAATTGCACCTTCGGATGCAGTAGCTTTCTCGCTTCTTCAAGAGCAGTTTAAGCAGGTTTTGGAAACATTGGCTCCTAGAGAAGCTGGTGTTATTAAAATGCGTTACGGCTTGGAAGATGGCCAGCCTAAGACTTTGGACGATATTGGGCGCGTGTATGGAGTTACTCGCGAACGCATTCGCCAGATTGAGTCTAAGACTATGTCTAAGTTGCGTCATCCATCTAGATCGCAGACTTTGCGTGACTTCTTAGATCAGTGATTTGCTGCAGCTGCGCTTTAGTAGCTTTAAGCTTTAATTGTTGTTGAATAAGGGGTAAAAGTGGCTTCTCTTAAAGAGCAAGAGCAATATGATGCCGATAGTTTAACCGTGCTAGAAGGCTTGGACGCTGTTCGTAAGCGCCCAGGTATGTATATTGGCACTACCGACAGCCAGGGATTAATGCATTGCCTTTGGGAGATTATTGATAATGCGGTTGACGAGGCTTTAGCTGGTGCTTGCAATCATATTATTGTTACTCTTCACAACGATGGATCTATTGAAGTTGCAGATAATGGCCGAGGCATTCCAGTAGACGTGGAGCCAAAAACAAAGCTTACAGGCGTTGAAGTTGTTTTAACTAAGCTTCATGCTGGAGCAAAGTTTGGTAACGCTTCGTATAATGCTGCAGGCGGCTTGCATGGCGTTGGCTCTTCTGTTGTAAACGCGTTGAGCTTGCGATTAGATGTAGAAGTAGATAGAGACGGTAAAACGCATCACATGGCGTTCCATCAGGGACATCCTGGTGTGTATAGCGATGCAGATCCAGCAAATCCATCTCCTGCTTCTCCTTTTAAGCGTACGCGTAAAAACAAGCCTACCGAACTTGAGATTATTGGTACTGTTTCTCCAAAAACTACTGGTACTCGAGTTCGATATTGGGCGGATCCCGAGATTTTTAATTCAACGGCTCGCTTTAGTTACGAACAGCTGATTGACAGAGTTCGTCAAACCAGTTTTTTGGTTCCAGGCTTAAAAATTACTGTTATTGATGAGCATGTACCAGAAGGCGAATCTGCAAATATTGAAGAAATTGATTCTCCAGAAGGTATTATTGCGGAAGATAATAGTATTCTTGAGAATCAGTACGAAAATGATGACGAATCTAATACAGAAGAACTCGAGTCTGAGTCCACGTTGGTAAATAATGATGAGTCTGAGACCGATTTTGATGACGACGATGAGTCTGATGAGTCTGATGAGTCTGATGAATCTGATGAATCTGATGAATCTGATGAATCTGATGAATCTGATGAATCCACTGCGCAATCTGTTGCCAATAGCGAATCTGCTAGAGAATTGCAAAATAATCATCACCCTAGAGTTGTTGAATTCTTGCACAATGGTGGAGTAAAAGATTTTGTTGACTTTCTTTCAAAAGGTCAAGCCATCTCCGATATTTGGCGAATTTCTGGCCAAGATACTTATATTGAAGAGACGCAAGCTGTTGATTCTGCTGGCGATTTGCATGCTCAGCAAGTAACGCGTAAGTGTGCTGTAGACATTGCAATGCGCTGGGTAAACGGCTACGATTCAACGATTGTTAGCTTTGTGAACGTTGTTGAAACACCTGGCGGGGGTATGCATGTTGACGGCTTTTTGCAAGGCTTGACTAAGCAAATCCGCAAGGCTGTTGAAGACAATGCTAGAAAACTTAAAGTCAATCTTAAAGATTCAAACACTAAGATTGAGCGAGACGATATTCTAGCTGGAATGGTGGCTGTTGTAACAGTTCGCATAGCAGAGCCTCAATTCCAGGGTCAAACTAAAGACGTGCTTGGAACAGCTCAAGTTAAGCCAATCGTTACAAAAATGACGGATTCTCAATTTGGGGATATGATTAGCGGGTCCAAGCGAGGATTCAAAGAGCAGTCTGCTAGAGTTTTAGAGAAAATTGTTTCCGAGATGCATGCGCGCATTCAAGCGCGTAAAACTAAGGAAGTTACTCGCAGAAAGAACGCTCTTGAGTCTGCTTCTATGCCGCCGAAGCTTTCTGATTGCCAGCCTGGAAACGACGATGTTGCAGAGCTTTTCATCGTGGAGGGCGATTCTGCACTCGGAACTGCAAAAGCTGCAAGAAACTCTGCTTTCCAGGCGCTTTTGCCAATACGCGGTAAGATTTTGAACGTGCAAAAAGCAAGTCTTGCGCAAATGCTTTCCAACAAAGAGTGTGCTGCAATTATTCAGGTTGTTGGAGCAGGGTCGGGAGCAAGTTTTGATATTTCGCAAGCGCGTTATAACAAGATTGTTATGATGACAGATGCAGATGTTGACGGCGCGCATATTCGTATTTTGCTGCTAACTCTGTTCTACCGTTATATGCGCCCACTTATTGAGCACGGCCACGTTTATGCTGCAGTGCCTCCGCTTCACAGGATTGCGCTCGCTGGAAAGCACAAAGGCGAGTATATTTATACGTATTCCGACGACGAATTGGATGGAAAGCTTGATGATTTGCAAGCTAAGGGCATTGATTTTAACAGCGATATTCAGCGCTACAAGGGCTTGGGTGAGATGGATGCAGATCAGCTTGCAGACACCACTATGGACCCTAGAACGCGTATGTTAAGAAGGATTCGTATGGAAGATGCTCAGCAGGCGAGCGAGGTATTTGATTTGCTAATGGGCGATGACGTTCCGCCGCGAAAGCAGTTTATTGTTGATAACGCAGACGACTTTGATCGCTCCAAAATCGATACCTGATTTTTGCTTAAAAACAGTTTGTTGATAGGTGAAACTGGATTTATATTACTTACACATAAATTACTTACACATAAATCCTACTGTTTAGTGAATTGCAGCAGTAGGATTTATGCGTATCTTATGCTATTACGTTATTTTCTTGCAAACATGTTTTTTGAGTATTCGCTTATGTCGTCTGGGTTTATCATATTGTATTTTTCTTTTATTTTTGTAAAATATTCTCCGATTATGTTTTTATTGATTATTTTATTTGATGAATCATTAGTTTTTAGATTTCCGCGAGTAAGTATCCAAGGTTCTTCATGATGTGTGAATCTTTCAAGTTCTTTACCACTGTAGCAGCAAAGATTATCGATAACACTATCACATACTGCTCTTTCGGTGGCAGATAGTGTAGTTGTTAGTTCTGCTGTAAATAGTGTCACATCACTTTTTTGAACATGTTTGTAATCCGCTAATTTTTCTGATGATTTAATTCCTGATATTTCTGTTGTTAGCGAATCTATGGGAGTAAAAGTGTAGTCTTTATAACGCAAATAGACGTCTTTATACACAGGTCCATGAATCCATGCTTGACAATCGTCTGTAAATATAAACGACTTATAAAAAGCAAAATAAAAACCCTGAATGTAGTATAAGGATTTTTGCAAGGCTAAGGGAGTTATATCCTCACACTTTATAAGCAAGTATTGTATTACATTGTTTATTTTGTCACTCGACTTATTGCTATCAAAGTTATTGTTAGCAAAGTTATTTTGTAATTCGCGTATTAGTTTTTGTGTTGCTTTATAGCTTTTTTCGTAGCTAAGTGCGGATTTCAGATTGTTCTTATTGCTGATTAATAATTGCAAGTAATATTCCGGATCATTATAAATGCGTAGCAAAATGTCAGAATATTGTTTTGAAGGAATATCTCCATCTGCAAATCTAGAAAATGTTTGTTCTCCCCAGCCGAGTAGCAGTGAAAGTGGCCGTTTACCTATTGAGTATTTAGTAGGTATTTCGTTGATTTCATCAAGAGGAATAATATTGTTTTCTTTACGATACTCGTCATACAATGCTCGAAGATTCGCGTCGATAATTTCTGGTACATATACGTAAGAACCGCATTCTTTACAGTGTGCTTCTGTGCCAGTGTAGGAATATTGTTTCCCTTTAATAGATGCAGTCATTGGAATGGATTTTGTTGAGTACTCAACATCATTCCTGCACTCTTCGCAAAATGTTTTATTATCTTTCATTATGAGAGCCTTTTATTGAAAATTAGCAGATTTATTATTTTTTGAGTTGTTTATTAGATTATTTAAATAAATAATCTATCTGTTTATTCGCTTTATGGAATGAAATAACAACTGTTCTATTTTGCTGAGAAATAGTAATGATATTAAACTTCGTGTAAATGTTTACCATCTCACATTTACCTACGTGTGATAGTTTTACTCGTGGCGCGAATACGTAAAGCGTTTCATATTCATAGCCTCTTTTTTTGTTTTTTAACGAATGACAAAAATCTTCTACTTCAATGTTGAGAAGTATATTTTTCTGAATATCTGATCGTATGTTGTATTCTCGAATGAAGTTTATGTTTTCCTGACGATTTTCGTTTAACGAGATGGTAAAACGGTCATTTTTTATGCAGTCTTTTATCTTTGCAAGTATTGCTGAAATTTCTTCTTTTGTGTAATTCTGATTATAGTTTCTGTTCATATACCACCTCCACTCTTATGATACAAAAAATAATCGTTTTTATCAAGAAAAATGCATCTATTGATGCATAAATAGTTTTATATAGATTTTGGAATAAAATCTATTAGTGCAGTATTTTTGTTTGATTTGTTTTTATTATTTAAGAATATGTTCAAGAAAATGTAAATTGAAAACTATAATTTAATGCAAAGAATGATGTTGAATTAATTATATGGTTATTTACAGTATTGTTTATGCTGTTGAATATTGTATCATTTTTATTGTTGCTAGTTCTTTCTTTACAACTAACACATACTTGCAGTAGGAGGGTTGAATGACTGATTTAGATGTTATTTCTGATTTATCTACAACAGATTGTGCCCTTTGCAAGAAATATCATATTCCTAATGCTGATACGCTTGCTGCATTTGAGGAAGCTGAACAACTTAAATCTAATCCTAATGTGAAAACATATAGTTCATTTGATGAGTTTTTGAAAGATCTTGAAGATGAATGATATTAAGCAAACGAGCTTTGACAAAGATAAGCTTGATTTTGCAATATTTTGTATTGAAAATGTTGCTAAAAAGCTTAATCAAAACCCTCGTGATACGTATGATGCTTTGACTAAGAAAAGTAATATTCTTATGTCTTATATTGTTCCGTCATATGATGTTTTGCATACTCAAGGCAAAGAGTATATTACAAACGATATTATTTCTTTCATGCGCGAAAAAGGTGTGGCAAAGATTTAGGGGAGTGATGGATTTTGAGGGCGAATCCTATTTTGTTGCAAAAGAAGTATGCTAGGGTTGTAAGTCTTTTAGTTGAGCGTGCTGGCTTGAGTTATGAGCAGGCGCTTGACGTGTTTTACCATTCTGTTACTTACGATTTGATGCGTAATGGTATTTCGGATATGCATTGTATGAGTGACGGATATTTGGTTCAAGATCTGCTTGATGAGATGCACGAAGCCAGTGAGAAAAATAATTTGTAAATGTTATAGTGCTGGCGTTTTTTAATCCTACCTAAATCCTAATGCAAAAACTTATAACTCGTTTTATGAATTGATATGTGAATATGATTAACCTTCTTCTTGCAATTATCTATTTAGCATTTATTAGCTTGGGTTTGCCAGATGCTCTTCTTGGAGCCGCGTGGCCGACTATGAGCCACGATGTTGGTGCGCAAATTTCTTGGGCTGGCGGAATATCAATGGTTATTTCTGCAGGAACAATTGTTTCTGCGCTGTTATCTAATAGGCTTACGCATAAGTTTGGCCCAGGGAAAGTTACGTTTATTTCAGTTGCTTTAACAGCTTTAGCTTTACTGGGTTTTTCTTTTGCTCCGAATTATCTTGTGCTTATTTTTCTAGCTATACCATATGGTTTGGGCGCTGGAGGAGTGGACGCGGCTCTTAATAATTACGTTGCAGTTCACTATGAGAGTTGGCATATGAGCTGGCTTCACTGCATGTGGGGAATTGGAGCTTCGGCAGGCCCTTACGTTATGGGGTTTGCGCTTTCTAACGGTCAGCGCTGGCCTGCAGGATACCAGTATATTGCTGTTATACAAATTGTTTTAACTCTTGTGCTGTTTATAAGTTTGCCGCTGTGGCAAAATAATACAAAAAAAGAAGTGAATATTACTGATTCAAAGCAACAATCTTCTGGAATGCTATCTTATGCGGAAGTTTTGCGCATTCCTGGAGCTAAAAATATTCTTATAATGTTCTTCTGCTACTGCGCTATTGAACAAACTGCAGGATTATGGGCTAGCAGTTACATGGTTTTGCATGGGGGAGTTGGTCGCGTTGTTGCAGCGGGATGGGCAAGTTTATTTTACGTTGGTATTACAGCAGGACGATTTATAAGTGGTTTTTTAACAATGCGTTTTAACGATGCAACAATGATTCGTATTGGTCAGTGCGTGATGCTTGTGGGAATTCTGGTATTGTTATTGCCATTGCCGAATCATATAGCATTAGTTGCAGGTTTTGTGATTATTGGCTTAGGATGCGCTCCAGTTTATCCATGCATTATCCATTCTACGCCGCATTATTTTGGTGCTGATAAATCGCAAGCGATTGTTGGCATGCAAATGGCAAGCGCATATATTGGATCAATGGTAATGCCTGCAATCTTTGGGTTTATTGGTCAAAACGTGTCTATGTCTTTGCTGCCAGCATATTTGATTATTTTGCTATCTGTAATGACTTTTATGCACGTGCGTCTGCTTCGAACTTGCGAAAGTTGAGCGTGAAAGTATTTGTGTAAGATTGCGTAACTACACAGCGTAACTGTACAGCGTAATTAACCAATGTAACTACCCAATGTGCGCAATAGGGGAAACAAGCTCAGTTCCCGAAGCATCCCTTCGCATATCTGGCTTAGGTAGTTCCACATTTGCTCCACGTTGTGTAGTAGCGTAAAGCGGATAGTTTCCAACGTATGCATGCAAAAGCGTGTTCTGCCCCTTAAGGAATCGCTGCGATCGCACGCCTCCCGTGCCGCGGCCCTTTGTAGGGTACATTTCTAGCGGCGTAATCTTTGCAGCTCCGTTTTCTGTTCCAGCAAGTGCGTCGCTATCTCCAGCAAGAGTAAATACTACGCTTCCAGAAGCAGAAAATAGCCCATTTTCGCCCTCTTCGTAGTTCCATTCAACATTGTTTTTAGCAACAACTGCAAAAGCAGAAACGTTGCAACCTTCGTTAAGTCTAATTCCAGCCATTCCAGCGGAGTTTCGACCCTGCGCGCGCACTTGTTTTGCGTCGAATGTAAGTAGGGAAGAGTCGCTGCTTATAAACACAAGTCTGTCTTCGTCTTTTGCAGGAGCGGCACCAATAACCGAATCATCGTCTTTTAAGTCAATAATACTCCAGGAATCCATTGTTGTTGGCGATTCAAAATTCCATCGTTTTACAACGCCATTCTTTGTTCCAATTGCAAGAGAAGTCGAAGTTGTAGAAGTTGTAGAATCTTTAGAATCATCGCTCAACGCAATAGCAGCTACGACTTTTTCTCCTCTAATCGGGTCTGTGCTTTGAGTAGAAGTTAGCAATTCGTTTGCGTTAACGCCATTAGAAAGTGATTCTAAAATGTCTTCGTTCCCTTGATTTAAATGCGGCAAATCTGCAACATGAGCTATTACTAATCGCCCTGCGGATGTTATTAAAGCGTAGTTTGCGCGAGTTGTTGTTTCAAACATGCTTAAGCATGGAGTGTTAAAAACGCTTGAAGAATGTGCTTGCCATTTATTAAACGTTTCAACGCTTGTTCTTGCTATAAGCCCAGACGCACTCAACGCTACTGCGCACGGCTCGTCGCTTAATTGCAAAGCTGCCGCAGCAGCATCGCTGCTTCCAGCCTTTTTAGCGGCCAGTGCGGCTGCTGCAACGTCTGCTTGAGTGCTTGTAATCTTATTTGCTGCAATAACGGCATCCATAGCTAAATCAGCATCTGCAACTTTGGTGTTCTTAGTGCAAACTGGTGTAAAGCTGCCGTCTTCTTGCTCATCTAAAAGAATTGTTCTGCGCGGAGTATCCCACTGTTTTACAGCGTAGTCCATTTCTGCAATCACAACTTTATCTAGTTGGCTAGCGGAGCTTAGAATCTCGTTAAGTTCATCTATTTTTTGCAATAAATCGTTTTTTTCGCCTTCTAGCTCGATTCGACTCATTTTTGTAAGTCTTCTAAGCCTTAGGTCAAGAATGTACTGCGCCTGAATTTCGTCTAAATCAAATACTCTAATAAGCTTTGATTTTGCGGTTTCTGCATCTTCGGAAGACCTAATTACTTGAATCACTTCGTCAATGTCTAGCATTGCAAGAAGAAGGCCTTCTACAAGGTGCAATCGCTCTTTGGCTTTGTTTAGTCTAAATTCACTACGCCTTCTAATAACAGTTCTTCTGTGCAAAATCCACACGTCTAGAAGCTCTCGAAGACCCATTGTGTGCGGCCTGCCGTCTACCAATGCAACGTTGTTAATCGTAAAGCTTTCTTGCAGCGGAGTGTGTTTAAAAAGCTGCGCAAGAACAGCGTTTGGGTCGAATCCTGTTTTTATTTCTATTACGATTCGCGTTCCGTTATGTCTATCTGTTAAGTCGATTGCTCCAGATATTCCGTCTAGTTTGCGAGCTTTTATACCTTGAGATATGCGTTCGAGCACACGCTCTGGGCCAACCATAAACGGCAGCTCGGTAACAATAATCGCCTTTTTGCGTGCTGTAACGTTTTCAATATGTGTTTTCGATCTAGTTGTAAAAGCGCCTCTTCCAGTTTCGTACGCTTCGCGAATTCCGCTGCGGCCAATAATTATGCCGCCTCCTGGCCAATCTGGGCCTGGAACTATTTGCATTAAATCGTCTAGAGTGGCGTTTGGGTGGCGCATAACGTATTTTGCTGCAGCAACAACCTCTCCAAGATTGTGGGTGGCCATGTTTGTAGCCATTCCAACTGCGATTCCAGAAGCTCCGTTTACAAGCAAGTTTGGTATAGCAGAAGGCAAAACCGTTGGCTCTTTTAGCTTATTATCGTAGTTTGGCGCAAAATCAACAGTATCTTCGTTTATGTCTGCATTCATTCCAAGCGCTGCTGGGGCTAATCGCGCTTCTGTGTACCTGGATGCTGCAGGGCCGTCGTCTAGGGAACCAAAGTTTCCATGGCCGTCAACCAAGGGGAGTCTAAGCGAAAACGGCTGAGCTAAACGCACCATTGCTTCGTAAATCGCGGAATCTCCATGCGGATGAAGCTTTCCCATAACTTCGCCCACAACGCGCGCAGACTTCATGTACGCGTGATCTGGCGTAAGATTCATGTTTCCCATTTGGTACACGATTCTGCGCTGTACAGGCTTCATTCCGTCTCTTGCGTCTGGCAATGCGCGCGCGTAAATCACGGAGTACGCGTATTCCAGGAAAGATTTGCTCATCTCTTCGTTAAGCGGCGTTTCAACAATATTTTCCTTAACCTTTCTAGGGTCGAAGGTTGGTTTTGTTGATTTGCTGCGTGAAGGCATGGTTTTAAACTCCTTGAAGTGGTTTACAAGCCTTTATAATACCAATTTATATGCACAAATGTTTATTAAATGCTTATTTTCTTGCCATTTTAGTGGCGACTTTTCTTGTGATTTTTCTTGCTGCTTTAGTGCTAACTTGAATTTTGCTTTAGTGCTAATTTGAATCTCACTTTATATGTATTCTTTTTTAACTACAATGTTGCTTATGACTATTGAGGTTCCACAATTGGATGACTTGTTGAAGTTTGTTGACAATAGCAAAATTCGTGACGCATACAATAATCCTGATTTTGCTCTTCATTTATCTGCAATTCTTCCTGCTCTTAGTGCTTCTATAGGATCGCCAATTTGCACACAAATCCATAAAAACCCTGATTTTTTGCGAGATTCTCTTGGTTTTCCTAAAGCACAAAGTGCTGTTGTTGTTCTTGTAGACGGTCTTGGGTACTGGAATCTTGTTAGTAGAAAAGGTCATGCTCCATATTTGCGCTCTCTTCTTAACAACAGCGCAAACCAGCGGCCTATAACCACTTGTGTTCCAAGCACTACGGTTGCAGCAATGGCCACTTTTGGCACTGGAACTTGCCCTGGCCTTACTGCAATGACTGGGTACACTCAAAAAAATCCTAAAACTGGCGCTTTATCTCAATTAATTCAATTTAGAGATGCTCCAGATCCAAAAGATTTACAGCGTCAGCCTACAATCTTTGAGTCGCTTTCTAACTTGGGTGTTAGAGCAAACCATGTAAGTCTTTCAAAATTTGAAGATTCCCCTTTAACTCAAGCAGCTTTTAGAGGGGCTAAATTTATAAGCGGAACAACTGCTAGAGCGCGAATTATCAATGCTGCAAACAGCACTAAAACGCCTGGATTAACTTATTTATACCTTAGAGATATTGACAAAATAGGGCATAATTACGGCTGGAATTCTAATAATTGGGTTTCTACTTTTGAGCAGATTGATTCACAGCTAAATCTTTTAAGAAAAAATTGCCAAAAAGGTACTTTAATTGTTATTACGGCAGACCATGGAATGGTTGAGTCAAATCCAGATTTATCAATCGATATTGCAAAAGATAGTCGTCTTATTAAAGGAGTTAGGCTTGTTGGGGGAGAGCCACGTTCTGTTATGCTCTATGCGGAATCTGGCGAAAATCCAGAAGACATTGCATTAAGATGGGCTAATGTTTTGCAAGATAAAGCGCTTGTTAGAACTAAAGAGCAGGCTATTAAAGACGGCGTTTTTGGCAAAGTCAGCCCGCTTGCGTTAAGCGTTATTGGAGATGTTCTTGTTCAAGCAAAGTCGTCTGTAACAATCGTTGATTCTAGAATAGAAACAGAAAAAGCCATGAACTTGCCGAGTGTTCATGGCTCTATGAGCGCAATGGAAATGGACATTCCTTGCTTAATTGATATAGCTTAATATAGCTTAATTTATGCTAAATCACCCTTCTCCAAAAAGAATCTCATCCCAGCTAGGAACGGCTGCTCGGCTGCTCTTTTTGGCTTTAGAATGCTCATTTGTGCGCGCTTTAGTAGACTTTTGCGTTTGCGTAGACTTTGGTGTTTCTATTGAAACAGTTTTGTCTGCCTGAACGTGCTTATCTTCTTGCTGCGCTTTTTTGTTGTTCGATTCGTTGTTTGCCTTGTAGCTAGAGTCGTCACTAAAAAGCGTATTTGAATTGTTGCTAGTGTTGCTTAAATCAGAATTTGCTGAGTTTGCAATATTTGCTGCGATTTGTGCAGCATCTACATTTGCATCCGACTGATTCTCGCTATTTGCCACTAAATCGCTTAAATCATTGTTTTTAAGCTGATTATTAGGCTGATTTTGCAACTTGCTCTGATCTTGATTTTGCTCATAGTTTTGATCAAAGCTTTGCATATAATCCGCATTATTTTGGCTTAGAGCTTGATTTTTACTATTCTGTTCTTTTGCACTTTGTGCTTGCACTGCGGTATTTGCGGCATTTGCAACACTTGCAAGGTTTTCGCTATTCCTTGATTCCCATTGAGAAACAGCGCGCTCTATTCTTGCAGAACGAATTGAGTTTCCTGGAAGATCTTCGTTTGCAAATGGAAAGCTAATGCTTACAGTGTCTCTGTACGCTCCACCAAACTGCGATTTTTTGGAAGAATCATTATTCATAACTTCTTCACCGAAAAGCAGTCTAGCCGAAGGATTTGCGCAAGTAACGGAGTTGTCGTGCATATTCCAAGTCCACTCGGCTTTTATTGTGCGAGTAGCGGTGTTGAATTCTGCGGTTATAAGCCATGGCTCAAGACCGCGTCTTGTTGCACGCCACTTTACTGTTTCCATTCCAATATGAGCTTTTGCAAGAGTGCGTTCAATCAAATCTGAAAGAGTTCGCATATTGCTTTGCTTTGGGGCTGGAACAGTTAGGAATTGCTCAATAGCATACTGTTTTTCGGTTTCAACGCCGCTTGAGAATCGTCTAACTTGTGATTCGCTTACGTTGTAGCGCTTTGCAACATGTTCTGGCTCTAAGCCAGCTCGTATTAACGCTTGAATCTGAGATATAGGCAGCGTTGCTGTAGTTACAGCTGGTGAATCGTCAGATTTGCCAAGCGAGCTAACTGTATTTTGATTACTTCCATCAACATTTGTTAGTTTTTTCGACTCTGCGATTGCGTGCTCCAGCGTGTCGTCAACATGAATTTTTAACGGCGTGTCTTCAAAAATAAAAACTAAATCGCCATTATTATCCACATGATCGAAACTCGCCTCTTTTGGCGGATTTTCAAGCATTGTGCACCACTTTCTTCGCTTTTAACGATACTTATAACATACTCTAGTCCATAGTCTGCCTTCTTTGCCATTTTCTATGAATAAAAAAACAAGTATTTTATGCGGGGTATGTTTCATGTATGCTATGCGCGTAGGTAGATTTAGACTAATTGCTATAAATAGTGCTAATTGCTATAAGTAAAGTAGTTTTAAGCAATAAGTAGTGTTAAAACGAAAGGACCATAATGGCACAGGATTATGATTCTCCTCGTAGTAAAGACGAAGACGAGGAGTCGTTGGAAGCGTTAAGCAAAGGCTCGCAGAGTTCTGCAAACGATATAGACGATGATGAAAATGCTATTGCAGAAGATTACGAGTTGCCAGGCGCTGATCTTAGTAACGAAGATGCATCTGTTACGGTAATACCAATGCAGGGTGATGAGTTTATTTGCTCCGAGTGCTTCTTGGTAAAGCATAGAAGTCAGCTTGCTCAAATGTCTCAAGACGGTCAACCGATTTGCAAGGAGTGCGCAGCTTAATGGCTTACGACGAGACCTATACTGGCCCAGAGCAGGTAGAAGTTCTTATTAAATATTTGAACGATGGAACTGATAATACTGATAATAAGGCCAAAGTAGAGCATCTTTCTTACGCTCATGCTGGAGACGCTGGAGCAGATTTGCGCACTACAGAGGACTTTACTTTGCGTCCATTTGAGCGTGCGCTAGTGCCAACTGGCATTGCAATTGCTTTGCCTGCTGGATACGTTGCTCTGGTTCATCCACGTTCTGGTCTCGCTGTAAAACAGGGCGTTACTGTTCTTAATGCTCCAGGAACGGTTGATGCTGGGTATCGTGGTGAAATTAAGGTTCCACTAATCAACATGGATCCTAATAATACTGTGCAATTTAATCGCGGAGATCGTATAGCTCAACTTGTTATTCAACGCTACGTTGAAGCTAACTTTGTTGAGGCGGATCAGCTTCCAGGTTCCGATAGATCTACTAAAGGATTTGGCTCTACTGGAGTACAATAACTCATTAAATCCGACTAGCTAAAATTGGGTTAGTCGGATTTATTTTGTTTTTGTAAATGTTGTATGATTTAGCTGGTTTTACAAGGTAGTATAGGATTTATAAATCGGGAGGTGCATTCGATGGCAGAAGTTCAAGACGACATTAAAGGCGCTAACATGCTCGGATGCGAAATTAGCGAAGATATGCGAGACCCATTGCGCCCTATACTGCAAATGTGCAAATGGCATCATCCCGATGAAAGCATGGATATTCTGCATAAGGCGTATAAAAGAGCCGTAAAGCAGCATACTGGTCAAAGGCGTAAATCGGGAGAGCCGTACATTATTCACCCGCTTGCTGTAGCTCAGATTTTGGCAGATCTTGGAATGGGTTCAATTGTTGTTGCCGCAGGACTTTTGCACGATACGGTAGAAGACACTGATTACACGCTAGAAGAGTGTAGGGCAGATTTTGGAGACACGATTGCTGGCCTTGTAGATGGCGTTACAAAAATATCCAATATGGAGTACGGCGAAAGCGCTCAAGCAGAAACAATCCGAAAAATGGTTGTTGCAATGAGCCGAGATGTGCGAGTGTTGGTAGTAAAACTTGCAGATCGATTGCATAATGCGCGTACGTGGAGGTACGTTAAACCATCTAGTTCGCATAAAAAGGCTCGAGAAACTCTAGACGTTTATGCTCCTCTTGCAAATCGTTTAGGCATGAATGCCATTAAAACAGAGCTTGAAGAGCTAAGCTTTAAGGTTTTATACCCTAAGATTTATAACGAAATCGTAGTGTTAGTGGCTCGAAGAGCTGGCCAGCGAGAAGTATATTTACGTCAAATTCTAGAAGAAATCAACGAAGATTTAAGTGCGCAGCATGTTAAGGCTTCGGTTAAAGGGCGACCAAAAGATTATTTCTCAATCTACCAAAAGATGATTGTTCGTGGCCACGATTTTGAAAATATCTACGACCTTGTAGGCGTGCGAATAATCGTTGATTCTATTCGAGACTGCTACGCAGCTCTTGGTGCCGTGCATGCCAGGTGGAGCCCTGTTCCAGGCCGATTTAAGGACTACATTGCTACTCCTAAGCTAAATATGTATCAAAGCTTGCACACGACTGTTGTAGGCCCTGGTGGAAAGCCTGTTGAGATTCAAATTCGCACATGGGATATGCATAGGCGTGCTGAGTTTGGTATTGCTGCTCACTGGAAGTACAAGGCAAACGGCCAAGCTGGGCGCGCTTTAAGCAAGCCAGATAAGGGTGATGTTAAGCGCGAGCAAGAAGAGAACAAAGAACTTAGCGAATTAGACAATTTAAAGTGGATTCAGCAGCTTGCAGATTGGACTAGCGAAACGCCAGATTCCGACGAATTCTTGGGCTCCTTAAAGCAAGATCTTGGAGCTTCGGAAGTCTACGTGTTTACTCCAAAGGGGAGCATTGTTGCTCTTCCTCAAGATGCAACGCCAGTTGACTTTGCTTATTCTGTGCATACAGAAGTTGGACACAGAATGATGGGCGCTCGCGTAAATGGAAAGCTTGTTCCGCTAGATACAAAGCTTAACAACGGAGACACTGTAGAAGTTCTTACGTCTAAGTCCGATACTGCTGGCCCTTCTAGAGATTGGCTTAGTTTTGTAAAAAGCCCTAGAGCTAGAAATAAGATTAGGCAGTGGTTTAGCAAGGAACGTCGCTCGGAGGCCATTGAAGAGGGTAAAGACGAGCTTACGCGCGCTATGCGTAAACGTAACTTGCCTCTTTCTACTTTGCTCACTCCGCAAGCGTTAATAGGTGTTGCAGAAGAGCTTAATATTACTGCTAATGTAGAGGCTGTTTATGCTGCGATTGGCGAAGGTCAGGTTTCTACACAAAATGTTATTTCTCGTCTTGTTAAAGATGCGGGAAGCGAAGAAGTAGCAGAAGAAGCGCAAGAAGAGGCGCTTCCGCTTAGAAGAGCAGAGCGTAATCGCAAGTCTAACGGCGTTCTTGGCGTTTCGGTAAAGGGCGTTGGAGACGTTTGGGTTAAGCTTGCGCGCTGTTGCATGCCTGTTCCAGGAGACAATATTGTTGGCTTTATAACAAGAAATCAGGGTGTTTCTGTTCATAGAACAGATTGCCAAAATATGATTGATTTGCAAAAGTCGCAATCGGAACGTGTTATTCCTGTTCAATGGACAAGCGACAAAGGCTTGTTCCTTGTTAAAGTTCAAGTAGAAGCTTTGGATCGTCAGCATTTGCTTTCGGATGTTACTAGAGTTCTTTCGGATCATGGAGTAAACATTCTTTCGGGAACGATTGCTACTGGAGACGATCGCGTTGCTACAAGCCAATTTACATTTGAAATGGCAGACCCTCAGCATTTGAATACTCTTCTTGCTGCAATTCGTAAGATTGATGGCGTTTTTGACGTTTATAGAATTACGGGTGCAAAAGATAGTGCGGAACCGCGACTTAGAAAAATGGAACGCGACTAAACTGCGATTAGATTGCGGCTAAACCAATACTAAACCAATACTAAACAATAAAACTTCCAGTCAAAGAGTGTTTTGGCTGGAAGTTTTGTAGTTTGTAGTCTTATAAGCTTTTACTTAATAACCTCAATGGATATAATTCCAACTGGCTCTAGTGGAGCGTCTGCTCTATCTGTTGGAACGGATTCGAGCTTATCTACAACAGCTTTAGACTCATCATCTACCACTTCTCCAAAAATCGTGTGATGGCCATCAAGCCAAGGAGTTGGAACAGTGGTAATAAAGAACTGCGATCCATTCGTGCCGTGCAAGCGGCCGTCTCTACCGCGTTGCTTTCCAGCATTTGCCATTGCAAGCAAATATGGCTTATCGAACTTTAAAGATGGGTCAATCTCATCGTCAAATTCGTAACCTGGGCCGCCCATTCCGTTTCCAAGAGGGCATCCACCTTGAATCATAAAGTCTTTAATAATACGGTGGAACGTCAAGCCATCGTAGAATGGTTGATTAGACTTTTCCCCGCTAAAAGGATCGGTCCATTCTTTTGCACCGGTGGCCAAATCAACGAAATTTTTTACTGTAATAGGCGCTTTATCGTCAAAAAGATTAATCTTTATATCGCCTTCAGACGTATGCATGTTAATAAGTGTCATAATGCGATTTTCCCATACGTTAAAGACGGTTGGAAAAGTCAAGGCGAGCCGAAGTAAAGTGTGTTACTTGCGACTCGCCTTGTGCGCTATATAAAAGCATAGGATTTTATAGGCCAAAATCCATTTAATGTTTTTATAAAGCGTTTAACCAATATACTGAAACTTCTACTTATCTCTTTCAACCCTCGGCAATAGTCTTGCTGCGGGCTTCTTTTCAACAAGTTAATTAGGTTAATTGAATTAAACTTGTTGATCTTGCTGCAAAAATCTTGCAAAACAAGTTGTTTTAAAACCCAATTTTGTAAGATTTTGCAATGGAAAGTGATATTTGCATTTGGATTTAAGCTTGATATAAACTTACCCAAGTAGCCAAGCTCAAAATGAGTTTTGCCTGCAATGTTATCTCTATCCATACCATGTTGATTATGCATAGGTTGATTACGCATAGCAAAACCAGCATGATAACAAGCTTTTTTGTGTTCAATCGCACTATTTTTAACGCGATTATTATGCATCCCCAAATGCATTTTTTCTACAGATAAGCAAAGATTCTCTTTTATGCAAAGATTAGTAAAGTAAGCAACATTTTGTAATAAGATAATTTTTTTCGCTGTAAAATCGCTAGCAAAGCATGCGCCAAGATTAAACTGTTTATGCATTAATGCATATGTGTAATCTGCTGTCATGCTATGCTCCCTACGTTGTATTAACTAACAGGTTCTAAGGGTAAAGCGATGTACTTATCTCAGCCTTCTAAAAATAGAAAGCACCCCCGCAAATGTTGTGACATCTAATATTTTACATTAAAAGGTGATTTTTAAAAACGTGTAGCCATTTTGTGTGTGCTTTAGCGCTCATGATGGTTGATTTTGTTAGAAATTAAATCACCAATGCTTTGCACTAATTGCACAAGAATAATGCACAAAATTACTGCTGCGCTCATAACGTCGTATTGATAACGCTGATATCCGTAGCGAATTGCAATATCTCCAAGACCGCCTGCGCCAACGGCTCCAGCCATTGCAGAGAATCCAAAAAGCGTAATAAACGTTAATGCTGCTCCGCGAATTAGCGAAGGTAAGCTTTCAAAAAGTAGCACTTTAAATACAATTTGAGTGTTGCTTGCTCCAAAGCTTTGTGCAGCTTCTATAAGACTTCCGTCAACTTCTGCTAAAGATTGTTCAACAATTCGCGCTACAAACGGGGCAGCGGTTATAACCAGCGGAACAATAGCTCCTGGAACGCCTAAAGATGTTCCAACAATAAGCCTTGTAAGTGGGATTATGGCAACAAGCAAGATTATAAATGGAATAGAACGAACAACATTTACAATGCTGCTTAAAACAGTGTTAATCAATGCGTTGTGGCAAATTCCTTGCTTTGCGCTTGTTATAAGAAGAACTCCTAATGGAAGTCCAATTACGTAGGCAAATAGTGTAGATATTGAAGTCATAACAATTGTGTCTTTTGTGCCTTCAATAAGTAGTTCGCCGTACTCGTCTATAAATTGTGAAATATTTTCTAGCATCTTATTTCACCTCACTGTTTTCGCTGTTGCTGTTTTCGCTATTGCTGTTATCTTTGTTGTTTCTATGATTTTCAACGTGTTCGTTTGCAATAAGTGTTTTTAAAATATTGCTTTGCGGATTTTTAAAAAGCGTTGTGGTGTCGCCGATTTCTACTATGTTTCCGCCGTCAATCATGGCAACTCTATCGCAAATATTGCGTGCCACTGCAAGAGAGTGAGTAATAATAACCAATGTAACGTTAAGATCTCGGTTAATTCTTCTAAGCAAGTCAAGTATTTGCGCGGTAGTTGTTGAATCCAAGGCGCTTGTGGCCTCGTCGCAAAGCATAATCGAAGGATTGTTAGCAAGCGCGCGCGCAATGGCAACTCTCTGCTGCTGGCCGCCAGAAAGCTGAATAGGGTAGCGGTTTGCCAAATCTTTTAAGCCAACTAAGTCAAGCAAATACTTTGCTCGCTCTTCTCGTTCGTTTTTATTCGTGTGGTTTAGTTCCAAAGGAAAAGTCACATTTTGCAAAACTGTTCGCTGTTGGAAAAGACTAAAGTTTTGAAAAATCATGCCAATATTCGATCTAATATCAGATAAATCGTGATTTTTAGCGTCTGTAATATCTTTTCCGTCTATTACAACTCTTCCGCTTGTAGGTCTTTCTAGAAGATTTATGCAGCGAACTAGCGAAGATTTTCCAGCTCCCGAAGAACCTAAGATTCCAAAGACTTCTCCCGACTCAATAGTCAAATTAATGTCTTTAAGTGCTTCGTGCTTAATTTTGCCGCTTGAATAAGTTTTGTAAAGATGCTCAATCTGAATCATTTTTCCACCGATTTTAAAACGAATTTTTAAACAAATATGAGGCACGTGCCTCTAGCTTTTTAGAGGCACATGTCTCTTTATTTGTGATTAAACGCTGTAATTACTTTAGAATACTGGCAAAACAGCGCCATTATAGTTGTTCTTTATAAAGTCACGAACCTTGCTTGTTTTTAGCGCTTTTACAAGAGCCTTGATTTTAGCAAGCTTTTCGGAACCCTTCTTAACAGCAATAATGTTTTCGTATGTTTTAGCAGCAACGCCTCCAACCTTTTCGCTTGTAAGAGGATCTTTAGTTGGGTTAAATCCAGCTTGAATAGCGTAGTTTCCGTTTAGGGCAGCTAAATCAACGTCTTTAACGACTGTTGGAACCAAAGATGCATCTAATTCCTTAAACTTTAAATTCTTTGGATTAGAAATAATATCCTTCTTGGTTGAGTTAACATCCTTTGGATTCTTTAGCTTAAGAAGTCCTGCGTCTTGCAAAAGAAGAAGAGCGCGAGCTTCGTTGGTTGGGTCGCTAGGAATTGCAACTGTTGCGCCATCTTTTAAGTCCTTAATGCTCTTGGTTTTCCCTGGGTAAAGTCCAAATGGCTCAAAGTGGATTCCAGCAATGGAAATAATATGAGTTCCTCTTTCCTTATTAAAGTTATCTAAGTATGGCAAATGCTGATGGTAGTTTGCGTCAACTTCGCCTTCTTCTACAGCAGTATTTGGCTGAACGTAGTCGGTAAATTCCTTAACAACCAACTTATAACCCTGCTTTTGCAAAATTGGCTTAACAACTTTGTTTAAAATATCGCTGTGAGGAGTTGGGGAAGCAGCAACTTTAATCACTTTATTGTCTTGAGTTGCACCATTCGCCGAAGATCCGCATGCGCTTAGCGACAATCCTAAAATCGCAGTTAGCGCGGTAAGAGCTGCAATGGCCTTTGTGTTCTTTTTTGTGATTTTCATATTTTTCCCCTTGTCCTTTAATGTTTTTGTTAATCGCGCTGTTTTGTAGCAACGGAATATCAATATATGCGATTTTGTAGCAGCTTCGCTACCTATTTTCTATTTGTATAATTTATGACGAGTTACTAAGACTAATTAAATCAAGCAGATAGTCAAGAATTATTTTTTGCATTTAGAGCTTGATTTTTTGTTTTTTCTATTATTTTGGCGTGGCGTTTTGCAATCTTTCTGTTTTAGACGCATTAAAGTGATATGGCTTATGCAACATGGCCTATAATAAAACCATGACTTCTTTGCGTTTAGCTTTAGCTCAAATTGACACTTGCGTTGGAAACATAAGCAAAAATACGGATGAAATATTGCGATTTTGCAAAGACGCACGTAAGGGAAATGCGGATATTGTTGTGTTTCCAGAGATGACACTAACTGGGTACCCAATCGAAGATCTTGCTTTGCGTGCAACTTTTAGAAAAGCAGCTAATAATGCCGTTTATAGTCTTGCAAAAAGCTTGGAAGATAGCGGTTTGGGCGATTTATTTGTTGTTGTTGGAACAGTTGGAGTAGATAGCGAGTCTGGAAAGCCAAGGAATCGCCTGCTTGTTATTAACAATGGCAAAGTGGCGCTTGTTTACGACAAGCATTTCTTGCCAAATTATGGCGTTTTTGACGAATTTAGAATCTTTTCTTCTGGAAATGATTGCGGAATTCTAAACGTTAAAGGTGCAAAATTAGGATTTGCCATTTGCGAAGATATTTGGCAAGATGGCGGCCCAGTTGCGCGTCTTGCTAAAGAGGGGATTGATGTTTTAGTAACAATCAACGGTTCTCCATACGAAGAAGGTAAAACAGATATTCGCTTAAAACTTGCGCAAAAGCGAGCTAAAGAGGTTAATGCTCCGCTTGTTTACGTAAATCAGGTTGGTGCTCAAGACGATCTTGTTTTTGATGGCGGCAGTTTTGTAGTAAACGCAGACGGGTCTTTGATTGAGCGTTCTAAAATGTTTGACCAAGACTTAAGTTTTGTTGATTTTGATACGTCTTTAAAAACGCAAAAATGCTCAACGATTGCTCAAAAATTAGACCCAGACGAAGAAGTTTATTGCGCATGCGTTTTAGGATTAAGGGACTACATGCGCAAAAATGGCTTTAAGGGTGTTTGCTTAGGGCTTTCTGGCGGAATCGACTCTGCGCTAGTTGCAACTATGGCGGCGGATGCTTGCGGAGGGCAAAACGTTTGGGGCGTTTCAATGCCAAGCATGTATTCTTCGCTTGGTTCAAAAGACGATGCTTGCGATTTAGCTAATCGCCTTGGTGCGCATTACGATATTCAGCCTATTGAGCCGCTTTTTAAGTCGTTCCAGAATCAGCTTGATTTACAAGGCGTTGCTGCCGAAAATTTGCAGGCACGCGTTAGAGGCGTGATTGTTATGGCGTACTCCAATTCAAAAGGTTTGCTGGCGTTAGCTACTGGCAATAAGTCGGAGCTTGCATGCGGTTACTCTACTATTTATGGAGATGCGGTAGGTGGGTATGCGCCTATTAAAGATTTGTTTAAGACTCGCGTTTGGGCGCTTTCTAGATGGCGTAATCGCGCTGCTAAAAATGGAGTAGGTCTTGGAATGTTGCATATTGCCGGGAGTGAAGATTTTCCTAAAGACAATAATCCTAAAGAAAATGCTCCAAAAGATGGCATTCTTATACCTGTAAACTCTATTGTTAAGCCTCCTAGCGCAGAGCTTAGGCCTGGGCAAAAAGACTCGGATTCTTTGCCAGAATACGACTTGTTAGATAAAGTGCTAGCGGCTCATATTGAGCTTGCTCACGGGCGAGCGGATTTGCTTGCAGATGGTTTTGATGAGCGCACGGTTGATACTGTTATTGGGCTTGTAGACCGCGCGGAATGGAAGCGTAGGCAGTATCCGTTAGGGCCAAAAGTTAGTGCGATTGCGTTTGGTAGGGATAGGCGAATACCAGTAACAACGGCGTTTAGGGAGTAGACGGAAGGAATAGGCGAAGGCTGGGAGCGGATTAGTGGGCTCAATAAAAGTCGCAAGCAGCCGTTGACTTTCTACGCGTTATATATGTGCTAGTTTGAGGATTCAAACTAGCATTTTTTATTAAAAATAAGCTAAAAAACAGTAAAATGTGAGGTAACTCACGTTAAAAATGCCAAAAATCGACGTGTACTGTTTAAACATTGCTCTAACATAGTAGAGAAGGCGACGTGAAGAAGCGTCGTGGATACGAAAGGAGTCAAATATGGCATCAGTGGATGCATCCGTTCTCAGCGAAGAGGATCTTCGTGCAAAAGCGTGGGATGGATTTACAAGCGGCAATTGGGAAAAAGATATTGACGTTCGTGACTTTATCCTAAAGAATTACACCCCATACGAGGGCGACGAGACGTTCTTGGCAAACGCCACCGAAAAAACGAAGCATATGTGGAAGTACCTCGACGACAACTACTTGGCAGTCGAGCGTGAGCGCCGCGTATACGACGTTGAAACCCATATTCCAGCAGGCATTGATGCAATGCCAGCAGGCTACATTGAAAGCCCAGAAGTAGATAACGTAATCGTTGGTTTGCAAACCGACGAACCTTGCAAGCGCGCTATGATGCCAAACGGCGGTTGGCGAATGGTTGAGCAGGCCATTAAGGAAGCTGGCAAGGAAGTTGACCCAGAAATCAAGAAGATTTTCACCGTTTATCGCAAGACTCATAACGATGGCGTGTTTGGTGTTTACACCAAGAATATTAAGATTGCTCGCCACAACAAGATTTTGACTGGTTTGCCAGACGCTTATGGCCGTGGTCGTATTATCGGTGATTATCGTCGTGTGGCTCTTTACGGCGTTAACATGCTTATTGAGTTTAAGAAGCGCGATAAGGATTCTATTCCATACCGCAACGACTTTACCGAGACCGAGATTGAGCATTGGATTCGCTTCCGCGAAGAGCACGATGAGCAAATCAAGGCTTTGAAGCAGCTTATTAACTTGGGTAACGAGTACGGCTTGGATTTGAGCCGCCCAGCTCAAACTGCTAAGGAAGCTGTTCAGTGGACTTACATGGGCTATCTTGCTTCTGTTAAGAGCCAGGATGGCGCTGCAATGAGCTTCGGCCGTGTTTCCGCATTCTTCGATTGCTACTTTGAGCGCGATTTGAAGGCTGGATTAATCAACGAAACCGACGCTCAGGAAATTATTGATGCTTTGGTTATGAAGCTTCGTATTGTGCGCTTCTTGCGTACTAAGGATTACGACGCAATCTTCTCCGGAGATCCATACTGGGCAACTTGGTCCGATGCAGGCTTCAGCGATGATGGCCGTACCTTTGTTACTAAGACTTCGTTCCGTTTGCTCAACACTTTGACCCTTGAGCATCTTGGGCCAGGTCCAGAGCCAAACATCACTATTTTCTGGGATCCAAAGCTTCCAGAAGCCTACAAGCGTTTCTGCGCACGAATCTCTATCGACACTTCTGCAATTCAGTACGAGTCCGATAAAGATATTCGTGAGCACTGGGGCGATGACGCTGCTATTGCTTGCTGCGTTTCCCCAATGCGTGTTGGTAAGCAAATGCAGTTCTTTGCTGCACGCGTTAACTCCGCAAAGGCTTTGCTCTACGCGATTAACGGTGGCCGCGACGAAATGACTGGCATGCAGGTTATTGATAAGGGTGTTATTGACCCAATCAAGCCAGAAGCTGATGGAACTCTTGACTACGAGAAGGTTAAGGCCAACTACGAGAAGGCTTTGGAATGGCTTTCCGAAACCTACATTGAGGCTTTGAACATCATCCACTACATGCACGATAAGTATGCGTACGAGTCCATTGAGATGGCTTTGCACGATAGGGAAGTCTATCGTACACTCGGTTGCGGTATGTCTGGCTTGTCTATTGCTGCAGATTCCTTGGCTGCTCTAAAGTATGCAAAGGTTTACCCAATCTACAACAAGGATGCTAAGAATACAGAAGGCCACGAGTACGAGTACATCGAAGGCGCAGACGACGACTTAATCGTTGGTTACAAGACGGTTGGCGAGTTCCCAATCTACGGTAACGATGACGATCGTGCTGATGACTTGGCAAAGTGGGTTGTAAGCACTGTTATGGGTCAGGTAAAGCGTTTGCCTGTATATCGTAATGCTGTTCCAACTCAGTCCATCTTGACTATTACTTCTAACGTTGAGTACGGCAAGAACACTGGTTCCTTCCCATCTGGCCACAAGAAGGGCACTCCTTACGCTCCAGGTGCAAACCCAGAAAATGGTATGGATTCTCACGGCATGCTTCCATCCATGTTCTCCGTTGGCAAGATTGACTATGACGATGCTCTCGATGGTATTTCTTTGACCAACACCATTACTCCAGATGGTTTGGGTAGAGACGAAGACGAGCGCGTTAACAACCTTGTTGGTATTTTGGACGCTGGCAACGGCCACGGCTTGTACCACGCAAACATCAACGTTTTGCGCAAGGAACAGCTTGAAGACGCTGTTGAGCACCCAGAAAAGTACCCACATCTTACGGTTCGTGTTTCTGGCTACGCAGTGAACTTTGTAAAGCTCACTAAGGAGCAGCAGCTCGACGTTATTTCTCGTACATTCCACCAGGGTTCAGTTACTGACTGATTCTGATTGATTGCGAATGCCGCCGGGAGTGAGAATGGTTTTGCTCCTGGCGGCTTTTAAAATAAAATAGACTTAAAAGGTATACCAAAGACGGTTATAGGGGGCATATGATGGCTGAAAACACAGCATTTCGCACTACGACTCAGCACATGTTAAAGGAGTCAAAAGAGTATGCCCGACAAACTTTAATGGGTGGTCTTTCTGGTTTTGAATCTCCAATTGGATTAGACAGAAAAGATCGCTTAGTTGCTCTTAAAACTGGCGATATTGGATTTGTGCATTCGTGGGATATTAACACTTCTGTTGATGGCCCTGGCACTCGCATGACTGTGTTTATGAGCGGTTGCCCGCTTCGCTGTCAGTATTGCCAAAATCCTGATACTTGGAAAATGCGCGACGGCAAGCCAGTCTACTTAGATGCAATGATTAAAAAAGTAGACCGTTATCAAAGTCTTTTTAAGGCAACAGGCGGCGGAATCACATTTTCTGGCGGCGAATCCATGATGCAACCAGCTTTTGTATCTAGGGTTTTTCGTGCAGCAAAAGAGATGGGCGTGCATACTTGCTTAGATACTTCGGGCTTTTTGAATCGCAATTATACGGACGAAATGATTGACGACATTGATCTTTGCCTTCTTGACGTTAAATCCGGAACTGAAGAAACGTATAAAAAAGTAACTGGTGGCTTGCTTCAGCCAACTATTGACTTTGGTCAGCGATTGGCGAAAGCTGGTAAGAAGATTTGGGTGCGTTTTGTGCTCGTTCCAGGTTTGACCGACAGCGAAGAAAATGTTGAAAAAGTTGCTGAGATTTGCGATTCGTTTGGAGATGCTGTCGAGCATATCGACGTGCTTGGATTCCATCAACTAGGCCGTCCAAAGTGGCATGAGCTTAGGATTCCGTACCCTCTTGAGAATCAAAAAGGACCTTCTAGGGCGCTTAAAGAGCGAGTTGTAAACCAGTTTAAAGACCACGGTTTTGTTGTGTACTAGACTGAACCTCGATGCGTTTTAGGCAATTTTTGCGTATTGTATTGTTTTTTTTTTAAAGGATTTTGTATAATTATACAAATAACCTTTTTAGAGAAAGGATACGCAATGAAGCGCAGAATAGGTTGTTGGATTGCATTAGCTTTTACATTAGCGTTAGCTATTTTTGTGCGGTGTAACGATCAGTTTGGTTTTGCTACAGCGCTTACTATTTTCGTTATTTTGCCAATAATTTTGTTGCCAATAAATATTGTTGCATCGTTTGATGAGAAACTTCTTATTGAAGTGCCAATAATATCTATTGCGATAACTTTTGTTATAGAACTTGTTACTTTTTCAATATCCAAGTTCTCGGATTTAGGTTTACATGTTGGCTACGTTATTCCAACAGTTTTAGTTTCGGCAGTTGCATTTACTCTTACTAGATTCCTTAAAACTAGGCTTGTTAAGCGCATAACTCAATAAGAATCAAACAATAAAACAGATTGATTATTTGATTGATTATTTAATTGATTACTTATTTTTGATTAGTCGTAGTTGTGTGCGAAAGTTGAAGCCGTGTTACAAGATGCATAATCTTTTAACACGGCTTAAATATATCTTGCGCAATATTCTATAGAATGTTTTACAGATATTTTGCAAAAAATTGCAAAGTAAGATGCAAAAAGCGTAAGAATTTGGCTAAAGCGTACAATCGGGAGGCGTTCTTGAATAAGGAACCAAAGCTTTTAAAAGAGCCTAGAGAAGGAGTTCCAGAAGTCATTGATACGCTTGAAGCATATAAAGAATATTGTAATTTATTAGCAGCAGGGTCGGGGCCTTTGGCTGCAGACGCAGAGCGCGCATCTGGTTTTAGGTATGGTCACGAAGATTGGCTGATTCAGTTTAAGCGCAAAGGTGCAGGAATTGGATTGCTGGACCCAATAGCGCTAGGAAAACTTGGCGTTGATTGGCATGAATTTAATGAGGCAGTAGGGGATGCGCCTTGGATTATTCACGATTCTATGCAAGATTTGCCAGGATTTTTCGATATTGGTTTGCGTCCGCGTGCTTTATTTGATACAGAAATCGCAGCTAAATTGCTTGGTAGAAAGCGCTTTGGCTTAAGCTCTGTAACTGAATATTATTTGGGGTTGACTCTTGCAAAAGAACATTCTGCAGCGGATTGGTCTTATCGCCCACTTCCTAGAGATTGGCGAAATTACGCGGCTTTAGACGTTGAATTGCTAATCGAGCTAGAAGAAGTAATGAGCAGCGAGCTAAAAAAGCAAGGCAAGCTTTTATGGGCAAATCAAGAGTTTGCCCACTTATTAAGTAAAGGTGCGCAAAAGAAGGCTCCTCACCCAAATCCTTGGCTTAGAATATCTCATATAAGCGTTCTTATGCACGATAAAATCGGTTTAATGATTGCAAAAGAGCTTTGGCAAAAACGAGATGAGCTTGCTTGTCAATACGATATTGCGCCAACTTTATTGCTTTCGGATTCTGCGATTATTGAAGCAGGCAAGCGAAAACCAAGTAATTCTAGGGAGTTTCGCTCTATTCGCATTCTTAACGAACGAGTTAGAATTCACACGGGCGGCGAACAAGACAAGATGTTTGAACGTTATGCTCCGATTCAGCGCAAAATCAAGTCAAATGTGTGGAAAGTTGTTATAGAAGACGCTATTAGTCGTGCTAAAAGCGGGGAAGTTGCTATTGTTTCTAAGCTTGATGATTCAAGTAGTAAATATGGCAATTACAGCGATTCTGGCGATACTGGCGATTTTGGCGATGCACAAGAATCGCAAGCAGCTCCACGATCTATGAAGTATTGGCGTGAGCATCATCCCAAAAGATATGAGCTCTTACAAAATGTAAAACAGTCTTTAATTAAGATTGCAGAAGATACACATACGCCTACGGAAATCATTATTAAACCGCAAATTATTCGCAATCTTTGTTGGCAAGACAATATTGAGCATATTGACGTTAAGGAGTTTCTTGTAGAGCAGGGAGCAAGAACGTGGCAAAGCGATTTAATTGCTGAGTCCGTAACTCGCGCTATTATGTAACGGTTGTGCCATATGGCAGAAGCTAGAAAACGTAATTTCAGGAGCGCAAGCGTGAAAATCAGCGTCAGGAATCTTGAGCCAACTAAGGTTAAGCTCACCATTACCGCAGATCTCGAAGATTTTGAGCCATTTTTGGATGAGGCTCGTAAAGAGATTGCAAAGCAAATCAACGTGCCAGGTTTCCGTAAGGGACACGTACCAGGCAAGATTGTAGAACAGCGAGTTGGCTTCGGAGCTGTTGCCGGTGAAGCTGTAAATTCTGCTGTTCCAGAGCTTTATTCTAAGGCTTTGGAAGAAAAGAAGATTCGCCCAATGGATCAGCCAGAATTTGATGTTCAGGAAGTTCCAGAATCTGCTAAAGACGAAGTTAAGCTTAAGTTTGTCGCAACTGTTGAGCGTCGCCCAGAGTTTAAGCTTAACAAGTTCAAGGGTGTAGAAATCGAAGTAGAGAAGCCAGAAGTTAAAGACAGCGATGTTAAGGCTCGTCTTGAGGCTTTGCGCGCACGTTTTGGCACTCTTGTTGGTGTTGATCGCCCAGCTAAGAAGGGTGATTTTGCAAACATCGATTTGGAAGCTAAGATTAACGACGAAGTTGCCGATTCGCAAAATGGCGTAAGCTACGAGCTTGGCTCCAACACTATGCTTGATGGTTTGGATGAGGCTTTGGAAGGTCTTTCCGCTGGAGAAGAAACCACTTTTGAAGGCACTCTCGAAGCTGGAAAGAACCAGGGCAAGAAGGCTCAGGTTAAGGTAAAGGTTAACTCCGTTAAGGCTCAGGAATTGCCAAAGCTTGACGATGAGTTTGCTAAGGAAGCATCTGAGTTCGACACTCTAAAGGAGCTTAAGGAAGACGTTCGTAAGTCTTTGGAGCAGGCAAATGAAGGTCGTCAGGCAACTCTTGCTCGCGATGCTTTTATTGCTAAGATTCAAGAAGAAGTTGAAATTCCTGTGCCAAAGGGTGTTAAAGATAAGGCTGTTGCTGAGCACCTTAAGGGCATGACTCCAGACCCAGAAAAGGCCACTAAGAAGCAAAAGGAAGAGGCTGAAAAGGCTGCAGAAAAGGAGCTTCGTGACCAAATGGTTCTCGACGCTTTGGCAGAAAGCCTCGATGTTTCTGTTTCTCAAGCAGACGTTACCAACTTCTTGGTTTCCGTTGCTCAGCAGTACGGCATGGATCCAAGCCAGTTTATTAACGCTATTGTTCGCAATGGTCAGCTTGGTTCTGCTGTTCAAGAAGTTGCTCGCTCTAAGGGCTTGCTTGCTGGCATGCGTGCTGTAAAGTTCGTTGCTGGCGGAGAAGCTCTTGATTTGAGTGCTTTCTTGTCGGAAGATGAAGAGCCAGAAGATGAAAGCGTTAAGGCTGCTTCTGCTGCTGCAGCTGTTGCCGATGAGCTTTCTGCTGAAAAGTAGTTAGAGTCTTCTAAATTAGAATCTTCTAATAATCTTGTTATTTAAGACCTGGCGGAATTTTTTCTGCCGGGTCTTACTTATATAAGAATTGCGAGACGTTATGGATGATAGTAGTGCTAAAACTGAGCATGAAGCTTGTGGCAGATTTGGCAGATTTAGCAGATTTGTCAAATCTGGCAAATTATTTAGTTTTGCTATTCGACTAGCGCGTTTTGCTGCGTCTTCTGTTGTTCTTGGCGTTCTTGTTGGCTTAGGAGCAACAGTTCTTACGCTTATTTTTTACGCTGTACAATACCTTGCTTTTGGCTCAATTGAATCTGCTAAAAATACTGTATTTTTAGGGCTTCCTTGGTATCGATACGTGCTACCTGGCACAATTGCAATGACTATTGCTGCAATATCTTGGTATTTGTTGCGAAGAAGAAAGAATCCCCCTCGAATCGTTACTATTTCGCAAGCTGTTAGCGGAAGTAAAATGCCAATTTTTTCTACTATTGCACATGTTTTGTTACAAATCGGCATTGTTGGTTCTGGAATTTCAATCGGCAGGGAAGTAGCTCCTAGAGAATTAGCTGCAATGATTGCTCAGCGTTGCAGCAGTATTTTTAATGTGTCTGCTAAAACTCAGCGCATACTTGTTGCCTCTGCTGCAGGTGCTGGCTTGGCTGCAGTGTACCACGCGCCTTTAGCTGGTACCGTGCTTTCTTTAGGTTTGCTTAGTAAAACTCAAGGTTTTGGTTTTTATGCGTGGCTAAATCGCGAAAATGGCTCTGTAATAGTTAATGCACTTAAAAATATTGCGCGCTCGGAGCGTTTGCATTGCTTGCCTTTTGCTCTTGTTATGAATTATGTTGCTGCGTTTGTTGTTGAATTTTTATTGCATCATTCTAGATACTACAATATTTCGCAATTTTCTTGCGTGATTTCTTGGCAAATCTGTGTTTTAGCTGTTGTTGTTGGTGCAGTGTGTGGCTTAGTTGGTTACGTTTTTCGCTTGGGAATTATTTGGTGTAGAACTCATGCTTTGCGTGGCATACAAATGCTGTGTTTTATGCCTGTAGCTGGCTTAGTTATTGGTGTTTCAGCTTGTTGGTTTCCGCATATTTTGGGAAACGGTAGGTCGCTTTCTCAACTTGCTTTTTCTGTATCTACCTTTCCGTATCTGGCAGAAAATTCGCATATTGTGACTATTTTGTTACTTCTTGCGCTAATAAAAATGCTTATGACTGTGCTTGTTTTACGTTACGGTGCCTCTGGAGGAGTGTTGCAGCCTAGTATTTCAACTGGTGCTTGCTTTGGTGTGATTTTATACTCTATTTTTTCAACGTCTGGTTTTTTGCAAGTTTTTGATATTTCGCAAGTTTCCGCAATTTCTGTATCTATTATTGGCGCTGCTTCTTTACTTGCGTCTTCTAGAAAAGCTCCGATTATGGCGTGGCTTTTAGTTGCGGAATTAGTAAACGCACCGTTTGCGTTACTTTGTCTTATGCTATTGGCGGTGATTGTGTCTAATTGCGTGTCTAATTGCGTGTCTAATTTCGTTGAGCGTTTTACTTTGCATTCTTGTTCTGCGGTCACGCGCACACGATAGTCTAGATATATTCAAATATTTGTAAGGAGATAAGGTGACTGAGCTGTTTACGGCTTCTCCCGTTATGCAAGAAGGGGAGCCACAAAATCCAACGGATTCGATTTTTAATCAACTCTTAAAAGATCGTATTATTTGGCTTGGCTCTGAAGTCAAGGATGAAAATGCCAATATTATTTGCGCTCAGATGCTTATGCTAGCTGCGCAAGACCCTAAGAAAGATATTTGGCTTTATATTAATTCGCCAGGTGGTTCTATTACCGCTGGAATGGCCATTTACGACACTATGCAGCTTATTGAGCCAGATGTGGCTACGATTGCTGTTGGCATGGCCGCTTCTATGGGTCAGTTCTTGCTGAGTTCTGGTACCCCTGGTAAGCGTTTTATTACGTCTCACGCTCGCGTGCTAATGCATCAGCCTTCTGGCGGAGTTGGTGGCACTGCTACCGATGTTCGTATTAATGCCGAGCTTATTATGGACATGAAGAAAACTCTCGCTGAACTCACGGCTCAGCAGACTGGTCATACTGTTGAAGAGATTTACAGAGACAACGAGTACGATCATTGGTTTACCGCTCAGCAGGCTTTGGAGTATGGCTTTGTAGATAAGATTGTTACCACTCCAGCTTCTATGCGTGGGGAGGAGTGATTTTAATGGCAAGTGAAGAAGCAAAGTTTGTTGCTCGCGCTAAGCGTTTGGGTGGATTTGGTCAGACCAGTGGTGTGTTTACGAATCGTTACGTTTTGCCACAATTTGGTGAGCAAACGCCATACGGTATGAAAACTCAAGATCCATACACTAAGCTTTTTGAAGACCGCATTATTTTTATGGGTGTTCAGGTAGATGACACTTCTGCGGATGACATTATGGCTCAGCTTTTGGTTCTAGAAAGCATGGATCCAAACAGAGATGTAATGATGTACATTAACTCTCCTGGCGGCTCTATGACGGCTATGACGGCCATTTACGATACCATGCAATACATTAAGCCAGATGTTCAAACGGTGTGCTTGGGTCAAGCTGCTTCGGCTGCTGCGATTTTACTTGCTGCTGGTGCTGCTGGTAAGCGCATGATTTTGCCAAATGCTCGTGTGCTTATTCATCAGCCTGCAATGGGTCAGGATTTTGGCAAGGCCACAGAGATAGAGCTTCAAGCTAAAGAAATGTTGCGTTTGCGCGAATGGTTAGAGGCCACTCTTGCAAAGCACACTGGCCAAAGTGTTGAGCGAATTCGTAAAGATATTGAGGTAGACACTATTCTTACCGCTCCTCAAGCTAAAGAATACGGTATGGTAGATGAGGTTCTTGAACATAGGTCTTAAGGATTTTACTTTTTAGATTCTTATGTTTTAGATTCTTATGTTTTAGATTCAAACCCTGGCGCTGACGACACGCCAGGGTTTGTATTTTTGTAAAGATGGTTGTATATTAGTCAAGTTGCCAAAAACAACGGAAAGTTAAAGTTCCAAGTTTTTGGAGAACATGCGCCAGTAGCCCAACGGATTAGAGCATCTGACTACGGATCAGAAGGTTGCAGGTTCGAATCCTGTCTGGCGCACAGGTGGCGCGGTGATTTTCACCGCGTTTTTTTTTTTATGCAAATCCTGGGGTAAGCGGCTTTAGGCTGTGTCTCGCGGTTTTTGGGTGTGATTTTGTTGTATGAGGGAAGATGTCGACGTTCTAGGGTCGAGTGCACAGGATGTTAACGTGCTTCGCTTGCGTTAAAACCAACCTATTGATGTATGATACTAATATTGCAGTAAGGAGGGGATTTATGCTAACAATTTATCAGCTGATGGAATACTTAAAGAATACGCATCACATTGATATTGATCCAAAATCACAATTGCAATCTTTGCGTAATATTGGTTATTATCATGGATTTAAGGGATACAGATTTGTGCGTGAAGATGCTAATCGAATCATGTTCGCTTCTTTCGATGAGGTTGTTGCGTTAAATGATTTTGATATGAGATTAAAAACTATTTTATATCCTGCTGTTATGTTCATTGAAAATGCGTTAAAAAGCTACGTGATAGAAGCGTTATTGAATGATTGTAAGTCTGAAAATTTCGATGATATTTACAATAAGTCGTTAACAGCTTACAAATCATATAAATCAGGTTCTAGTGCATATAAAAATGCTTATATTAGAAGAATGAATCTTAAGGGCAGAATAAATTCAGCACTAATAAGAGATTATACTAAAAGAAGCGTTGTTGCGCATTTTTTTAATAACGATAAATCTATACCAGTATGGGCAATATTCGAGACTTTGACTTTAGGTGAATTTGGAATGTTGTATGAGTGTGCGAACATTAAGGTCAAAAAATATGTTTCAAATATTATGAGTTTGCCGACCAATTTAGATTCAGATGGCATGATTACAAAATCTCTTATTTATGCTATTAAGGATTTGAGGAATGCTATAGCTCATAACAATGTTATTTTTGATACTCGATTTAAAACTGGAAAAGTAGATAGTAGATTATCAGTACTTCTTGAAACTGAAATGAGCATTAATAATATTGATTTTAAATACATGGATGCTTATGTTGCTGCTATTACTTATTTTCTTAGTAAAATGGGCGCGTCTGAGAAAATGCGCGAGGGTTTTGTTGAACAGTATGATAGTGAAACAGAACGTTTGAGAAAAAAGCTACCTGTGAACATATGTAGTAAGATACTTGGAACTCAGCATAAGTCTAATATGAAATTACTTAAGGATTTTATAAAAAAGTAAAAAATCGTTGCATAATTTTGCTAGTATGATAGCATTGTAGTTGAATTGCGGTGGACGTCTTCGGACTAAACCTGGAAGAATCTGATGCGTCGGGTTCTTCTTTTTTTTTTACGGGGTTATTAGTGTTATTTCCCAAAATGTGGGGTAAGCGGGGGTAAGCGGAAAAAAAGTGTGTCTATTAGTCGGCGTGTCGTTAGGGTAAGCGGCAAAAATAGTATAAAACATTTGGGCTTTATGCGGTTTGTTTAACTTAAATTCATTCCTTAGTCATGTGAATATAGGATTTGAAGAGAATTTCTAGGCGCTCGTCATTATTAGTGCAAGGCTTTGTAGCGTCAAAAGCAACATCTACTATTTTGTCTAGCTCGTCATGCGCTTTGCGCAAATCTGTAGGCATGCACATTGGATCATACAAGTCTGCTAGAGATTGGCCTGGGTGATTCGCGGTTTTGCGTAAGTAGTGAAGGTTATCGTTAAAAGATTTAATGCGAAGTGGCTTTAAGCTTACTTCTCGCGGTTTTTGAGCGTGATTTTGCTGTTTGAGGAAACATGTCGACGGTGTAGGGTTGAGTGCACAGGATGTTAACGTACTTCGCTTGCGTTGAAAGCACACTGTGCTTTCAACTTTGAGCAAGCTCAGCGAATCGAAGTGCATTCGCGAATTATATTATTCCTCACGGCTATTAGTAGCCATTCGGCTGATCTGGCATGTAAAGTCCACTGGACTTTACATTTGAGCCAAATCACGCTTTGAAGGAGCTTGAAATGCGTTATGCAATTTCAAGCTCAGTCAAAGCGCTTTGCAAATCGATTCGCCACTTTGCACCCAGATGTTTATGCTCGGAAATGTTGATTTTAAGAATATTGCAGTTGGATTATCTTTTATTTACATGTTCGACTTAAATTTGAAACCTTTATAGCTGCTTTTGGAAAGATTGAAGGTTATATAATGAAGATTGCAACATACATATAACACATATTAAGTAGATAAAATAAGCGACGCGCTTCTATATTAATATTACACCAATTTGACCACTGCCTATGAGATATCAAGCGATAGCGCAGGATTATAGAAATTCTAACACACAAGGGGTGTTCAGCAAGGGATTAAAAGAAAACCGACTGAAAGCCTTTAAGCGGGAACATAAGAAAGCCTACTTAGTGCATATTGCATGAAGTAGGCTTTCCTTGTTTTTTGTAATTACAGTGGTATTTGCCAAGCCACCTTACTTAAGACATTTTGCCTAAAAATTATTAAAATGGGACTTGCTATATTTCAAACACTGAGCAATATATAGTAGCGGGAGTAAAGGTTCTATTGCAATGAATGATGAACTACTACATATTGTTAAGAAACACATCAGTGCAGTTAAGGTGAGAGGCGATACACAACAGAAAACAATCCCTTACGCTAAGAGAAATATAGACTTAACATTCCACGCTATTGATATTGTCGCAAGAATAGCTAAATTTAGTGTTATAAAAATATTATTCATCGAATCACGTCTCTGGCTAACAGAATTTGCCATTTCTACGCATGTTCGCCATTGAGCTAATATAATTTCACTTTTGTTGCTGTCATGATTCGTATCATCCATTGCGTTATTCACTCCTTTCTATGTGTAAATATATGCGTATTGAGGTGGTCATTTTTGTTATGCCAGCGATTTTCACGTGGATTGATAGAATAGTAGTATACCTGCATTTTTTAACAACAGGAACATCGCAAAAAGGCTGTAACGCGTTTTATACCGCTTTACATTGTGACCGAAATATAATTTTACTTATTGCCTTTAGCTCTATTATGCGTTTTACAAAGCATTTGGCAATTTGACTCGTCTGTCGCACCGCCTTTACTCCAAGCTGTTACATGGTCCGCGTCCATCTCGCTCAATTTATAGATACGTTTGGAATTGTTGTCGCTACCCAAAGCACAAAGCGGACAATTCGATATATCTTTTTCTTTAGCAACTTCCGTTTGACGAGCATACACTTGCTTTTTTATTTTCTCGTCAAATACTCGTATGTTAAGAAGAGTTTTGTTAGATTCACCGCCAAGTACATACTCGATAACACCACGTTTATTTTGAACTTGAGAATCTTCCATAAGTGCAGATACTCGTTCTGCAATCTGTGCTTTACTATAGGCATTTTTATGATACGTAGAGTACAGCCTGCCCCATTCTTGGCCGCACATTTCATTTCCTGTATAGTCAAATATTGAATCTATCCAATCTATTACAGTATCAAAGTGGTTTTTCAACTGTTTAATATCTGCATCGTTTCTATGTTGAGCCATATAATCGTCGATGTTTCCATCACTCACCCAGTCGAGAGCTGTTTCAAGAATTGCTTGACGTTTAGGATCGCCTTTCACATACGTTTGCCACATATTCATCTTAGAATTAGAAGTATTAGAAAATTCTTCCTTAGCAAGCGTTACAAAACTACCATGATAAGCTGCATTTCTTAGTTCCTGTTTTACAAGTGGAACTCCAGCAATGTTAATAGTTTCAAACCATGCTTCAATTTCTGAAGGCGTTCCTTCGCACACATAAATGGTAAGCCTTGTATTACTAATTAAATCTTGCTCATCTTTGGCAAGGCTGTTGAAATATTTTGGTTTGCCATCACGTTCAACAGCAAACTGCCACGATTGATTAACAAAACGTGCGAATGATGTAATACGCTGTTGCCCATCTAGCACTTCATACATGCCGTCATTATTCTTCACAAAGTAAATTAAACCAAGCGGATAACCTTTGAGCAGAGAATCAACAACAGCAACATCTTTCTTACCGTCACCGTAGATATAGTTTCTTTGGTATTCAGGTTGAATTATGAGTTTCCCGTCTAAACCGAATAGACCCTTTTCCTCATTTTTATCGTAGATAAAACCTTTGCAAATATCTCCAACTGTCCAATCAGTTACGAGTGTTGTTTTCATAATTGGTTACCTCTGTTTTTATTTTTCTTTATTAGCATTCTGACGTAGGTTTTCTTTCCGCCAACAGTGCAGTCATTTATAAGTCCATTTTGTAAATTTGTCGCTAGAGGAAAAATAATTTCTACAGGTGTCTTTTGTGGATGATTGTTATTCTCGCGTAAGTAGGATGCCCATTTATCTTTCCTTCTGCGTTCTTTATCATCCCTGGAATCGACGTTGTACAAGGATTCGAAAGTACGGTTGTACTCTCTCTCTCTCTCGTGAAGACTAGGTCTTTGCCGTCTTCACCTTTTCTAAACGCTACGATATCGAACTGATCTGGGTTATATTTGTCCATAAACGTAATAGGAACACCCATCACACCGTCATAATCTGATGGAATACATTCTGTAAACGGAACTTCAATCGCATCATAATTGTCGTAATGAGGGTACTCGAGTTTGCCATAGTCTTTTTCAAGCTTTTTTTGCAATTTTTTGTTGAATTTAAGATTATGCTCCATTGTGTCAAGTATCAAGTTCTCGTGACGCTTTCCGTGATCAATATTGGTAAACCAACATGCAGAAGCTAATCTACCCATAACAATTCCATTTACTATCTTGTAAGCAGATCCTTCCTTCTTGTTATGAGTAAGCCAGTTTTTATAGTCGTCTGTTACATTGAAGTACATGTCTTGATTTAATGATTTATATCCAAGCCATATAGCATTGTCCTGTAAATAAGGAAATACTTCTTTGTATGTTATTGCATTCATATTGCCTAAAATTACAAACTGTTTATCTGCTTCCAAAATCCATGCTAAAAATTCTCTAAAAAGTGAAAAAGGTGGATTTGTAATAATAATATCCGCCTCATCACGAAGCTTCTTTACTTCACTACTTCTAAAATCGCCATCACCTTTAAGATATCCGGTAAATTCAATGTCGTCAGTATCAACTGTTCCATTGCCATCTGTATCACGAGTTAGAGTAAAAAGTTTACCGTGCGTATCATGTTGCTGTGGATTATACAAAGGCGACTCGAGTTCAAATAATGTAGGCTGTTTATTTGCTGCTCCTTGTGCATAAGAAGTTGAAATAAGCTTTTTTATACCAAGCCTTGTGAAATTTGATGCAAAATATTTAGTGAAGTTTGACCATTCTGGATCATCACAGGGGAGAAGAATCGTTTTATCTTTGAATACCTCAGGATTATATTCAATATAGGCATTCATTTCTGCTTCTATATCACTATATTGGGTATAAAACTCATCATTTTTAGCGTTTCTAGCATCGCTTAAACTTGAATTATTCGCCATTACTTTTCATCCTCCGCTGTAAATTCCAAAATATCGTTGGGTGTGCAGTGTAAAGCTGTGCAGATGCCTTCCACTTTTTCTAGTGATATATATTGTCCCGTGCGCAGTTTTGTAATGATGTTTGCGGAAATATTGCTCATTCTCATTAAGTCCTGATTTGAAATATCTTCTTCAATCATGTGATGTAATAGTTTTTTATAGCTAACAGCCATAGTTCCTTCCTTATTTTAATAGTTAAATATTATCACGATTCTGTGAGTATATCAACGATATAAATAACTAATTGCACCAGAATATACCAGATTAAAAAGTCTCCTTTGCTATTCATTCAAGGAAAATGCCTAATGAATGCTTAGGAGATTTTTATTATCAAATTTTTTCTAAAACCGTCAGATTACACCCTCCGCCATGGCTAACAAGTAAAAGGTTAAAAAACTTTTAAGACAGGTTAAAAAGTCGGCCTTTTCTTTTGTCTGTGATTTAGAAGGGGTAAGCCTTCTAGAAAAGGAGGATTAAATATGGATCTAGAAAAACTGACAAAAGCACTAAAGAACAAGAATGCTAAGGACACTAGCAAGAAAATAAAAGCCGTGTTGGGTAAGCGGCAAAAAAGTGTGTCTAAAAACCCGAGTTTTCGTTGAAATACCAAGGGAAACTTGCTGTCGTTAAGCTAAAAAAGCTTAACATTTAGTATTACGTGACATTTTTATAAACATGTACTCGCGTATTCAGGCGTATACAACCGTTTTAGACGTACTATATTTCCATCGTTAACATCATATGTATAAAACTCTTTAACACTCATGATCACGAGAGTTTAGAGCATATTTAACGAGTGGATTGCAGGCGTACGTTTTATTATCACTTCAAACATTTATAAACTATATAGCACATTCCACTTACTGCAATAAAGCGATATTTCACTCAAGACACGCCGACTAATAGACACACTTTTTTGCCGCTTACCCGAAAATTGCGAGGGATCCCCTCGACTAACAATCTGACGTAGACGGCAGCTGCGAGGCCCTCGCGTTACGTTCATTATATCGTTATTTTTTAGAATATCCAATGTAACAGGGGATTCAATAAATACTATTCTTCAAAAACGTTTATCTAGAGAAGATATGAAACTAACTTGCGTTTGCATAATAGAAAACGGGAAAATTAACTATTACAAAAGAGCTGGTCATTCCCCCAAACCAACTCATTACGAGATTAAAGGGTAAGGGGAGCCCCAGCTCTCAATTCGATTCTATCATATGGGTTTTTACATTTTCCGCGTGGTGGATGGTAAATCCCTCAAGAGTTCGAATCCCACAGGGGGCACACTCGCTCACTTTTCACGCATGCGTGTTGATTCTCTAAATCGCGCAGCTTCATTACGCAGTTTTGTCGCGCAGCTCTCTCGCGTAGTTTTGTCACGCAGCTATCTACTTGGCTCTATTTATTACTTGATACCCGTGTTTAATTAGCACAGATTCGAGTTGAGAAAGATACGCGAGCGCTGCAGGAGAAAGATTTGTGCGCTCGTTCTTAATCCAGCCAACAAGCATGGTCTCTTCGCAATCCAGCGGAATAGTCACGATTTTCTCGTTATTCAAGTCGCCATTGTCGATTCCAGTGCAAATCGTAAAACCATTAAGACCAATAATAAAGTTTAAAATGGTTGCGCGGTCGGTAACGTTAATCTTTTTAGGCGGATGTTGAGGCCAAACCGCTTCCTCTGTAAAGAAGAAGCTCCCGTCTTCTCCCTGCTCGTACTGAATAAACGGATATGGTCGCAAATCCTCCAAGGTAAGCTTCTTGCGATTTGCAAGCGGATTATTTCTAGAAATAAAAACGTGCAATTTAGCGCGGAAAAGCGGGTGGAACTCAAGGTGCTTTTCTCTAAGCATTTTTCCAATAACATCTTTGTTGTAATCAGAAAGATAAAGCAAACCAAGGTCTGCTCGCATTGAAGTCACTTGATTAATAATGTTTTTAGTACGAGTCTCCCTTAAAGAAAACTCGTATTCATTAGAATCAATGCTGCGAATCATGTCTACAAAAGCCTCAACAGCAAACATGTAGTGCTGGGTGGCAACGCTGCAAAGCTGTTTTCTAGGTTTAGTGCTGTTGTAGCGCTCTTCAAGCAAATCTGCCTGATCCAAAACTTGGCGCGCGTATGTTAAAAACTCGGCTCCGTCAACCGTTAAGGCAATTCCTTGAGAAGACCTTGTAAAAATCTCGATTCCAAGTTCTCGCTCTAGCTCTTTAACAGAGGAGCTTAACGCTGGCTGCGAAACAAAGAGTTCATGCGAAGCTTCGTTCATAGAGCCACACTCTACGATTTTCACAATGTACTTTAACTGCAGCAGCGTCATTATTAAGAGCCTTCCGATTTTTGAGATTTATACTTGACTATTTTCAACTATTACAACTATAACAACTATAAACTAACGCCTATAATCTAACGATTAACGCCTCATATAGTCTAACGCCTATAATCTTGCGACTTCGGCTTAGTGCTTATAATCTAACGCCTAGCGATGCTAAATCTTCGCGAGCCTGTTGTGCGCTAGTAAAAACAAACCCATGCATTCCAACGTTATGTGCGCCATCAATATTTACTGGCTTATCGTCGAAGAAAACGGTTGTTTGCGGTTTTAACCCAAATCTGCTCATAGCAAGCTCAAAAATCTCGGGCTGTGGCTTATGCAATTTTTCAACGCCAGAAATAACCGTACCTTGTAAAAGCGTGTTCAATTCTGGGAATTTACGCAATGCTAGTGGGAAAGTCTCTTTAGACCAGTTTGTTAATCCCCAAACTCCGTACCCAGCTTTGCGCAAATCGTGCAACAAGTCAACTATTCCAGGCATCATGCGTGTAAGAACTTGATCGTAGTGGGCGCAATACCATTGAAAAGCGTTGCTAAGCTCTTTGCCAAATCGCCTCTCATATTCTGGCAAAAGGTCTTTTAGCAGCTCTCCGCCGTCCATGCGGTCTTCAAACTCATAGAATCCGGCCAAATCGTCTTTTCCAAAAGTGCCATTAGGGCAAATCGTGTCTACTAAATCTGGGAATTGTTTTTGCAAGCAATTCCTGCAATTCCACTCGAGCAAAACTTTGCAATAATCGAACATTACATCGTGAATTTCAACAGATTCTGTATTTGTGCTGATATTTGTGCTTGTCATTTTTCTTCTTTCGTTTTTCTTCTTTTAATCAAGATTAATTAAAGATCCAATAGTATATGGCAGAGCATCAATAATATTGCTTGCAACTATTGGATGCTCAACATCTTCGCAATTTTCGCAATTTTCGCAATTTTCGCAATTTTCGCGATTTTTACAATTACTACAATCTTCGTAAACACTTTTTGATGCCAACTTTGCAGCTAAGCCGTGTATTGTAGCCGCGCTAGCTGCGATTAATGCGTAGTTTGCATTTTGATTTAGTTCGCAATTATTCTGCGCAAGAAGTGCGCCTAAAAGTCCAGAAAGAACATCTCCAGACCCAGCGGTTGCAAGCCAAGAGGGTCCATATTTGCAAGTAAATATTGGCAAGTTTAAATCCTCTGGAGACGCAACAACAGTGGTGGACCCTTTAAGAAGAACAGTTGCTCCAGTAAGATCTGCCGCTTTTTGAGCGAATTCTACAGGATTTTTTGCTATAGTCTGCGCGCTAAAATCAAGGTTATAACGTTTTAATAGCTTGCTTAATTCTAAGGCGTGAGGTGTTAGTACCACTTTTGTGCAAACTTTTTTAGGCAGCAAGTCAAGCGCTCCAGCGTCTACGCATACGGGCGGTAGGTTTGTGTTTTCTTGATTTTCTGCACTTTGTGCGCTATATGGTTTAAGCAAGTCTAAAATATAGTCTCTTTGCGATTTTGTTGAATTATCATTGCAATGATCATAATCTGGGATTCCAGATCCAACAGTTATAGCATTGACTTTTCCTTGCAAGCAATCCGAAACAACAGCTTCTGGGACGGCTTGTAAAACAAGATTTTGCGCTCGCAAAGGCCCAACGTAGCGAACCATGCCAATATTGCTGTATGCTGCCGATTTTGTGCTTAAAACGGCTGCTCCTGGGTATTCGTTTGATCCTGTTACTAATCCAAGAACGCCTCTAGAGTACTTATTGCTTGATTCGTTTGGCTTTTTTAAGCATTGGCTAGCATCTTTTGCGTCTATGTTTAGAAGTGGAGTCATGCTTACGATTCTAGTAAATATGCGCGATTGCCGTTCTTGCAAATCGCCAGAAAAATCGCGATTATATCAAACAAAAAAATCGCGACACGCTGTTTTATAAAAAATCCCGATAATTTTTGTGATTTTATTGACCAAGCTTTTTATTTTTTCTATGCTTAAAACGTTATTGCTAACGATAATCTTTCCTAATTACAAGATTACAAGAAACTAGCGCGGGTAAAACGCTTAATAAATATGAAGATTATGAGAATTGCAATAATAATGAATTCATAGATTCCGGAAAGGAAAATAGTGAAAACTGCACGAATTTTTGCCACCGCAGCCACCGCCGCTTTGTTAACTGTTGGCTTGTGCGCATGTGGGTCTACATCTAAAACAGCGGATCAAAAGACTAGCGGAAATCAAGTAAACGTAGTTGCAACCACCACGCAAATCTGCGATTACGTAACTCAAATCGCATCCACGGCCGATGCAAAATCTGGATTAAGCCTTAATAAAACCGATTCTCAAGGCAAAAAGTCTGTAATCGGCGCGCCTTTAGACAAAGCAAAGTCAACAATTAACCTCACCTGCTTGCTTGCTCCAAACGCATCTGCTCACGAGCACGAGATGACTCCAGCGCAATCCAAGGCGCTTTCTAAGGCAGATTTAATGCTTGTTTCTGGAGTAGATCTTGAGCACTTCTTAGATCAGGCCGTAAAAGCAACTGGATTTAAGGGCACAATGGGCGTAACTTCGGGCATTCTTACTGCCGACGAAATCAAGGATTCAAAGTCGCAAGCTGCTAAAGAAAAGAATCTTCCTTACAAGATTGACCGCGGTATTGAAAAGGTTCACGCAGAAAAGTGGCCATTCCCACCAGAAGAAGGCGAGAAGGAGCCAGAATTCCAGTACGATCCACATATTTGGACCAGCACCAAGAACACAATGATTCAAGTCAAGAATATTGGTAACTTCCTTGGAAAGGCTCTTCCAGAAAGCAAGTCAATCTTCGACGAGCATGTTGAAAAGTTCGTTAAGTCGCTCACTGATTTGGATTCTTGGGCTACCGAGGCTTTGAACAGTGTGCCAAAGGAGCATCGAGTACTCTTTACTTCCCACGATGCATTTGGATACTTCTCTCGCGACTACGGTGTTAAGTTTATTGGCGCCGCGCTTTCCGACTTTAACAGCCAGCAGGATGCAACTGCCGACCATATTAAGGAAGCTGCGGAAGCTGTTAAAAAGTCTGGTGCTGTGGCAATCTTTGCCGAAAACTCCAATAATTCCAAGTCTATTAAGGCTGTGGCTGCTGCTGCAGGCGTAAAGGCGATTATTGGCGACGATGCGCTTTATGGCGATTCTCTTGGGCCTGTTGGCTCTGCTGGAGAAACCTATATTGGTTCCATTGTTCACAATGTTCAGACTCTTGTTAAGGCTTGGGATGGCAAGGTTCCAGACCTTCCAGAATCCGTAAAAACTGCGTTAAAAAAGTAGTTAATAGGTAGCTACACGCGTAGCGGAAAATCATAAATCACTACAAAAGTAGTTACAAGAAGGTTAATTTACAGTGAATAAGAGCGTTCTCGCAATGAAGGATTGCGACCTAGCATACGGATATAAAACTGTTGTTACTGGTCTTAACGGAAGTTTAGAAGCTGGGCAGGCCTTAGCTTTGATAGGGCCTAATGGTTCTGGAAAAACAACGTTTTTGCAGGCGATAATTGGTATTGTGCGCGTAAGTGGCGGCGAATTAACAATGCCAAAAACAGTTTCTATAGGCTATGTTCCTCAACAGGTTGATTTGGATTTAACTTTTCCAATTACCGCTAGGCAAGTGGTTGCAATGGGCTTAAGTAGGCAAACTGGATTCCTTGGTTTGCTTAAAAAAAGCCAGAAAGAAGCTGTTGAGAGCGCTCTTAATCATGTTGGTTTGCTTAATCGTGCAAATGTTAGGTTTGGTGACCTTTCTGGCGGGCAGCGCCAGCGCATTTTGCTTGCACGTGCTATTGTTGCTCGCCCTACGTTGATTCTTTTAGACGAGCCTTTTAATGGATTGGATGAGCCGAATCGTAAAGAGCTACTCAATATTATGAAGTCCGCTAAAAAAGAGGGGATTTCGTTTGTTGTGTCTACTCACGACTTGGTAATCGCGGACGCGATTTGCGAAAAAGCCTTGCTTTTGGCTGGTCGTCAAGTGGCTTTTGGGCCTCTTAGAAAAGTCATGACTAAAGAAAACATATCTTTGGCTTATGGCGGAAGTATGCCAGCTGCAAGCGCGGGTCTTACTTTGAATCAATTAGCAAACAAAGATGATTCGTTGAATGATTCGTTAAACGCATCTTTAGGAGACGAATCCAATGCTAGCTGAATTGGTTGAGTCTTTGCGTAAAATCCTCGAGCCTATACCAGGATTTGACTTTATTGCCTCTGCGCCCTACATTTTTAGGCCTTTCTGTTTGCTTGTTGTTCTTGCGATTGCTAGCGGAATAGTTGGTGTGTTTGTTAATTTAAGATGCGCCGAGTTTAATGCGGAAGCCTTGGTTCACGGGATTTTTCCTGGAATCGTAGTAGGAGCGTTATATGGAGGCATTGAGCAAATTATTCCAGGAGCTTCGATTTGCGCAATCTTTCTAGTCGCAGCTCTTGTGTGGGCATCTAGGTCTCAAAAAATCAACGAGTCAATAATTGCAACAGTTTTAACAACATTTTTTGCGCTTGGAATCGTAATATCTCTTAAAAAGGGAGATATGTCTGGCCAGCTAGAAGCACTTATGTTTGGTCGTTTACTAGATGTTACAGACGATAGAATGACTCAAGCAATGCTTATTTGTTTATTTGCAATCGCAGCGCTTGTTCTAACTTGGAAGAAGCAGATTGTTGTTGCGTTTGACCGCGCTAGCGCACCATTAATGGGTGTTAATACTTTATTTGTAGATATTGTTCTAAACGTTGGTATTGCAGCTGTTGTTGTGTCTGCATCTTCGGCTGTAGGCGTGCTTCTTGTTATTGGTTATCTTGTGATTCCTGGAGCCAGCGCAAGATTGGTTGCGCGTACTGTTGGGCGCATGGTGGCTGTTGGTATTGCTGTTGGTATTGCTGGCGTTTTATTGGGCATGTACGCTATGAACTTGGAGCTTGATCACCCAGTTTCTCCGCAAGCTGCAGTGGCACTAAGTATTTGCGCAATGTTTGTGGTTGTGCTTATATTGCGATGGGCTTTCCGTTTTGTTTCCTCAATAATTGCGTCGCATAAATCGATCTCAAAAAAGCAGGTAGCTTAAATGGTAAGTATTTGGCAGATTATTGCGCTTCCAATTATAGAGGCAATCGCTGTTGGAGCATTATGTGGTTTTGTTGGATCCTTGGCTTTGCTTAATCAGCGTATTTTCTTCACCGAGTCTATAACTCATGCTGCTTTTCCTGGGGCTGTTATTGGCGTTGTAGTTACGTCTGTTTATACGATTGATCAAAACATTTTGTCTATTGGTCTTTTTGTTGGAGCCGCTTTAGCTTGTGTTGTTTTGTCTTTTGTGATGCATGTGCTTTCTAAGCTAAAGGGCATATCTTCTCAGGCGTCTGCTGGAATAACTCTTACTGTTGGTTTTGCGAGCGGATACTTTTTGAACAAGTGGTTTGCGCCTCTTCCATTGCGAATCGAAGGATTTTTAACAGGATCTTTGCTTAATTGCACTCCTGTAGACGTGGTTTCTGCGATTATTGCATTTGCTTTTGCATTAGGATTGTGGAGCTTTAATTGTGCAAATCTTATTCATTGCTCATTTGATCCAACAAACTACAAGGCATCGGGTGGAAAAACTGGATTGATGCAAGGAATTGTTCTTGCGCTAATAATCATTACAGTTTCAGTAATTATTCCAGCCGTTGGAACTGTTGTTTCGGTATCTTTGATTGCAGCGCCCGCCGCAGCATTAAAGGGTAAGATGCGCTCTATTAACAGGTTTGTTTTTGCATGCGTATTGTCTTCTGTTTTTATATCGCTTTTAGGTCTTGCTTTAGCTGTGATTTTAAGGCTTTCTGCTGGTGGAACTATCGCGATTTGCGCTGGTTGCTTCTTCTTGGTTGTAAAGCTTGGTGAAAGCATCTTTTTGAAAATCCATGAGATTTATTCTGGTTTTTGCAAAAAATCGTTGTTAAAAAGTCGCTCTGTTGTTCTAGAGTAACAGAGAATTGCGCGTAAAAATGCGTGCGATTGACGTCGTTTTTTGCGCGTTTGTTTTATATTTAATCGCGTAAGTTTATCGACGCCACACAAGTCCAGGTCTGCACATTAGTAACGCAAGACCCCGATAGAAAAGGACAATTATGGCTGAAAATACCATCTCCATCACTGTAGACGAGGAACGCAAGGAGGTGGATGCAAGCTTCACTGGCGTTGAACTTTTCGCGGAAGATAAGAATATTATTGCCGTGCGTTTAAATGGCGAGTTGCGTGATTTGTACACGCCTCTTCATAACGGCGATACCGTGGAATCAGTAGCACTTGATAGTGAAGATGGCATCGCAATCATGCGTCATTCCGCTACACACGTGATGGCTCAAGCTGTTCAAGAAATTCGACCAGACGCAAAGTTGGGCGTAGGTCCTGTAATTAAAGACGGCTTCTATTACGATTTCGATGTTGATACTCCATTTACGCCAGACGATTTAAAGCAAATCGAAAAGCATATGCAGCGCATTATTAAAGAGTCTCAAAGCTTTAGCCGCCGCGTTGTAACAGAAGATGAGGCGCGCGAAGAAGAAGCAAATCAACCTTATAAGTTGGAGTTGATTGGAGATAAAGAAGCGGCTCTTGATCCAGCTGCAGCTGGCGAAATCAGCAAGCACGAGCTTAGCATGTACGACAATTTGGATCGCGAAGGCAATAAGGTCTGGAGCGATTTGTGCCGTGGCCCGCATTTGCCAAACACTCGCTATATTAAGGCTTTTAAGCTTGAGCGTGTGGCTGCAGCTTACTGGCGTGGTTCGGAGCATAATCCTATGCTTCAGCGCATTTATGGCACTGCATGGCCTAGCAAGGAAGAGCTTAAGGCTTACACAACTCGCATGGAAGAGGCCGCTAAGCGCGATCACCGCAAGCTTGGTCAAGAGATGGATTTGTTCTCATTCCCAGACGAGATTGGCCCAGGCTTGGCAGTGTTCCATCCAAAGGGTGCTGCGATTATTAACGCAATGGAAGATTATTCCCGTGAGCAGCACAGAAAGCATCATTACAGCTTTGTGCAAACTCCGCACATTACCAAGGGCGGATTGTACGAGACTTCTGGCCACTTGCAGTGGTACAAGGATGGCATGTATCCTCCAATGAAGCTTGACGAAGAGCGCGACGAAAACGGTAACGTAACTCGCCAAGGTGCTGACTACTACTTAAAGCCAATGAATTGCCCAATGCATAATTTGATCTTTAAGTCTCGCCAGCGTTCGTACCGCGAGCTTCCTTTGCGCTTGTTTGAGTTTGGTACTGTGTATCGCTACGAAAAGTCTGGCGTTGTGCATGGCTTAACTCGCGTTCGCGGATTGACTCAAGATGATTCGCACATTTATTGCACTCGCGAGCAGATGCGCGATGAATTGAAGAGCTTGCTTAACTTTGTGCTTGGCCTTCTTAAAGATTTTGGTTTGAACGACTTCTACTTGGAGCTTTCCACTAAGGATGAGCACAAGTTTGTTGGTTCCGACGAGATTTGGGAAGAAGCAACAAACACTTTGGCTGAGGTTGCTAAAGATTCTGGTTTGGAACTCGTGGACGATCCAGGTGGAGCTGCATTCTACGGCCCTAAGATTTCTGTGCAGGCGCGAGACGCAATTGGCCGCACTTGGCAGGTTTCTACCATTCAGCTCGACTTCAACTTGCCTGAGCGCTTTAAGTTGGAGTACATTGCGGCCGACGGTAGCCACCAGCGCCCAGTTATGATTCACCGCGCACTCTTTGGCTCTATCGAGCGCTTCTTTGCGATTTTGCTTGAGCATTATGCAGGCGCGTTCCCAGCATGGTTGGCTCCAGTTCAAGTGACTGGCGTTCCTGTTGCAGACGAGTTTGCTCCACACTTGCAAAAGTTTATTAGCGATTTGGAAGAGAATATGGTTCGTTGCGAAATGGACAGCTCCGACGATCGCTTTGGCAAGAAGATTCGTAACGCCTCTAAGTCTAAAGTGCCATTCACTTTGATTGCTGGCGAAGAGGATGTTAAGAACAATGCTGTGAGCTTCCGCTTCCGCGATGGCAGCCAATTGAACGGCGTTCCTGTACAGCAAGCTAAAGAGTGGATTTTGTCCATTATTAAGCAGCGTGTTCAGGTGAATACTGCCGAAGATTTCGAGCGCTACACTAAGTAGCATTCGCGATGTAACTTACGTAGTGTAAATCAACGCAAATCAACGCAAAACAAAACCCGCACTTCTTAATGTTGTGCGGGTTTATTCTTTACATTAAATTTTGGAGAATAGATACCGTTAGATTAATGTTGACTATATTAGATTTATATAGATATAGTTAGATATAATTAGATATACTTAGATACGTTTAGATATACTTAGATTAGATAGAAAAGTTTAGATAATTCTTTTAAAAGGGGTGATTATAGAAATGAATATTAAAGATTTGTCTTTGCATATTAAAAATCCGTTCACTCCAGGTGCAGGATGCAAACCTCCAGAGCTTGCGGGTAGAGAAGATGATATAAGGATTTTTAAAACTCTAGTTGCAAGAACTGTTTTGCAACGTGTTGATAGAGGAATAATATTTAGAGGTTTAAGAGGCGTTGGCAAAACTGCTTTGCTTGTAACTCTCGATGAGTACGCTTCAAACAATGGCATGTTAACTGCTCGTATAGAATCAAGTGGAATTATTGAAGATGATTATGGAAGACTTTTTAGAGCAATTAGTCTTGCTGTTTCTGAATTCGATATGCATAACACGAATCTTAAGTCTCGTATTTCTGAAGTAATTTCATCTGTTAGCAGTGTGTCAGTTAGCGCCTTAGGCGTTTCTGCAAAATTTGAAAGTAAGAAAGTAGAAGAGCAGGAAAATGATTCTTTAAGACTTGAGCTTCTTATTACAAATTTATCAAGAAAACTCAAAGAGCTTAAATCTGGATTCTTCTTGTTTATAGATGAGTTGCAAGAAATGGACTCAGATTTACTTGGAGTTCTTATTTCCATACAGCATAAGTTAGGCCAATTATCTCTTCCTTTTTACCTTATTGGTGCTGGTTTACCTAACCTTCCTGGTGTTTTAAGTAAGTCGAGATCTTATGCAGAAAGATTGTTTGAATACCGTGGAATAGATAAGTTAAATGAGGAATCTACTATTAAAGCTTTTCAGATTCCTGCAGAAAGTGAAGGAGTAACATTTGATTCCAAAGCTTTAAAACGTCTGGTAGAACTTTCTGGCGGCTACCCTTATTTTATACAGTCTTATGGTGAGGCTGCATGGAATGAGTCTGATTCAAATCCTATAACTTTGAATTCTGTTATAGCTGGCCAAGTTAAAGCAAGGCAGAAGCTTGACGATGGTCTTTATGCCGCTAGATGGCAGCGAGCGACTGAATGCGCAAGGAATTATTTGATTGCTATGTCAAATCTTGCTGGAGATGAGCCAGTTCTTACAAGTTCTTTAGCTGAATCAATTGGTAAACCTAGTAAAGAATTATCAGTAATTAGAGAATCTCTTATAAAATTAGGGTTGATTTATTCTTCTAAACGAGGAATGGTTGCGTTTACAGTTCCAGGAATGGGTGATTTTATAGCTCGCACACAGCCTTCTAGTACTCAACCTTATGACTTTAGGTAAGTAGATTAGATAGAAAAGTTTAGATATTATTCAAAAGTAGTTAAACGGATACAAAAAAGAACGGCTTATATACTTTAAGTTTAAGCCGTTCTTTTTTTATTCTTGATTTATTATGAGTGACTTAGTTACTTAAGCAGAGCGCGAATAGCTTCGATTTGCTCGCTATTAACTTGACTTGCAGGCTCGCGAACAAGCGTGCTAATTGGCAATCCCTTAAGATTTACGGCAGCTTTAATCGCAGAAATAAACAGGTCGGTGGTGTTGTAAACTGCCATCAAATGGCTGATTCTTTTAGCGCATTCAATAAGATGCGCAAAGTCGCCAGCCTCATACGCCTTATGCAAAGCTGCAAAAGTTTCTGGCTCCACATTTGTAAGTCCACAAATAACGCCATTTCCGCCTGCAATCCTGTTAGGAGTGTAGTACTCGTCAAATCCAGAGAAAACAATAAAATCTGGGTTTGATTGTCTAGTGGCTTCAATCATTGCTCGAGTGTGGCTTATAGTATCTACCGTGTCTTTAATACCAACAATATTCGGGTATTTTTTAGCAAGACTTGCAACTAAACTTGGCGTTAAATCGCTGCCAGTTCTAGCAGGGAAGTTGTAAAGAATAACAGGCAAGTTGGTTGCGTTTGCAATAGGGCCAAAATAGCGTTCTGCGGTTGGGGCAGTTGGTCCAAAGTAGTAAGGGGATACAGCTACAACAGCGTCTGCGCCGCAACTTTCCGCAAACTTAGTAAAGTCAAGCACCTCGTTAAGGTTAGTGCTTCCAACACCTATAAGAACAGGAACTCTGTGATTAACATGCTCAATAGCAAATTTAGCAGCTTCCTTTTTTACGCTAAGCGGATATGCATAAAATTCGCCAATGCTGCCAAAAATCAGTATGCCATTAATCCCTGCATCAATAAGATGGTCAAGGTGCTTTGCCCATGAGTCGTAGTCAATGCTTCCATCATCTTTGCTTACTGTTATAGAAGGGCAGAACACGCCTTTAAAAGCATGCAAATCAAGCTTTGCACTGTTAGAAGTAGTCATAAAAATCATCCTTAGTTGTTGTTATTGAATTATGGGGCATAAGACTTTAACTGGCAAAATCTTACACCCCATAAGCAATGATTATTCAAATAGATTATTCAAATAACATAATTAATTACAGTTTAATACCATATGCCTTCTTTGCATTGTTCATAAAGAAATCTTCGTCGTCGCCAAAAAGCTCAACCATTAAGTCAAGATGCTGCTTAAGTGAAGAATTCAACTTAACAACTGGCCAATTAGAGCTAAAGAGTAGGCGATCAGGGCTAAATGTGTCTTTAACAAACTTAACAATATCTGGATTTACTGGATTATCTCCAGAAATCTTAATATAGCTGTGTGGAAGCTTTGCAAACGCACGCAAAGCAGCGCAGGAATCCTCGTCTAATCCTGGAACATTGCCCAAATGGTTTAGAACAACAGTCACTTCTGGAACCTGCTCAAAGGCTTTAGCCATATCGCCAAGCTCTTCGCCACGATTGCAAAGCTCAAAAGGCATACCCTTCTTGGCCATTGCCTTAAGACCGCCAATAAACGAAGGCTCTAAGCAGCGGCCGCGTGGCTCGCTTGGAATGTGAAGTGGCTCACGAATGCCAGTTGCATGAATTGGAACGCGCATAAACGGATCGAGTGTAACTCGAAGCATTTTAGCAAGAATCTTAGGATTAGGATTTTCTCCAATAAGCCTATCTTCTAACTCGTGGTCTGCAGCATCAACCTCAACGTATACGCCGCCGAGGAAGTCAACACCCAAGTCTGCATACTCTTTTTCGAGCTGCTCTAACGTAAAGGTGTGGTTTAGCTTGTCTAAGCCATCTAGCCAAGGCAAGACTTGCTTTGTTGGATCCCAAATATGGAAGTGGGAATCTAAAATACGAAGTTGAGACATAATAAACTTTCCTTTCTAAAGACTTTCTAAAGACTTTATAGTTCTTTGCAAATCACTTAGCTTCTACAAGACCAATCTTGGAACCCCACAATGCGTACCAAGCTACATACAAGAATCCTGGAACGGTGAGCAGCACTGCAACCTCAATGCCAGCAAAATCTTGTACAAATCCAAGGAATAGTGGGATTATAGCTGCGCCAACAACGCTCATAATCAAAGCGGAAGAGCCAGTCTTTGCTGCAGAGCCATGAATTCCCTTTAAGGTAAGAGAGAACACGGTTGGGAAGCCAATAGACACAAACAGGTAGGAGATAATGTATGCTACTACAGAAATCTTGCCGAGTCCAAGGAATGCTACAAACATAAGCACTGCGCTCAAAACCATGTAGATTCCAAGAATCTTATCGCTATCAAACTTTGCCATAAGAGGTGTTGTAATAAAGCGACCAAGAGTAAACATTAAGGAAACGATTGCAAGCATAGACGCCGCAATACCAGTTGTTACTCCAGCACCCCAATGCTTAAGAGCAAACGATGAGAACATTGCCATTCCAACAACCTGAAGGCCTACAAATACAAACTCTGCAATAACGCCAAGTGTAAAGTATGGCTTCTTAACAAGATGCAAGAATGAAGAATCGCCCTTATTTTCTTGATCTGCCTCAACATCTCCTGGAGGTGTAGGAAGCTTAAAGCAGAAGAAGATTGCAATAACCGCAATAAGAACAATGCCAATAACAATGTAAATCATGCGAGTATCGCTAAGGAACTTCGACTTAGCAAATTCAAATCCTGGTTCGCCTTGCTTAACGGTTTTACCAATAATGTTGCCAAGAATAAGCGGGCCAACAATGCTGCCAACGCCGTTAAAGCTTTGTGCCATGTTGATTCTAAAGGATTCGCCCTTTTCGTCGCCAAGCTTTGTAATGTATGGGTTGCAGTTTGTTTCCAAAGTTGCAGCACCAAGAGCAATAATAAACATTGCTATAAGGAACATAACATAGCTTGCTGTAGCGGTTGCAGGAATTACAGCAAATGCGCCGATTGCAAAGAGTGCAAGACCGCTAATTACGCCGCCCTTGTACCCAAAGCGCTTTGCTATTAAACCTGCAGGAATAGCCATTACAAAGTATGCGCCAAAGTATGCAACCTGAAGCAGCGCTGCTTCTGTGTTGTTTAGATTTAAGTAATGTCCAAATGGGGAATTAAGAGCATTGACCAAATTCATGGTCAAACCCCATACGAAGAACAAAGATGTTACCAATACAATGGCAATTATAGTTTTTGAGCTACTTTTGTTATTGTTAACAACCACGTTGTCGTTTTCTTTTGTAGTCATCGTCACTCCCGTGTGAGAATAATTCAAAGAGTTTAAGATTTTAATAGTTCTTAATTAATATTGTGCAATGGTGCGCAAGCACACATTTTGCATTGCGCACCATCGACTAGTTAAATTGCACCGAATCTTAAATTTGCATTTGGAATTTAAGACAAAGCGCGATCAAGATGCACGTATCCGCCATCAACGAATACCCACTGACCAGTGGTGTGCGAAGACCTATCCGAAAGCAGGAATGCGGCTTCGTTTCCAATTTCTTCCGTGGTAGTCATGCGGTTTTCCAGAGGAATCTTGTCGGTAATAACCTTCAAACGAGCCTGCTGAGCTGCTTCGTCACCAAAGGTCTTAATCCAATCGGCATACAGTGGGGTCCAGCATTCGGAGACAACAATCGCGTTTACGCGCACGCGGTCATGAACAAGTGCTGCAGCCCATTCGCGAGTCAAGCCCAAGATTCCGCCCTTTGCAGCAGCGTAGGCACTGGTCTTGCCCTGGCCTGTTAGAGCAGTCTTAGAAGAAATGTTCACAACAGCGCCGTGGCTTTCCTTTAAGTACTTTACAGCAGCGTGAACAGTCTCGTAGTAGTGGGTAAGGTTTCCGTGAATCGACTTCTCGAAGTCGCGCCAAGAAGTGGACTCCAAATCCTTGTTGTCGTTAACGCCAGCGTTGTTTACAATGCCGTCAATATGACCATACTTCTTGTATGTTTCTTCAATAATTGGAGCGATTTCGTCTGTATCGTTTAAGTCGAGAAGGTAAACATCGTAGTTCTTTGTGTACTGCTCAATATCCTTGCGGAATGTTTCTTCTGCAGGGTCTGCGCGGTTAATAACTACTGGAATTGCGCCTTCTTGTGCAAGCTGAAGCGTAATGCCCTTACCAATGCCCTTGAATCCACCTGTTACGATGAAAACTTTGCCTTCCAAATGCAAATCCATAATGAACTCCTTTGTTAAATGATGTGGTTTGCTTTTTGATTATTAAATTATGAACTTTGATTGTTTAAAGTGGCTAGCAATTTAAAATAAACAGCTTAATGTAAACTGCTAGCCACAATTGCATAACTATCCGCGATAAAGGTACTTTTCAGCCGTTTCCAGCGTCATTTCAGTGCCATTACCTGGGGCAGTTGGTGCAACATAATTACCATTCTTGATTTGTGTTGGATGCACAAAGTGCTCGTGCTGATTGTCTACGTATTCAATCATGCGACCTTCCTTTGTGCCAGAAACTGCAACGTAATCAAACATTGCAAAGTGGCACACGGCTTCGCACAATCCAACGCCGCCTGCGTGAGGGCAAACTGGCTTATTAAACTTGCGTGCAAGCAAGTATTCGAGAACAACTTCTTGTGGACCTGCAACTCGAGTTGCGTCGATTTGCATAATTCCAAACGCGTTCGCTTGCAAGTACTGCTTAAACATGATTCGGCTTTGCATCTGCTCGCCAGTTGCCACAGGTATTGGGTTAATTGCGCGAGCAATTGTTGCGTGACCAATAACATCGTCTGGGCTTGTTGGCTCTTCTACCCAAGCTAAGTCGAAGTCGTGGAAGCGGTTAATCCAAGTGATTGCTGTTGGAACATCCCACACCTGGTTTGCATCTACTGCAAGACGAACGTCTGGGCCAATTGCCTCGCGAGCAAGGGCGAGTCTTCTTAAATCGTCGTCTACATTTTGACCAACCTTAAGCTTAATTTGCTTAAAGCCCTTAACTTGCGATTCTTCCTTAGCAATTGCAACCATTTTCTCGTCGCTGTAACCGAGCCAGCCTGCAGCAGTGGAGTAGCCTGGGTAGCCGTTTACAAGCAGATCTGCAATTCGCTCTTCCTTGCCTTTTTGACCATCTTGCAAGAATTCGATTGCTTCTTCTGGCCTTAAGGCGTCGGTCATGTAGCGGAAGTCAAGCGTGGAGACTAATTCCTTTGGATCCATCTCGGCAAGCAAGCGCCACAATGGCTTTCCAGCTCGCTTTGCTTTAATATCCCACAATGCGCTCAAAATAGCGCCAATTGCCATGTGCTCTACGCCTTTTTCTGGCCCTAACCAGCGAAGCTGAGAGTCGTGAACAAAAAGATCCCATGCAAGACGCATGTTGTCTAGTAACTCTTCTACGTTTCTGCCAATAAGCACTTGAGACATGGAGTCGATTGCTGCGCAAACAACATCGTTTCCACGGCCAATCGTAAATACAAATCCAACGCCTTTAATGCCATCGTCTAGGCTGGTTTTGATTTCTACGTATGCGGAGGAATAATCTGGGTCTTTGTTCATTGCGTCGGATCCAGAAAGTGTCTGCGAAGTAGGGAATCTAAAATCATAGGTTTTTACTGATGTGATTGTACTCATAACGATTCATGCTCCTTTGCTTTTACATCGTTGTGACCTACATTTGTAATTCTATATCAAAACGACAGAAAAATGTTGTAGTATGGCTAGAAATTTTCGCAAATTGATTTTTGCGAATATTTCTGAATATGCGCAATGTGATAAATGTCATATTTTTGATTTTTCTATGATTGAAAAATTGAGCTTTTTAATAAGGAAAATCGCACATTTGGCCCGTGTTTTGCTTGCGACTGATGGCAAATAATTTTATTATTCGGCGTGTCGTAAGAAATTTTCGCGATTTTTGCTTGTCAAAAGCGAAATAGTGTATTATGGAATTTATAACAACCTTGATAAATCAAGCAATAATGCTATTTTTCAGTTTTTCTGGTAACTTGTATTATTGTAGATAATCTTAAAAGTGGCTACGAATTTTTCTTTAAGATTAGGATTTAGATAAAATGCGTTGAGCATAAAGAGAATAAAGAAAGAGAATAAAGAAAGGAGTAAATATGGCGAATAATATGGATGTAAATCGAGCGGAAGAGTCTGAATCTTCAAAGCCTAAGATTGCTGAATTAGCCAAAGAAGCTGGTGTTTCTCCGTCTACAATATCTAAGGTAATCAATGGTAGATCGGGAGTATCGGAAGAAACCAGAAGGCGTGTAGAAGAAGTTTTGGCTAAAAGTGGTCGCGACTATTCTCTTGTTAGCACTAAAATTTCTCCAACGGTGGAGTTGCTGGTGGATTACGTTGCGAATAATGGAACCATTGAGATGATTACTTATGCATCTCGTTGGGCGCAGCGCGAAGGATTGGCGCTTACAGTTGCTCAAACCGATAATGGCAAAAAGCGCGATGAGTGTTTGCGCGGAATCGTAGACAGAAATCCTTTGGGCGTTATATCGCAAATGTCGGATCTTAGCGAAAAAGATAAAGATTTTTTGCGTATGCGTAATATTCCGCTGATTATTATTGACCCAGTTTCTATTGGAAACGGCAGCGATCACACGATTTCTATTGATAATTGGACTGGCTCTTACGAGCTTACTCGTCATTTGATTAGTTTGGGTCATAAGCGAATTGGCGTTATTACAGGCCCATTAAATGTTCAGTCTGGTGTTGCTCGTTTTGCTGGATACAGTGCGGCTATGGAACAAGCTGGCTTGAGTGTGGATAAAGACTTAGTAAAAGAAGGAGATTATCTTCCTGAGCTTGGATACAAAATGGCTTGCAACCTTTTGGATTTGCCTAAAGACAAGCGTCCAACTGCGATTTTTGCTTGCAACGATATTACTGCAGTAAACGTTTATCGTGCAGCAAGAGAGCGAAAAATAAAATTAGGAACGGAGCTTTCGGTTGCGGGATTTGACGATGTTTATCCTGCACAATATTTAATGCCGTCTTTAACAACTGTTAATCAGCCTTTTGATATTATGGCAAAAAATGCTGTTAGTATGATTCTTGCGATTAGAGAAGGAAGAAAAATCGAAAATCAAATGGTTCTTCCTGCACATGTTGTTATTAGAGAAAGCACTCAGCCAGTTTCTAATTAGGTGATTGTTTTTAATTAGGTAATTTATTAGCGACTTATGCTTATAACCACTATAAATACCATATAAAATGTGGACGCAACTTAAATCAAGAGGTAAATCAAGATAGGTTGCGTCCACAAATTGTTTGTTCTAAATATTGCGTATTTATTTATTATTTTAGAAGACTACGCATAGACTACATCAAGATAGACTACATCAAGCTTGTGTAAATCTTGCGAATATCTTCCAAAGTGGCCTTGCGTGGGTTTCCTGGAGTGCAAACATCTGCCAAAGCGTCGTGGCTCAAGCCTTCAATGTCTGCCTCACTAGCTCCAACTTCGCTAATCTTAGTAGGATTTCCAAGCTTAACCGTTAAGTCGTGAACTGCCTTTACAGCAGCATTACGTACCGTTTCGAGGTCATCGGTGTATGCGTTTGGAACGTCGAATGCGGCAGCAATATCGCGATACTTTTCGCCACTATAATCCTTGTTATATTCCATAACAGGAGCAAGCAAAATTCCGTTTGCAACGCCATGAGCAACGCCAAGGCGACCGCCGAGTGGGTGAGCCATGCCGTGAACCAAGCCCAAACCAACGTTGGAGTATGCCATGCCAGTTATGTAGCTTGCGTAAGCCATTTGTTCGCCTGCTGGAACGTCTCCGTCTGCGCTCTTTGCAAGGTTTTGTGCAATCATGCGAATTGTTTGCAAAGACAGGCAATCCGAAAGGCTCCATGCACCTGGAGTAATGAAACCTTCGATTGCGTGGGTGAGTGCGTCCAAACCAGTTGCAACCTTAAGCGAGCGTGGCATGGAATCGGTGAGATCTGGGTCTACGAATGCAACGATTGGAATATCGTGAGGATCTACTGCAACGAACTTGCGAAGCTTTGCGGTATCGGTAACAACATAGTTGATTGTTGTTTCGGAAGCGGTTCCTGCGGTTGTTGGTACGCCAAAGATTGGTACAGAAGGATTCTTTGTATCTGCAACGCCTTCTAGAGAAAGAACATCGCCAAACTCTGGGTTGGCTACAATAATTCCAATGCCCTTGCAGGTATCTTGTGGAGAGCCGCCGCCGAGGCCAATAAGGAAGTCTGCGCCAGATGCCTTGAACTTTTCTACACCGTCTTGAATGCATTCAACAGGTGGATTTGGCTTTACGTTGTCAAATACTTCGTATGGAAGACCAGCGGATTCTAGAACGTCGGTAACTCTTTTAACGGTTCCCGTCTTTACAAGAACTGGATCTGTTACAACGAATGCTTTTTTAAAGCCATGTGCCTTAGCAACGTTTGGAATCTCTTTGATTGCTCCACGACCGAAGTAAGCAGTCTGATTGAAAATCATTCTATACACCATGCGAAAATCTCCTTTGAGTTTCTTGTTGGCTTATGCCAAATTTTTGGTAGTCGATTAATATTTTACAATATTGCATGACATTTGGCGAGTGTGTTAAATAAGTGTTTTGTTACTAAAATTAACAAATAAATAATTAAAATGAACATAAACTAACTAAATTTACGTATTTTTATTTATTTTAGATATAAATAAGCACATTTATTAAAAATTGCTCGCATGATTTGCATTGCTTATTTTGAAGGAAAAATATTAATCATGTTAAGAAAAATTCTTTAATTAAAGGTGTTGTAGTTGCCAAATTGACTTATTTTGCATTAAATAATCTGTTTGAAACACAAATTTAAGTTTTAATACTGAGTTCTCATACTAAAGTATGACGATTTTATATAAGAGCATTTTTATATCAAAATTTAATAGCAAAATCTTATTATTTCAATGAAAATATCAGCCCTACGCACTATAGAGAATGCGTTTTTAATCACGTAAATTTTAATTGTAAGGTAATCACAGAAGTATGTGAGGTGCAAAATGAGTGTTGAAAATAGTCAAGATACGCGTTTTACGCAAATGAATTATTCCGCTCAAGAAGGTTTGATTGGCGAGACTGCGGTTGCAGCTTTGCATGTTGTTAAAGATTTTGGCAAGGGTGCAGGCATTGTTCACGCTCTGCGAGATGTTAGCGTTAGCTTCGAGCGCGGCAAGTTTACGGCGATTATGGGCCCTTCTGGTTCTGGAAAGTCAACTTTAATGCATTCTTTAGCTGGTCTTGACAGCGTTAATTCTGGAAAAGTTTTGGTAGATGGCCTAGATATTACAGGCATGAGCGATAAGCAGCTTACGCTTATGCGCCGCGAAATGGTTGGATTTATTTTCCAAAGTTTTAATCTTCTTCCAATGTTTAGCGCTGAGCAAAATATTCTTATGCCTCTTACTTTGGCAGGTAAAAAGCCAGATAAGCAATGGTTTAATACTTTGGTTAATACTCTTGGCTTGCAAGATCGCTTAAAGCATAAGCCTGCTGAGCTTTCTGGTGGTCAGCGACAACGCGTTGCAATTGCTAGAGCTTTAATCTCTAAGCCTTCCGTAGTTTTTGCAGACGAGCCTACTGGCAATCTGGATTCTGCTTCCAGCTTGGAAGTTTTGCATTTCTTGAAGAAGTCTGTAACGGAACTTGGTCAAACTGTGATTATGGTTACTCACGACGCTGTTGCAGCCTCTTACGCGGATCGAGCAATTGTGTTTGCAGATGGTCAAATCGTTGAAGACGTGCAAAATCCTACTGCAGAAGGCATGAGCAAGATGCTTATGGAACGCAGCGAAGCTGGTATTAATAATCAGTCTAATCAATTGCAATAAAAGGTGGTGAAGTTAGAATGTGGAAAATCGCACTAAAACTTATGCGCAAAAGCGTACGCATGCTAATCGCCTCTGGAATTGCAATTCTTATAGGCAGCATGTTTATGAGCGCTACTTTGCTTTTTAGCAACAGTGTTGACGACTTGATGGTTCGAAACGCAACCGATGAATTCACTAGCGCAAATTATGCAATATCGTTTAAAAATCCTAACAGTTCTCCTAGTAGTGAAATTCATTATAAAGACCTTCATTTAGACAAAATATCGAAGATGCCTGGTGTCAACGGTATTCGTAGCGATGATGCAACTGCGCTTGTAAGAGTAGAAAAAGGTGATAAATCAGTTACGAGTATCGCTTGGTCTAATGGTTTGTATGGCAATCTTCCTGTGTATAAATCAACAGAAGGTAGAGATCCGCAAGAAATAGGCGAAATCACGCTTATTAAAAGTATTGCTAAATCAATACATGCAAATATTGGCGATACTATAACTTTGGTTAAAGTAGATGACACTGGCGGAGATAAAGAAAAATCGTACGATGTTCGTGTGGTTGGTCTTGTAGACGATGGAGAACATTCTCAAATACCAGTTTCAAATCGCGGCACGTATCTTGGTGGCGTAACGAATGATTTTTGTGCAAAACTCAAAAATCTTAAGAATTTTGACAATCAAGTTGTGCAAAGCAAAGTGTACATGAGTATTGATGAATCTAAAATAAACGATTTATCTCCTAAGATTAACGCTTTGCTTCCAAAGCAATTTTCTCTTATGTCTAGGCACGAAGTTGGTGTAAGAGCTGTTAGAAATGTGTCCAACGGCACTAATTTTGTGACTATGTTTTTGCTATCTTTTGGTATTCTAGCGTTGCTTATTTCTTCGCTTGTTATAGCAAACACATTCCAAGTGCTGGTTGCTCAACGCAGACGAACTCTTGCGCTTTTGCGCGTAATCGGCGCACAATCGCACCAGCTTTATGCAGCAGTTTTGCTTGAAGCAGCAATACTTGGAGTTATTTCCGCGGCTGTTGGCGTGCTTTGCGCAATAGGATTTATGGGCGCAATTAGTAACGTGAATATTAATTCTGGACCGTTATCTAAGATTCCTTTGATTGTTTCGCTTCCAGCGGTTGTCTGGCCAATAGCAATTGGCACGATTGTAACAGTTCTTGCATCTATGACTGCTGCTCGATCTGCTACAAAAGTAACGCCTATGGAAGCGCTACGACCAATGGATTTGATTAAAGATAAGCGTGCAAGCATTATCCGCACTGTTTTTGGCGTTGTGTTTATTGTTGTAGGCATTTTAGCTACGGCTTTAAGTGCTACTTCTTTAGCAAGCATGATTGCGAGGAAGTCGCCTACTGCTGGTTCTGATTCTTGGATGACTTTGCTTGGAGCAATGTTTGGTTGCGCGCTTGTTTTTATTGGTATTGTTATGACAGCCATATTCTGGATGCCGTTTGCTATGAAGGCCACTGGAGCAATCATGGCACTTTGTGGGCCCGCATCTAAGGTTGCTAACGCAAACGTGCAAAGAAACCCTAGAAGAGTTGCGGCAACTGGAACGGCTTTGCTTATTGGCGTAACGCTTGTTTCTACAGTAGTAACGGGCGCAATTTGCGGTAAAGCAACTCTTAAAGGTGTTGTTGATGATCATTACAGTGTTGACATTATTATTCAAGGCAAGAATGTTGATGAATCTCTAGCTGCCGATATTTCAAAGATTAGTGGAATAAAGAATACTGAGTTGCTTCCTGCAGTTCCTATGACTTTTAAGAACGCTAAGGGCGAAACTGAGTATGCTATGGCAGCTGGAGTTGATAATGTAAATCAACTTAAAAATGTAATGCACACTGACCTTGATGGCATTAATATAAACAAAGATTCTGTGCTTTTGCCTAAGTTTAATAACGAAGGCGGCGAACCTTTTGAGCTTAAAAAAGGAAACCTTAATCTGCAAGCTTACGTAGAAAAGTACAGTTCTGATGAAACAGACAGTAATAATATTACGCCATTTACTGGCATGAATACAGACTCGAGTAATAATGATAAGAGCATTACTGTAAAGCAAGTTCAGTTTAAGAAGTATAGAAATGTTAATATATATTCAAGGAATACTGCTTTTGTTAGCAAATCTTACTTCAATAACTACCTTAAGCCTACAACGCATATTTTGCTTATTTCGGTAGACTCTAGCAAAGCTAATCTTGTAGATATTGTTAAGAATATTAGAAATATTACATCTAGCTATGCGGAGGTTATGGCTGGTGGAAGCGTGTTCCAACGAGCGCAGTGGGAGAGTGCTATCGACATAATGATGATGTTGCTTGTTGGCTTAATAGCAGTAGCTGTTGTGATTGCTTTAATAGGCGTTGCAAACACATTAAGCTTGTCTGTTATTGAGCGCACTAAAGAATCTGCAACTTTGCGCGCAATAGGCATGACAAGAGGCCAGGTTAGAAGGTCTCTTGCGTTGGAAGCAACGTTGATTTCCCTAACAAGCACTGTTTCGGGCTTGATTGTTGGAACAGCGTTTGGGTGGATTGGATCCTACATGGTGTTTAGCGTAATTGGCAAAGTTCCGTTTGTAGTTGATTGGACTATTTACGCGGTTCTTGCTCTAATCGCTTTGCTTGCAGCGCTTCTTTCCAGCGTTCTTCCAGCTCGTAGAGCAGTAAAGTCTTCGCCAGTAGTTGCGCTCGCGGAAGACTAATCGCTAGAAACGCAAAATAAAATGCGGTTGCAATTTTAATCATTCAATCAAGAATTGATTAATTTGCAGCCGCATTATTTTTTATTTTTATAAAAATAGTTAAACAAGACTGTTCTCGTAAGCAAACACAACAGCTTGGACTCTGTCTCTTGCGTTGATTTTTCCTAAAATATGCGCAACATGCGTTTTAACTGTTGGCAAGCTGATAAACAGTTTATTAGCAATCTCTTGGTTAGATAGTCCGTGAGCAATCTCTACAAGAACTTCGCGCTCGCGATCTGTTAAATCATTTAAGCAAGTGTTTGCGCTTTGCTCGTTTTTAGTCGCAATCTCTTCTTTTGATTTTTCTTCATCGTTAGGCTTAGAGATCATTGACTCAATTAAGCGCTTTGTAGCAGTTGGAGCAATAATTGCGTTTCCTTGATACACAGTCCGTATTGAATTAAGCAATGTTTCTGGCTCTGTATCTTTAAGCAAGAATCCCGATGCGCCTGTATGAATCGCAGCCATAACATATTCGTCTAAATCAAAAGTAGTTAAAATAATAATGCGCGTATTGGCGTTAGCATCTTCTTGCAATATTTTGCGCGTAGCTTCCAAACCGTCCATGTTAGGCATGCGCACGTCCATCAAAATAACGTCTGGATTTTCCTTTGACGCAATTTCTACAATTTCATTGCCATTTGAAGCTTGCGCAACAACTTGCATGTCTTTTTGCGAGTTGATTACCATAGTAAATCCTGCGCGCACAAGCTCCTGATCGTCTGCAATTGCGACTCGAATTACTCCATTGTTTTCCATGTTTTCCATATTTTCCATACTATCAATTTATTCGTGTTTGTTTGCAAGCCTGTGTTGAATTTGTTCATCAAGCGAAGGAGCGGGGCGAACCGCAATCTCAGTTACATTTGCACCATTATTTGATGAATTAACACTTGAACCTGTTTCTCGCAAAATTCCAAGTAGTTTTCGCATGTACCTAAGTGCTGAGCGACCTTCATCTCCAATGTTTTTAAAAGCTTTACTAATTGCTTCAATTTGCTCTTGCTCTAGTTCTTGTTCTTGCTTTAGTTTTGTTGACTTTAGGTTTTCTGCATTGCTATTTGATTTTTCGTATTCATTTAGCATATCAATTCCACTATTTGCAGCATCAATTACTTTATGCAATGTAACTGCAACTTTTTGCTGAATATTTGCGCTAATACGCTGCCTTTCGGCATTTGCTGCAAGTACTTCTAGCTGTTTTTGCTCTTGCTCGAGTTCTGCTCTGCGTGTTTTTAGAATCAGCAAATTATTATCATCGTTTCTGCGGTAATAAGCAAATGCAATGGCAGTAAAACAAATTAATGCAACTATAAAACCAAAAACTAATCCTACGGACGCCATTTGCATAATGTCATAAAAATTGGTTGTGTACGCATTAGATGCAAAAAATCGTATTGGAGTTTCATTTTGTGGAATATTTTTTGATGCAACACCAATTTTTACAGCAAAAATAGCAGATTCGGCGAGCACTACTGCGCTAACCCATTGCCATGCGTGCTTTTTGCCATAGAGCACAGCCGCATAAACAATGGTTGGTATAAAGAAATTAGCAAATAAAATATTAGGCAAGCATATAAGTTGTATTGCAGAAAATGCTGCTGCAACAATTGCGCATGTTGTTGGAGCTTTTCTACGAAACATAAATGGAATCATAGTAGTAAGCGTAAGTATTCTATAAAGTATTTGTAATGAAAGCGAGCTTGAATACCCAGAAGTCATTCCAGTTCCAACAGTAAAATCGTAAGTTGGTATAAAAAGCATTAGAACAGTCCAAGGTGCTGCATAAATAACATCGCCAATAAGCCAATGTTGTTCAAACCATTGTGATACTTTTTCAATCCTATTTTGTGAATTATTTGCTTCTGGCAAAACTTTTGATGAGGTTTTATCGCTTGTATTTGCTGGTTTTTCTTGCGTTGATAATGGATTATTAGCTTTTACGTTTTTATAAGTAACGTTAGGAATACTATTTAGTGCAGAAGCAGTATTGTTTGATTGGTCTGTGCTGTAAGAGTATGGAATAAAAGCAACAACACTAAATGTTCCATTGTTTTGTATTCCATAATCAAGTGTTCCATGAAGATTTTCAATGCGCTCTTTCATGCCAATCAAACCATAACCGTTTTTATGTTGCGCATCGCCATTTTGTGCTTGATTGGCTTCAATCTTGTGTACTTCATTTGTGATTTTTAGTGTTAAGCCTTGTTCGTTCCACAGTTCGTGAATGTTTATTTTAATGCCATTTCCTGCGTGCTTCCGAATATTAGTAAGAGATTCCTGAACAACTCGGTATGCAACGGTTTGTGCATCTTTGTTGAGTTTATTAGAAGAATTTATGCCATCAACAGTGTGCCAAAAAATATTTTTAGGAGATGCAATTTTTGCTTGCTCAATAAGCGAAGGTATGTGATTGAAATCCAATTGAGCGGATGGAGCGTCTGTTAAAGCTTCTAGAAGTCGGCGCATGTCGTGAACGGCGCGCTCTGCTTCGTTTTTAATAATATGCATTGTTTTTTTAGCAAGAGAAATATCTTGTGTTGCGGCATAACGGCCACCATCTGCTTGAACAATAATAATAGAAAGCGTGTGAGCAACAATATCGTGCATATCCCTAGCGATTCTAGCGCGCTCTGCAGTAACAGCAATATGCTGAGCTTTTTTTCGGTACGCGCGAATAGCGTTATTGTTCTCTTGTAGAAGTTGAATCGTATGCACGTGAGTGCGCTGCCAGTAGCCAATAATAACCGTAATTGTAGTAATAATAATCGCAAAAATTATGGAAGGAATTGCAAAATCAAGTATAATTGAAACGCAGTTTTTTATGTTACTACTATTTATATTTTTTACGCTGCAAGAATAACTAGCTTTTGAATGATTGATGCCATATATTGGCCCAATTACAATATTCCACGATATTGCTGCGCAAGATAATACTGTTGTTACGTAAGCTGCAATAACAAAAGCTTTTGAATGTTCTGGATTTCCGCGAGCAATAGCGTTAACAAGCAGCACAAAACCAAAGAAATCAGCAAAAAGTTGAGCTGGACCAAATACTACTTGCACAATGCAAATAACAATAAAAATAGTAGCCGCTTGTTCAGGCCATAGTTTTCGCACTGAAAGTAATGCTGCAACAACAATATTTATAAGATAGGCTGTAATTAGCGAACTTTGCGTCAAGAATCCGTCAACATTGCTTATAGTATACCGATTGCTTGAAAGTGTAAAAAGAATAAGTGAAATAATGCCCCACAATATATCGTTTAGCGTAAGCTCAGTGTGTAAGCGTTGTATAGCTCTGTTAAACGTGTGAGATATTTTCATAACTACTAGGCTAGTACACGGCACTTTATAGAACAATCGAACTTTAGTATGATTTATATAAGAGTGCGAGTTTGCGTATGTGATTTGTTGTTGCAATGTAGCATGCGAGTGCAGAAAGGAATGTTTACAATGGCACTGCTAGCAAAGTATTACGTACCAGGATTGTATGTAGAAGAGCGCGCAATCGATGTTCCTTTAGATTGGGAGCAAAACACTCCAGGCGATTCTATTAAAGGTGAGACGATTCGTCTATTTTGCAGAGTTATTAGCGCTCCAGAACATGCGCATGACGATTTGCCTTTGCTTGTATTTTTGCAAGGAGGCCCAGGAGGACAGTGCCCTCGTCCACTTTCGCCGTCTAGCGATGGCTGGATTCAAGAGGCAATTAAGCATTTTCGTGTTGTTCTTCCAGACCAGCGTGGCGTTGGGCGCTCTTCTAGAGTAGATGCTTCTACAGTTAAGCGCATGGCAGACGACGGCGTGAGTGTAGAGCGTCAAGCATGGTACTTAAAGCGATTCTTAGCAGATTCTATTGTTCGCGATTTTGAGCATTTGCGCTTAACTGAGTTTAACGCAAAGCCGTGGGTTTCTTTGGGTCAAAGCTATGGCGGATTCTTAACGCTTACGTATTTGTCTCTTTTCCCACAGGGTTTGCTTGCAAGCTTTACAACGGGCGGTATTCCTCACGTTCCAGCCAATGCTCTAGAAGTTTACGAGCACACGTTCCCGCGTATGGCTAGAAAAACTGAGCAATTCTACGAGCGTTATCCGCAGGATGTTGCGCGCGCTGCTGCTATTGCAGATAGGATTTCTCAAGGAGATGTTTTCTTACCTAATGGCGAAAAGCTAACCGTTGAGCGATTCCAAACTCTTGGATCATCTTTTGGCATGAAGCCAAGTTTTGAAAGAGTTCATTGGTTGATTGACTCCGCTTTTTCGGATGGAGATGGCTCTCTTAAGGCGTTTAAGCATGGTGGTGGAACGGCAGACGGCTATTTAAGCGACGAGTTTCTTTATGGTGTTATGGACGCAACGTCTTCTAGTCCGCTATATTGGCCGCTTCAAGAGTTCATTTATGCGGATGGTGAATTAGATCATCCAATTCGTTGGGCAGCTCAGCAAGTTCGAGAAACAATGCCAGAGTTTGCTGGCAGCGCGCGTCCGCTTTTGTTTACTGGTGAAGCTGTGTTCCCGTGGATGTTTGATCAGCAAAAGGCATTGCAGCCGTTCTTGCCAGCGGTTGATTGCATGATGAGTGATATGCAATTTGGCAAGATTTACGATTTAGATCAGCTTGCAAATAACGAAGTTCCTTTGCAAGCAGCGGTTTACTTCGACGACTTGTATGTTGATTCTGGTCTTCAGTTAGACACTTTGTCTCACATTTCTAACTCTCATTATTGGACAACTAACGAGTTTGAGCACGATGGTGTTCATGGCGACTTTGTGTTCCGTCATTTGTTAGAAGAGGCAAAGAATCGTGGAGATTTGGAGTCTATATATAAGTGATATAAGTGATAAGTAATATAAGAGATAAGTAACTTTTGATTAAAGTACCTAACAAATGATTAGATATACAAGTTATATGTACAAATGATTAGATACTTAATAAAAAGTTAGTGTTTATTTATTAAGGGGATTTGTTAATGAGTTCTAACTCAATTGGAACCGTTGGATTTATTGGCTTTGGAAACATGGCTCAAGCAATTGCTCAGGGCTTGATTCGCGCTAATGTTTTGCAAGGCAAAGATATGGTTGCAAGCGCGGCGCACTTTGAAAAACTTGTTAGTAATACAAGCAAATTTGGCGTAAAAGCGTTAAAAAGCGTGCGAGAGGTATGCGATTCTAGCAATGTTTTAATTTTGGCTGTAAAACCAAATCAGATTGAAGAAGTTTTGCAACCTATTGCAAAAACTATTGTGGAGCAAAAAATCGCCGTTATTTCTGTTGCAGCAGGCTGGAGTCTTAAGCGTTACCAGAATTTACTTGGCAAAGATGCTAACGTGCAATGCATTATTCCAAACACGCCAATCGCAGTTTGCCAAGGAGTTACTTTAGCCGAAAGCGAAAATACGCTAACAGATAGTCAACTAGAAGCTTTTAACGCTATTTTTAATCCGATTTCTTTAGTTGAGCGAGTAGATAGCGAGCATATGAATATTGCAATGTGCGTTTCTAGTTGCGCTCCGGCTTTTACTGCTATGTACATGGAAGCTTTAGCGGATGCTGGCGTAAAGTATGGTCTAAAGCGAGATTGCGCATATCGTTTGGCTGCAAAGATGATTGAAGGGGTAGGCGCGTTGTATATGGATACGCGTGTTCACCCAGGCGCTATGAAAGACGCAGTATGCTCTCCTGGTGGCACTACGATTCGAGGTGTTGCAAAGCTAGAATCGTGTGGTTTTAGGGGAGATGTTATTAGCGCGGTTGATGCAATTCAACAAAAATAAAACAATACGAGTATAGTGGTGTAGTCACTTCCGCTAGCTGGTCTAAAGTAGGTAATATGTCTTTAACTATTGGAATCGTAGGTTTGCCTAACGTTGGTAAATCAACTATGTTTAATGCGCTAACACGAAACAACGTTTTAGCGGAAAATTATCCATTTGCAACAATCGAACCAAATACTGGTATTGTGCCTTTGCCAGACAAACGTTTGCCTGTTTTAGCAAAGCTTGTTAACACCGAAAAAATAGTTCCAGCAACAGTTACATTTGTTGATATTGCAGGAATTGTTAAGGGTGCAAGCGAAGGCGAAGGCTTGGGAAACAAGTTCCTTGCTAATATTCGCGAAGCGGATGCCATTTGCGAAGTTGTTCGTGCGTTTAACGATGATGACATTGTGCACGTTAATGGCAAGGTAGATCCTGCAGACGATATTGACACAATCAACACGGAGCTTATTCTTGCAGATTTGCAGACCATTGAGAATGCTTTGCCAAAGTTAGAAAAAGATTTGCGTGGCAAAAAAGTTACTCAAGAATACGTTGGCGCAGTGAACAAAGCTAAAGAAATTCTTGAATCTGGCAAGACAATTGATCAGGCTCATAATGAGAAGTTGATTAATAAAGACGACGTTTACGATTTACACTTGCTTACTGCTAAGCCTTTTATTTATGTGTTTAACGTTGACGATTCGGAGCTTTCGGATGATTCTTTGAAGTCTAAGCTAGCAGCATCTGTGGCTCCTGCAAAGGCGATTTTCCTTAACGCACAATTTGAGTCGGAGCTTACTGAGCTTGATGAGGCGGATGCTAGAGAGATGCTTGCAGATGCTGGTTTAGCAGAATCTGGATTGGATCAGCTTGCGCGAGTGGGCTTTGATATTCTAGGTCTTCAAACCTATTTGACGGCTGGCGTTAAAGAAGTTCGCGCATGGCAGATTCATAAGGGTTGGACGGCTCCGCAAGCTGCAGGCGTTATTCACACGGATTTTGAGCGTGGATTTATTAAAGCCGAAGTTGTTTCTTACAATGATTTTGTTGAAGCTCAAGGCTCTATGGCAAAAATCAAGGAGGAAGGAAAGCTTCGTCTTGAAGGCCGCGATTACGTTATGCAAGATGGAGACATTGTTGAATTTAAATTCAATGTGTGATTAGTTAGACAATAATCATATAAATAATCAAATAACGTGTAATTTGGCGCTGCTCAGGCACTATACTGTAGTATTGAAGTGGCGCCTTTTTATTTTGTTTACTTATGGAGATTTTATGAATATATTTTATGCTTTAAAAAGCGTTTTAAAGTCGCTTCTTGCGCGATTTGTGAAATATATTATTAGCTTAAAATCTCCAAAAAATCGAAAAATTTTTTATAAGCGCGCGCTCGCTGTTCTAATTGTTTTAGTCTTCTTTGGTTTTGTTGGATTGCAAGTATCGCATGTTGTTCAAGAAGCAAATAAGCGTATTTTTGTAAATATTAGAAAGCAATATTTTAAGTCAGATAAGCTTGATTCCACTTTAAATGGTGTAAAGAGTGGGAAAAACAATAATGTTGGCGCAAAGTTTAAAGCAAAAAAGACGCCATTGAAGTCTATAGATAAGTCAAAAGATAACTCCAATGCGCAAAATCAGAATGCAAATGCAATTGATTTTTCTAATCTATGGAAGATTTCTACAGGCGGAGCCTACCCACAAATAGCTGGGGTTGATGCAAGTAATTTACGCATAAACGTTGATATTGCAAAGCAACGCGTTTATTTTTACAAAAATAACAATCTTATATACACAATGATTGTTAGCTCTGGAATAAATAATTCCACACCTAAGGGTGATTTTAAAATAAGACACAGGGGATATCACTTTTACAATAGCACCGAAGGAATGGGCGGAGACTACTGGGTTGGTTTTATAGGCGCAAAGTACTTGTTCCATTCTGTTCCAACTCGCGTTAATTTTGGCGATTATATTGTAGAAGAGGCGCAAAAACTTGGGGTTCCTGCATCGCACGGGTGCGTTCGACTAAGCGTTCCAGATGCAAATTGGGTTTACTCGAATATTCCAGACGGAACACCAGTACACATTGAATAATAGTGGAGTAATTTTGGAATAATCGTGGAATAATCGGTTAAGCTTTATACAAAATAAAAAACAATAAAAACAATAAAAAATAAGAGGATTCCGCAAATGAGAATCCTCTTATTTGTTTTGATTAGCTAAATTGTTTAGCTTAATCGTTTTGTTAGAAGAACAAAACGCTAGCTGCGCAAGCCAACGCTGTTAGAACTATAGAAGCCAAGAAGCTTGCTAAGAATGCTGCTTTTCCTTGCTTAAATATAACTCTAAAGTTTACGTTGATTCCAAGAGCAGCCATAGCCATTCCAAGGAACACGTATCCTGCGTCTACAAGTAGGGATGCGTAAGAGGAAACAAAAGGCACGTAGGTTCCAATAACAGATGCTGCAATAAATCCAAGCATAAACCATGGGAAGTTAATCTTGCGCTTTCCGTTATCTTCTACTTTGCTGTGACGCGCATTCCACCAGATTGCAATAAAGATTGATGTAGGAACAAGCATAAGAACTCTAGTAAGCTTCATGATTGTTGCAACATCAATGCTTCCAAAAGCTCCGCCAGCTGCAACAGCGTGTGCAATTTCGTGGAGAGAGGCTCCAGATGCAATTCCAAGCTGCTGTTTAGTCATTCCAAAATGAGGAAGAATAAAGATTTCTGCCAAAGCGTAGATTGTGCCCATTATTGCAACGGTTGCAACAGCCATAACCTCGTTTTGTTCTTTTTCATCTTCTTCTTGCGGAAGCACTGGCATAGATCCCGAAAGGCCCATAACAGCTGCAGCTCCGCAAATGCTTGTGCCTCCTGCGGTTAGCATTGCAAGTTGTGGGCTAACCTTAAGGAATTTTGCAATGTTGTATGTAATGCATACCATAACGGCAACTAGAACGGCTGCAATAGGTAAGCACTTTAATCCTTGAGTAAATAGAACGTGCAAATTTAGCTTAAAGCCAAGCAAAATAATGCCAAGTCTAAGTAGTTTATTTGCGATTAAGCCAGCAGATGCTTTAACGCCTGCTCGTCTGGAATCATTGTTCAGTTTGTATACGTGTAAAGGCAGCTGCAGAGCCATGCCAATAAGCAACGCAATAATAAGAGCTCCCAAAAGGCTTAGGCCTGGGAACTGCTTGAGCCAGCTGCCAATTAAGGAAGCTAGAAGTGTAAGCACAGCTATAAGAGCCATGTTTGTGGTGCAGATTTTCTTTTTCCATGTATCAAAGAAATTAACCATTTAGCCAATTATTCTCCCATAATCGGACAAAAATGAACAAAAATTCAAAAATATTACACATTTTCTAGCATTTTGTTGCAATGGCAATCGACACGCCTATATTAAAAATCACAGAATAAAACATATTTGATAAAAACATATCGTAGTTTTGTATTAGTCCCATTTAGATTGCGCTTAATTAAATCTTGTTGAAAAAAATCATAATTGTGTAATTATTGTATGTAGTTAAAGAGGTAATTATGTGCAATATTAATATTCAAATTAAACGCGTTTATGAATCATTTGATGAACATGATGGCTTTCGAGTATTGGTAGATAGATTGTGGCCTAGAGGCATAAGTAAAGAAAAGGCAAATCTTGATTTGTGGTGTAAAGATATTGCTCCATCAAGTGATCTGCGAAAATGGTTTGGGCATAAGTCTGAGCGTTTCGAAGAATTTGCCAATCGTTATATTGAAGAGTTGGACGAGAATCAAGATTGTGTAAACCAAATCGTAGATATATGTAGAAAAAGTAAAAAAGTAACGTTTTTATATGGAGCGAAATATCCGCGTATAAATCATGCAATTGTATTAAAAGATTACATTCAAAATGTTTTGCAAAATTAAGATTGTAATAAGCGAATCTAATACATAAGCAAAAGTTTATGTTTATAAACTTTTATAAGTAACGATTAGTGGCATGTGACGAATTTTCGACACACCGATTTTCCTTGATATTTCAATAAAAATAATTTATAAATTTGTTATTTTTAAAATTGTCTCGACACTTTGTGATTAGTACATTAGAATGACCACTTGGCTAGGGGCGGCGGTTGGTATAGCCTCTGCAAAAGCTGCCAAACCTGCGCACAAGTAGTGCTTGTTTTTTTTTTAAGCTGGCGCTCGTTTTGGTGGTTGTTTTTTCAATCACAACATACATATGAACTTGTTTTACACAAGGAGAAAACAATGAAATCGTTGTTTACATGGCAGCTTCATGGCGATGGAAAAACTTTGAAGCCTGGGGAAGTAGTAGAGCCAGACGAGCGTTTAACCTGGACTCGTACTGCTGGTATTGGTGCTCAGCATGTTATTGCTATGTTTGGCGCAACATTCTTAGTGCCGATTCTTACAGGATTTGATCCGTCGACCACTTTAATGTTCACGGCTCTTTCCACAGCATTGTTCTTACTGATTAACGCAAATAAGCTTCCTAGTTATTTAGGAAGCTCTTTTGGTCTTATAGCACCTGTTATGGCTGTAACCGCTGCGCATAAGGGCATTGCTGTAGCAAGCTTTGGCATTATGTGCACAGGTATTCTTCTTGCGCTAATTGGTGTGCTTGTGCATTTTGCTGGAGCAAAGTGGATTGACGTTATTATGCCTCCTGTTGTTAACGGTGCAATCGTTGCAATCATTGGCTTTAACTTGGGTCCAGCTGTTTGGGGCAACTTCCAAAAGGCTCCAGATACCGCTTTGGTTACTTTGATTGCGGTTATGCTTATTGCAGTAGTCTTCCGTGGTCTTCTTGGAAGATTGAACATTTTGCTTGGCGTTCTTGTTGGCTACGCTTATGCATGCTTCCAGGGTCAAGTTGACTTTAGCAAGATTGAGCAGGCAGCTTGGATTGGTTTCCCTAAGTTCCACACTCCGCAAGTTGACTTCTCTGTTTTGCTTATGTTCTTGCCAGTGGTTCTTGTTCTTATTGCAGAAAACGTTGGTCACGTTAAGTCTGTAGCTCAGATGACTGGCCGCGACTACGATTCCAAGATTGGTACGGCTTTGTTTGCAGACGGCTTGGGCACTGCAATCGCTGGCTGCTTTGGTGGTTGCGGTACTACAACCTATGGCGAAAACATTGGCGTTATGGCTGCAACAAAAGTGTATTCTACCGCTGCCTACTGGTGCGCTGCATTCTTTGCATTCGTATTAAGCCTTTGCCCAAAGTTTGGTGCAATTGTAAACTCCATTCCAGCAGGCGTTTTGGGCGGTGTAACCACTTTGCTTTACGGCATGATTGGCATGATTGGCGTGCGCATTTGGGTAGAAAACAAGGTGAACTTCGATAAGCCAGTTAACATTATGATTGCTGCAATCGTTATGATTATTGGTATTGCTAACTTCCAGTTTGCTGTTTCTGGAATTCAGTTTAATGGTATTGCAATCGGCACTGTTGTTGTGTTGGTTGTTTACCACGTAATGAAGGCAATCGGAAAGCTTACTGGAACAATCGCTAAAGACGATCCAGATGTTGCTTAGCTTAAATGCTTTAATCTGATTTAATCTAATCAAATTAGGCGCGTTCGCTACTTTTGCGAGCGCGCTTTTTTGTAATTATTTTTGATTACACAGCAAACACAACAAGTAGATTGGGAATAATTAGTATAGTATTATTAACCTTATGTTGAAAGTCATTATAGAAATACTCATTGGCGTTGCATGGGCTGCTTTTGGCGCTTATATGGCTAAAAAACCTAAAAACACTAAAGTGCATAAGCGTTCCGATTATTCAAGCGATGGAAAGAAAAAGAGCAATCAAAATAATGATTTTGCCGATACTTCTGCAGATGATTCTATTGACCAAGATGTAGTTGTAGAAAGCATTGATGAAGATAATAGCAATGCAAATGTTGTTGCTAAAGATGAGTCTAAAGATGAGTCTAATAGTGAAAACAAAGATAAGACTTCTTCAAAGTTTGCAAAAAAAATAAAAGATTTGGCAGACTATTATAGTGACGATGATGACCTTGGTGACCTCTTTAGCGATATATTAGAAGCTAAGAAAAAACTAGAAAACAAAGACGATTTGCCAAAAAATAGCGATACTAGCAAAGATAGTGAAAGCGATACTAGCAATATCAGTAATAACGCTAAAGGCAATAAAAGCGATAGAAAAAACTCAAATAGTAAGGAGAATAATCACTATATGAGAATAGATTTTGATGTAAATAAATTTGTTGGAAAATCAAGAAAATGGCGTTGGGTTTTTGCTGCAATCGTAGTAGCAATAGCTTTTGTATGCGCAATTGTTTTTGGCCTTGCAAAGTTTATAACCGATTGCATGTGGTATGCGCAACTTGGATTCGAAAGCGTAATCTGGATCCAACTAGCCGCTAAAATCGGCGTTTGGGCTTTGTATGCTCTGCTTATGGCTGCGTTTGGCTATTTATCTGCATTTATTGCGATTAAAAAACGCCCTGGAAGCGAAGACGGTGTGTATGTTAAAGAAAGCGGTAATGTTTTAAACACTAAAAAGGGAATAAGCTCTAAGCTTGCAATGCATGTTGCGGGAGTTGTGTCTTTGATTGTAGGCGCTGTGTTTGGAATGCAATTCTACAGTCATTGGGTGCAGATTCTTCTTATGTTTAATTACCAGCCATTTGGTATTAAAGATCCTCAATTTGGATTTGATAACGGCTTCTATGTGTTTGTGTTGCCAGGATTAAGACTTTTTATTAGAGCGTTTATTGTTCTTCTTGCTGTTTCTTTACTGTTTAGCGTTATAACAAATGTTTTGATGGGAGCTGTAAGAATTACTCTACCTATAGGCGGCAAGGGCATTTTTAGCATAACAAAAAGTGCAAGGCGCCAAATTTCCGCATGGTTTATGCTCGTTATTATTTTCTGGTCTATTTTGCAAATCTTAGATGTGTTTGCGGTTGTAAACCTAGATGGAAGTAGGATTACAGGCGGATTGTACACAGATATGAATGCAGGTGTTCCTTCTAGCATTGCAATGGCAGTAATCACACTTGTAGTTGGTGTAGTTATAACAGCGTGGTTGCTAAAATCTCATGCTCTTAATGGAAGTGTAAAAATTGGCACACGATTTGCTGTAGCTGTTAAAGCTTGGCGCACGCCTGTTATAGCTGTTGCATCTCTTGTTGTATGCGCAATGGTGTTGTCTTTTGCTTGGCCTGCTCTTTTGCAACGTTTTAAGGTAGCGCCGAATGCACAAGAATTAGAAGCCACTTATATTCAACGAAATATTGATGCAACTAAGTTTGCGTATGGATTAAATAATGTTAAAAAAGAATCGTATAACGCTACTTCTAAAGGAAAGTCGGGCGCGCTTGCAAAAGAAGCGGAGTCTACTGCACAAATCAGGCTTTTAGACCCTCAAGTTACTTCTCCAACTTTCCGACAATTGCAGCAATCTAAGCAATACTACACTTTTGCAGATACGCTTTCTGTAGATAAGTACGATATTGACGGCGTGAGCCAAGACACGGTTATTGCTGCAAGAGAGCTTGATTTAGCTGGAAACGATAATCGAAACTGGGTTAACGACCACACTGTTTACACGCACGGATATGGCATTGTTGCGGCCTATGGCAATAAGGTTACTGCAGACGGCCAGCCGCAATTTATGGAGTATGGAATTCCAACTCAAGGAAAGCTTACAAAGTTAAAGAAGTATGAGCCGCGCATCTACTTCTCTCCAAACGCTCCAAAGTATTCGATTGTTGGGTCTAAAGAAGGCACTGCTCCTTGGGAGTTTGATTATCCAACTGGCTCAAATGGTGCTTTAACAACGTTTAAGGGAAATGGCGGACCAAGCGTTGGCAACTTCTTCTCTAAGTTGCTACATGCTATTCGTTTTGAATCCGATCAAATCTTATTCTCGGATAGAGTTACCGCAAATTCCCAGATTTTGTATGATCGCGACCCTAAGACTCGCGTTTCTAAAGTGGCTCCATATTTGACTTTAGACGGGCGCGTTTACCCAGCAGTTGTGGACGGACGAGTTAAGTGGATTGTTGACGGATACACAACGTCCGACTCCTACCCGTATTCGCAAATGACTGATTTTGGAAAAGTAACTCAGGATTCTACAACAACAACATCTCATTCGATTAAGGGTTTGACTAATCAGCGTGCAAATTACATTCGTAATTCCGTTAAAGCAACGGTTGATGCTTATGACGGCTCTGTTGATTTGTATGTGTGGGATAAAAAGGACCCTGTGATTAAAGCTTGGAGATCAATATTCCCAGGGCACTATCACGATATTTCTAAGATTTCTGGTGATTTGATGAGTCATATTAGATACCCAGAAAGCTTGTTTAAGGTACAAAGGCATTTGCTTGCAAAGTACCATGTTGATAGTGCAAGTCAGTTCTTCTCGGGAGAAGACTTCTGGCAGACTCCAGTAGATCCTACAGAATCTCAAAGTCTTCAGCGAGAAGACATTTTGCAACCTCCATATTATTTGACTTTGCAAACCCGAGGGGCAAATAAGCCAGTGTTCTCGCTTGTTTCTACATACATTCCTGCTGGAAAGATTACTCGAGAAATCCTAACTGGATTCTTGTCGGTAGATTCCGATGCTGGAAATGTTGCTGGAAAAGTCAGTGAGAATTACGGCAAGCTAATTCTTCAAGAATTGCCTAAGGTCTCCAATGTTCCAGGCCCTGGCCAGGCTCAAAACAACTTTAACGCTAATGCAAATGTTTCTAAAGAGTTGAATTTGCTTGAATCTGGTTCAACTAAGGTTAAGCGAGGAAACTTGCTTACATTGCCACTTGGCGGTGGATTAGTTTACGTAGAGCCAGTTTACGTTCAGTCTAGCGGATCTACGAGCTACCCATTACTTAAGAAGGTGCTTGTTGCTTTTGGAGATCAAGTTGGATTTGCAGACACTTTGGATGAAGCATTAAACCAAGTGTTTGGAGGAAACTCTGGCGCAAATGCTGGCGACGCTTCCAATAATTCTGGCGCAAACAGTATTGCTTCTAATCCTAAGCAAAAAGATTCGAGTAAGACTAGCGAAAATGGCAATAAAAATGCTAATGCTAAATCTGATTTTAGTGCAAAAGCAAAAATGGCTCTTAAGCGAGCAGCTCAAGCACTAAAAGATTCGGATGCTGCAATGAAATCTGGAGATTGGCAAGCGTATGGCAAAGCTCAAAAAGAGCTAAGCGATGCGATTAGTGATGCTATTAAAGAAGACTCTGGAAAGTAAAAGCAAAAGTCAAAGAAGCGCCTAAAGGCAGCTTTGGATTAATAAACATAATGCCGAGCATAGTTTAGATTATGTTCGGCATTATGTTATGTGTTGGCTTTATGCGTTTTTACATTTGATTATCTGGGTCTTCGTCGTCTTCTACAGGGCCTAGCAATAATCGCTCGCTTATATTAACTACGCCCATCAATATTGCTGTAAACGCAATAATTACGAATGTTGCAGAAAAAATAAGCGGAGTGCGGAAAGAATTATATGCAGCTTGCAGCCAAATACCTAATCCTTGACGTGATCCAAGATACTCTGCAGTAGTAGCTGCGCCAAAAACGTAGGCTGTGCTAATGCGAATTCCACCAAAAATTTGTCGAGCTGCAATCCTTAATTTTACGTGCCAAAGCGTCCAAACTCGTCCCGCTCCGCATGTGAGAGCTACATCGCTATAAAAACTTGGAACTGCATCAAGACCTCTAATTGTTTGAACAGCAATAGGGAACATGCTAAAAATAGCTACGATAACAATTTTTCCAGACATTTCGAAACCGAACCATATAAGAAATAGCGGGGCAATCGAAATAAGTGGTAACGTTTGTGCAGCACAAAGAAGGGGGAACAAAGCTGCGTGAACCAGCTTGCATACGTGAAAAAGTACGCCCAGTAAAATGCCGCTCACAATGGCAAGACTAAAACCAATAACTGTTTCTTCAATAGTTGCAAGGGTTGCAGGCCATAATTGTGGCCATACATCATAAGTTGCTTTAGCAATATCTGTAGGAGTTGGAATAGAATTTTCTGGAATTTTATAGAATTCGCAAGAAAGCTGCCAAAAAATTAGTAATGTAATAGTAGAAATTATTGTTGGCAGATAATTGTGCAGTAGTGTTTTCCAACGCGCACGCGTCATGGAATATCGTTCCTTTCAGTATACAAGCCATAATGCTTGTTGTATCTGCTTGACTGCTGCCCCAATCAAACAATGTAAAATTTTACAAACTTTCTTGTATGAAAATATCACATAGCTAGTATGTAGTTAGCAAGCGTGTATTTTATGCGTATTTGTCTTTCGATTAGTGCATAATTTAGTCGTTTCGTGAGTCAATGTGTGGCAAACCAAAAGTTCTAATTTTTGGGGGCATTGAACGGCGCGGGCTAGGCCCTTGATACCGTTTTCTGCCAAGTTCGTGTTACATTCCCAGAAAGCGGTTATTTATTAAGAAAGCTAGGGAACTTATGATATGCGAATTATGGCGTAATGTGCGAGCTTTTCGTTTGAAATTTAATAAAAATATTATGCGTGCAATAGCAGTTTTTATAAGCTCATGCTGCATTCTGTCTTTGTGCGCGTGTGGGTCAAACAATAGTAAGCAGAATAGTAAATCTGGTCTTCAAAACGTTTCGTTTATGCTTTCGTGGATACCGGATACTAATCATATTGGCATATACGTGGCAAAGCATATGGGATGGTTTAAGCAAGCTGGTTTACACGTGAATATTTTGGCTGTGTCTCAAACTGGTGCAGAGCATGCTGTTGACTCTGGTGCTGCGGATTTTGCTTTAAGTAATATTACTAGTCTTGCAGATTTCAGTACAAAAGGCACTAAATTGAAGGAAGTTTTGCAAGTTCAGCAAAAGCCTAGCGCAATTTGGTGCTCTCTTTATAAAAATACTAAAATTCATTCGCCTAAAGACTTTGATGGTAAAACTTTTGCAACCTTTGGATCTGCAGAAGGTGATGCTGTGATTCGTAGAATGATTCAGCACGATGGTGGCAAAGGTAAGTTCGATAAGGTTACTGTTGGTACTTCTACGTTCCGTACGCTTGAATCCGGAAAAGCTGATTTTGGTGGTTTTTATGGCACTTGGGAAGGTGTGCAGGCGGAAATGTATGGTCCAAAGTTGCGTTGCTTTAAGACAGCAGATTATGGAGTTCCTGGTCAGCCAGATACGATTGGTGTTATTACTAACGCAAACACAGTTAAGCGCAATCCGAAGCTTGTTCGCGCTTTTGTTAAAGCCGTTAAGCGCGGTTATGAATACGCTTACAATCATCCAGATGAAGCTGCAAACATTTTAGTAAAAGAAGCTCCTGAAGCTAATCTTGATGTGAAATTCGTTAAGCGAAGCATGAAGATGATTGTTGACGGGCAATATTGGGGTAATCGTGCAGACATAAAAAGCGGCAAGTTTGTGTTCGGCACAAGTGATGTTAAGGGCGCTCAAGAATACTTCGACTTCCTAAGTAAGGAAGGTGCGTATACGGATTCTAAAGGCAAAGTAACATATAAAACTCCTCAAGCAAAAGAATTAACTACGGACGAATTTTTGAAGTAGTTTACGCAATGACTTGAGTCTTGCTAAAATAAAGTACAGTATATGAGGGCGTATCGGGTAGTTGTATAATCCAACTTCAATCGGTACGCCCGTTTTGTTGTTGAGTTTATAAGATTGGGTGTGAATTATGGCTTCGGATTTTTGGCTTATTGCTGGCCTTGGCAATCCTGGATCTAAGTACGAAGGTACTCGTCATAACATGGGTTTTATGGTTGCGGATTGTCTTGCTGAGCGTTGGTCGGTACAGTTTTCGGATCATAAAGGCCTATCTAAACTTGGCAAGGGTGTTATGAATTTAGACGGTAAGTCGGCAAAGTTTTTCCTTGCAAAACCACTTACTTTTATGAACGATTCTGGAGCTGCAGTATCTTCTATAAGTGCGTATTATCAGATTGAGCCAGATCATATTGTTGTTATTCACGACGATATGGACTTGGATTTTGGACGCATTAAAGTAAAAGCTGGAGGTTCTGCTGGAGGCCATAACGGTATTCGCTCCATTGATCGCAGCCTTGGAACTCCTAATTATGCGCGAGTAAGAATGGGTGTTGGTCATGCTCAGCGTGGTGCTCATTCTCACGATAATACTGTTAATTGGGTTTTGGGCGGATTTGCTGGTGCACAAAAATCTGATCTTCCTAACTTTTTGGCAGATGGCGCAGATGCAGTAGAAAGTGTGATTTTCCGCGGTCTTAGTGCCACTCAGGAGCATTTTAATGGCAGATAAAGCTGATTCTGTTACGCAAAAGTCGCCAGTTTTAAAAGATTCATTAGAACAAAGTTCTTGCTCGCCTAAGTTGTGTCTTGAAAATATAGTTCAAGATATTTGTAACAAAAACGATTCGTTTAAGTCTTTAGCTTTGTTCGAAGAAGATTTTTCTAATCCTCTTAACGTATACTGCCCCAATGGTGCTAGGGCGGCCGTTGCTGCACAAATGGCGGTTAAAAATACAGTTGTTTTAATAGTTCCGTCTAGTAGAGATGCTTTAGAATCACTTGAATCCATACGAGATTTTTACAATGGGAATCCTCAAGATATTGCTCAGCTAGAGGCTTGGGAAACTCTTCCGCATGAGCGTCTTTCTCCTAGAGCAGATACTGTAGCAAGTAGAATGGCGGTTTTTAGGCGATTAAAGCATGCGCAAAGTAGTAAAAATGGCAAAGATGGCGAAGATAACATGTTTGGTCCAATTCGCGTTCTTGTTATGCCTGTTCGTTCCATTATTCAGCCAGTTGTTAAAGATCTTTGTAATGTGGAGCCACTTGTTTTTGAATGTGGTAAAGAAATTCCTATTGATGTTGCTATAAAGCGTCTTGTAGAAAATTCTTATAATCGCGTAGAACTTGTTATGAACCGCGCGGAGTTTGCAGTTAGGGGCGGAATCATAGACGTTTTTCCTCCAACAATGGATCACCCTGTGCGTATTGAGTTCTTTGGAGATGAGATTGATACAATTAAGCAATTCCACGCTTTAGACCAGCGCACGTACGGAAAGAACATTAGTAGAGTATGGGCTACAGCTTGCCGAGAATTGCAGCTTACGGAGGGTATTCAAAAGAGAGCAAAGTCTTTGATTGGTAAAATTCCAAATGCGCAAGACATGCTGGAATCAATCGCAAATGCAATACCTGTAGAGGGTATGGAATCTTTGCTTCCTGCGTTGGTTGACAATATGGAGCCAGTGGAAAATCTTATTGAGAAAAACGCAATAATTTTGGTTTCGGATTTAGAAAAATGCAGACGAGCAGCTAACGATTTAGTTAAAACGGCAAATGAGTTTTTGGCTGCAAGCTGGCATGTTGCTGCATCGGGCAAAGGCGCAGGCGCTCCAATAACCTTTGATAAGGCGAGTTTTCTTGATTTTGACAGTGTTTTAGAAAATCTTGAAAACAACAATCATCAGGTAATTAACTTAAACAGTTTTGCGGCAGATAAGTCGTTAGAAACCGTTGAGGCTAAGGGAGAAATCGAAAGTAAATTCGTAAAAAATAGTTATTTAGACTTGGGTATTAAATCTCCTCAAGAATTTAGAGGAGACAACGAAAAGATTTCTGGCGGAATATCAAGTCTTATTTCTAAAGGATACAAGGTATACATTAGTGCGGCCGCTAGTGGAACATTAGCAAGATTAGTGCGAGCTGTACATGCAACTGGAATATTTGATTTTTCGCAGATTAGTTCGCGTATAGTTGATGGTTTTATAGATACGCAAAGTAAAATTGCAATTCTTAGCGAAAGAGATTTAACGGGAAAGTCTTCTTCTGCAAATGGGATTAAAACGCCAAAGCGCAGAAAAAAAGAGATTGATCTTCTAGACCTTAAGCCAGGAGATTTTGTTGTTCACGAACAGCATGGAATCGGTAAATTTATAGGCATGAGGCAGCGAATTGTAAAAACTTCAAATGGGGAAGCTACTCGCGAATATTTGGAAATTGAGTATGCTCCTAGTAAACGCAATGCTCCTGCAGATAAGCTTTTTATTCCAACAGATCAGCTTGACTTAGTTAGCAAGTATATTGGCGCAGAAATTCCAAAGCTAAATAAGCTTGGAGGCGCGGACTGGGCTGCTACAAAAGAAAAAGCGCGAAAAGCTGTTCAAGAAGTTGCGCAAGACTTGATTAAACTTTATTCTGCAAGGGCGTCTAGCAGTGGATTTGCTTTTAGTGCAGACACTCCATGGCAAAAAGATCTTGAAGACGATTTTCCATACCAAGAAACTCCAGATCAGCTTACGACTATTGACGAAGTTAAACAAGATATGCAAAAGCCAATACCAATGGATAGGCTGATTTGCGGAGACGTTGGTTTTGGTAAAACCGAGATTGCTGTGCGCGCTGCTTTTAAGGCTGTTCAAGACGGCAAGCAGGTGGTTGTTTTAGCGCCAACCACTCTTTTAGTTCAGCAGCATTACGAGACTTTTACTAATCGTTTTTCTGGCTTCCCTGTAACGGTTGCTGCAATGAGCCGATTCCAAAGCACAAAAGAAATTAACGAGGCTATGCAAGGCCTTGAATCGGGCAAAGTTGATGTTGTTATTGGCACACATAAGCTTTTAAATCCAAACATAAAATTCAAGGATTTGGGTTTGGTAATTATAGACGAAGAGCAGCGTTTTGGCGTTGAGCATAAGGAGACTTTAAAGGCTTTGCGCACAAATGTAGATGTTCTTAGTCTTTCGGCAACGCCAATTCCTAGAACGCTAGAAATGGCTGTTACGGGTATTCGCGAAATGTCAACTCTTGCTACGCCTCCAGAAGACCGTTTGCCAGTCTTAACTTATGTTGGAGCTTACGAAGATGCTCAAGTGGCGGCTTGTATTAAGCGCGAGCTGCTTAGAGGCGGCCAAGTGTTTTATGTGCATAATCGAGTGGAGGATATTAGCAAAGTTGCGTCTAATATTCAAAAACTTGTGCCAGAGGCTAGAGTTGCGATTGCGCACGGAAAAATGGGCGAAAAGCAGCTCGACACTATTATTCGCGATTTTTGGCACAGAGATATTGACGTTCTTGTTTGCACTACGATTATTGAAACGGGATTAGATATTTCTAACGCCAATACGCTTATTGTTGACCGTGCAGATAGGTTTGGTTTAAGTCAGCTTCACCAATTGCGCGGGCGAGTTGGCAGAGGTCGCGAGCGTGCATATGCATATTTTTTGTACGATTCAACTAAGCCAATGACTCAGCAGGCGCACGATAGACTTGCAACAATTGCACAATATACAGCTCTTGGATCTGGATTCGATGTTGCTATGAAAGATTTGGAGCTTAGAGGCACTGGAAACTTACTTGGCAATGCTCAAAGTGGCCATATTGAAGGCGTTGGATTTGATCTTTATGTTCGCATGGTTTGTGAAGCTGTTGAAAAATACAAAGAGCCAGAGCATAAGGAAACTGTTTCTACGTCTATTGACTTGCCTATAGAAGCTTCGATTCCAATAAACTATATTGATTCCGACAAATTGCGATTAGAAGCTTATAGAAAGATTGCACAGGCTCAAAATGACGATGATTTGAAGGATATTTTTGACGAGCTAAACGATAGATATGGAAATCCGCCTAAATCTTTGCAAACACTGTTTGATGTTGCTCGACTTAGATTTAAAGCCAGCAAAATGGGAATTAGTCAAATAAGTTTGCAAGGAAAATCCGTACGAGTTATAGGTTTTGACCCTGCGCAATCTGTTTGGATGCGTTTGAGTAGGATTTATAAAGGCGCTCAGTTTAAGCCTGTTACGCATACAATGATTTTTCCTTCTCCTTTTGCGTCTGTTTTAGGAGATTCTTCTTCTGCCAAAGAACAAGATGTTATTGAGTTTACTAAGCAGCTTTTAGAAGATATTGATTGGTAAAATCTTTGTTTGTGCTAGTTTAAGAATTGCATATAAGTGTAAAATGCGGTGCAAATATAAGTGTAAATATTGGCTTTAAAGCTGGGCGACTTACTATGTTAAATAACGTCCATAAAACGCATTAATCTTAAATATGTTACACAACCAACAGATATAAATAAGGAGTAGTTGTGGCAGCTATTGAAAGCGTATACGCACGCGAAATTTTGGATTCTCGTGGAAATCCTACTGTTCAGGTTTATTTGGAGACCGAAGATGGCGCTCAGGGCATTGGTTTAGTGCCTTCTGGTGCTTCAACTGGTGAGGCAGAAGCTTGGGAGCGTCGCGATGGCGACAAGTCCCGCTACCAGGGCAAGGGTACTTTGGAAGCAGTTAAGGCTGTTAACGAAGTAATCGCGCCAAAGGTTATTGGCATGGATGCCAGCGATCAGCGTGCTCTTGATGAAACAATGATTGAGCTTGACGGCACTCCAAACAAGGGCAAGCTTGGCGCAAATGCTATTCTTGGTGTTTCCCTTGCTGCTCTTTATGCAGCTGCCGAGTCTGCTGAGCTTCCTTTGTACCGCTACATTGGCGGCACCAATGGCCACATTCTTCCAGTTCCAAACATGAACATTATGAACGGTGGTGCTCACGCTGATTTTGCAACCGATATTCAGGAATACATGATTTCTCCATACGGTTTTGCAACCTATAGCGATGCTTTGCGCGCCGGTGTTGAGGTTTATCACACCTTAAAGAACGTTTTGAAGAAGGAAGGCTTGGCTACTGGTCTTGGCGACGAAGGTGGCTTCGCTCCAAAGATGAAGTCCAATGAGGATTCCTTAAAGTACATTATGGATGCAATCGAAGCAGCAGGCTACGAGCCAGGCAAGCAGATTGGTATTTCCCTCGACGTTGCTTCCTCCGAGTTCTACAACAAGGAAACTGGCAAGTATCGTTTCGATGGCGAAGAGCGCGAATCTGCTTACATGCTTGATTACTACGAGAAGCTCATCAACGAATACCCAATCGTTTCCATCGAAGATCCATTCCAGGAAGAAGGCTGGGATGATTGGGCAGCAATCACCAAGCGTCTTGGTGATCGTTTGCAGTTTGTTGGCGATGATTTGCTTGTTACAAATCCAAAGCGTTTGGCTAAGGGCATTGAGCTTGGAGCAGCTAACTCCTTGCTTGTAAAGTTGAACCAGATTGGTTCCGTTACCGAGACCCTCGACGCTATTGAACTTGCAACCAAGAATGGCTTCACTTCTATGGTTTCCCACCGTTCTGGCGAGACTCCAGATACCACCATTTCTGATCTTGCTGTTGCTAAGAACACTGGCCAGATTAAGACTGGTGCTCCTGCTCGTGGTGAGCGTATTGCTAAGTACAACCGCTTGCTTGAGATTGAAGAAGAGCTTGGCTCTACTGCTCAGTACGCTGGTTACAGCGCATTCAAGGCGTGCAAGAAGTATATGAAGTAACTATACTGAGGCTTTTATAGATTCTATGTGAGTTTATTTAAGCTTTAAATCTTAGCCTATATTCGGCCAGTCGCATTTGATTGCGATTGGCCGTTTTTCGTATATTTTTGCGATTTTTTTAAAAAAATATATAAATTTTTCTAAAATTACTTTTATTCTCATCAAAATAGTGCTATTTTTTATGGAAAACTAAAAACGGAAGGAGATGTTTCATATGAGAAAAGTCGCAGTTATAGGCATGGGAAACGTTGGTGCAGCAGTAGCGCATCAACTTGTTGTTGGTGGTCATGCAGACGATTTGTATCTTTATGATACAAACGAGGCAAAGGTGAATGCTGACGCATTGGATTTTGAAGATTCAATGGATAATGTGCCATTTAACGTTAATATTACGGTTAATGATTATGAAGCATTAAAAGACGTAGATGTAATCGTAAGTGCTTTAGGAAATATCAAGCTTTTGGATGTTCCTAATCCTGATCGTTTTGCAGAGCTTAATAATAATCGCGTTCAAGTTAAAGAAGTTGGTGCCAAGATTAAGGCTTCTGGATTCCATGGTGTTTTGATTGACGTCACTAATCCTTGCGACGCTATTTGCCAGCTTTACAAAGAGTCAACTGGTCTTGATTACAAGCAGGTTATTGGAACTGGCACATTGCTTGATTCTGCGCGTTTGCATCGAGCTGTTGGCAAGTTCTTTGGCGTGCATCCAAAGGCTGTTAAGGGCTATAGCTTGGGAGAGCATGGTGATTCTCAGTTTGTTGCCTGGTCTACTGTTAAAGTCTTTGAGCAGCCTATAACAGAGCTTATTAAAGAAAAGAACATGGATTTAGACGCAATTGACGAGGAAACTCGCGAAGGCGGATTTACAGTGTTCTACGGCAAAAAGTACACAAACTACGGTATTGCTGCTGCTGCAGTTCGCCTGGTAGATGCAGTTCTTTCGGATTCTAAAGAGCAAATGCCTGTTTCTAACTATCGCGAAGAGTACCATTCTTATCTTTCTTACCCAGCAATTGTTGGTAGAGAAGGAATTGTTAAGCAATGCCAGCTTGATTTGACGCAAGAGGAGTTGCAAAAATTGCAACACTCGGCAGATACTATTTTGAGCAAAGCTCAAATGGATTAGTCTAAAGTATAAAGCTTAATAATAAATTTAAAAGTAATTGCGGTTGGCGGCTTATGCTGCTGGCCGCAATTTTATAAACGCGTGTGCGTCACGTCGAATATTTAAAGTAATTTAGAAGTATGATTTTAAGAAATCGCCGCATGACTTCAAATACAGTTGACGAATCAAATCAGTCAAAGAAAAAGAGGCTGTTTTCTGGTTCAGTTGTATTTGTTTCCATGATAGTTGTTGTATTTCTTTGCTGTATTGGTCTTATATCTACAATTCGTAATTATGCTTTAAGTTTGGCAGAATTGCATGCTTTACAAAGAGATGAAGCTGCTTTAAAAGATAAAAAACAGGCGCTTAATAACGATGTGGAACGCTGGAAAGATAAGGCGTATGTTGCGGCTCAGGCTAGGGAGAGATTGGGATTTATATTTCCAGGAGAGCAGGCCGTTAGAGTAGAACATCCAGAGGCGATTACAGGCTATGTTCCAGAATCGTTTAACAAAGATGATTCTTTGTATGAAGATAGAAAAGCATTGCCGTGGTATAGTGATTTATTCTATGCGCTTCACAAGGCAGATAAGCCAGAAGACATGAGCTTTAAGGCTAAAGAAAATGGCACTAATGGCACTAATGGCACTAGTAATAATGCGAATAGGTCTAATAAATCTAAAACTAATCATGCAAAATCTACAAATAAAAAACCCAATAATAAAAGTAGATAGAATTAAAAGTAGATAGAATTAAAAAAGAATAAAAGTTGTACGTAGAACTTAAGATTATGCAATGCATATGGAGTTGAAAATGGGTTTAAACACAAAGTTGTTGGTGGATCATTTACTAGAAAATCCTGCATCAAAAGCAGATAAAGATATTGTAAAGCGTCAATTGGGAAGATTCCCAAGAGGCATGGTTGCAGTTGGAGCTAGATGTGTTTGTGGCAGGCCTCTTGCTGTTATTACGCGTCCATGCTTAGAAGACGGAACGCCTTTCCCTACAACATGCTATTTAACAAGCCCAGAAGCTGTTAAGGCCGCTTCGCATTTAGAGGCTCAAGGTTTTATGAAGGAATGCAACGATTTGTTAAACAACAACGAGGACGTTGCTAAAAAATATGAGCAGGCTCATAAAACGTATTTGGAATTTCGTAAAGAGTTGGCTAATCGATTAAACGATAGCGAAGAGCATATTAAAAATATGAGCGCGGGAGGAATGCCAGTTCGCGTTAAATGCTTGCATGCTTTGCTGGCTCAAAGTCTTGTAATGGGTAAAGGTGTTAATCCTATTGGAGATATGGTTTTAAACAAAATATCAAGCGAGTTTAGTCCAGATGTTTGTAAGTGCACTACGCCTTGGGGCGATGACGACTATTCGCAAGTTGAAAACGAAAAATATTGCAATCCTGGCCTTAAAAATGACGATTTAAAAGTGCCGTCTGGAAAGTCTGTATGCGTTGCAGCAATTGATTGCGGAACTAATTCAATTCGCTTAAAGATTGCTAAAGTTGATGCAAATGGTATGAAAGATGTTGTTCCTCGAATGCTTAGAGTTGTGCGATTAGGGCAGGGGATTGACGAAACGCATATGTTTGCAAGTGATGCTCTAGAGCGCGTAAAAGACGCTGCTAAAGAGTTTGCTAAAGTTCTTAGTGAGCACAAAGTGGACGCTATTCGTTTTGTTGCAACTTCTGCCACAAGAGATGCCTTAAACAGAGACGTGTTTGAGCAAATGATGTTTGAAGAGCTTGGCGTGCATCCAGAGGTTATTAGTGGAACCGAAGAGGCGGCTTTGAGTTTTTTGGGCGCAACAAGTGTGGTTTCTAGAAAAGATTTGCAAGCTCCGTATCTTGTTATTGATTTAGGCGGAGGCTCTACAGAGCTTGTTCTAGGCGGAGATGGCGTGAATCTTGCTGAAGATAAGGTTGATTCGGCCTATTCTATGAATATTGGTTCTGTGCGCATGACTGAACGTCATTTGCATACGGATCCGCCTACAGAAGAAGAAATATCTTGTGCAGTTAAAGATATTGATAAGAATATAGACGAAGCGTTAAAACATGTTAATGCTGGCAAAGCGCGTACGATTATTGGCGTTTCGGGTACTGTTACAACTATGGCGGCTCTTGCAATTGGCTTAAAGCATTATGATCATAAGGCTGTTGATGGAGTAAAAATTGCTTTGGATCAAGCTTACACGGTTAACGATCGATTCTTGCATATGACGCGAGAGCGTAGACGCACATACGCTACGATTCACCCAGGAAGGGTTGATGTTGTTGGCGGCGGAGCTGTTGTGTTAAGTCGCGTTCTTGAGCGTCTTGCTAAGGCGGCTTATCAAGATCATGGCGGAGTGCTTGAAACTTTTGTTGCGAGTGAGCATGGATTATTAGACGGAATCACTTTAGATTTAGGCCGAAGAACACTCGCCACGCGCTGAGTTGTTTTTATTTGATTTATATGGCATAATTAGTGTCTGTTGCCTCCGTGGCGGAATTGGCATACGCATCAGACTTAAAATCTGACGCCCTTACGGGCTTGTGGGTTCGAGTCCCACCAGAGGCACAAATCTTACGCTGCGAAATTATTTTTTCCATAATTTGTGTTAATTCTTTGTTGCAAATCGTAAATCTTTTGGCTAAATGCTTATTTTTCAACAAAAAATATTTGTATACGGGCTTGCGTTAATTGAGAATCGTACTAATCTATACCATTAATTGCAATAAAAGCAATCAAAAAAAGTACAAGTAATTGCAAATAGGAAAAGAGACATAATGGCCGATTTAGAAGTCGCTCCAGAGTTTAAGGATGCCTACGATTCTTACGATCATAGTGATCCTGCTCTGTTAAACAAATTAGCTGGCAACTTTACCGTTTTGCCTAATGATAATCCAGTTTCTAGCGCTAAGCGAGCTGAGCTTATTGATAAGCCAGCATTTGGCCAAATTTTCTCCGACAATATGGTTCATATGTCTTGGACCAAGGGAGAAGGTTGGTCCGATAGGCGTGTTGAGCCTTACGGCCCGTTAAAAATGGATCCAGGCGCATCTGTTCTTCATTACGCGCAAGAATGCTTTGAAGGTTTAAAGGCATATAAGCGCGCCGATGGTTCTGTTTGGCTTTTCCGCCCAGATATTAACGCTGCACGATTCCAAAATTCTGCTAAGCGCTTGTACTTGCCAGATCTTTCTATTGACGATTTTATTGGTTCTGTTGCTGCTTTAGTTAAGCGCGATAAAGAGTGGGTGCCAAGTAGGCGTGAGTACACTCTTTACATGCGTCCATTTATGTTTGCTTCCGAGCCATTCCTTGGAGTTCGCGAAGCTCACGAGGTTGAATATTGCGTAATTGCTTCTCCTTCTGGCCCATACTTTAAGGGTGGCTTAAAGCCAGTTAGCATTTGGGTGGAAGATCAGTGGTTCCGTACTGGCCCTGGTGGTACTGGTTTTGCTAAGTGTGGCGGAAACTATGCTGCATCTTTGCTTGGCGAATACAAGGGCATTGAGCACGGATGTGAGCAGGTTTGCTTTGTGGATGCTGCAACTAAGACTTATTTGGAAGAGCTTGGCGGCATGAATATGTTTGCTCTGCACAAAGACGGTCATTTGGAAACTCCATCTTTAACTGGCAGCATTCTTCCAGGCGTTACTCGTCGTTCTATTATTCAGCTTGCAAAAGAAAAGGGTCATGATGTTGTTGAAACTATGATTCCGCTTCAAGGCTTGCTTGACGATATTCGCTCTGGCGAGGTTACCGAAGTTCTTGCTTGCGGAACCGCTGCAATCATTACGCCAATTGGCAGATTTAAGTCGGAAGACTTCGATCTTAAGGTTGCAGACGGCGGCGTTGGCTCTCTTACTCAAGAGCTTCGCGATGAGCTTCTTGGAATTCAGCTTGGAGATGTTGAAGACACTCACAACTGGATGTGGAAGGTATGCGACTAGTCGAAAGTGGCTTAAATTAAGCTAACTAAGGTTTAGTTAATTAGCGCGTTACGTTTTGTGTTTAAGTGTGTTTAATCATGCTTAAACATATTGTGTGGCGCGCTAATTGTATGCTTATTAGTTGTATATGGCTATAAACAGTTATAGATTAGACAGTTGTAAATTGCCGCTCAAATGTGTTTAGGCGATTTTGTAGCTTTGGAAAGGAAATATTGTGGAAGGGGCATTAGGAGACAACATTTTCTTCCTTGTTGTTGAATACATAGCTATGGGCTGCTGTGGAATGGTTGGCGGAATGTGGGCTATTCGCAAGAACTACGATATTTTTGCAATAATCACAACGTCTTGGCTTACAGCATTGGGTGGCGGAATTGTTAGAGACGTTTTGCTTGGTGCTTTGCCGCCTGTAGGAATTGCGGATAGGGGATTTGTTTTTACGGGGCTTGCTTCGGGTGTTATTGTTGCTTTTGCTCATCTAGAAATCGATGAGTGGAAGTGGTTTATGCTAACGTTGGACGCTTTGGCGTTGGGACTTTTTGCTGTAAATGGCACTGCCAAAGGTTTGGATTTTCACATGTCTGGAATGACGTCTGTGTTTTTGGGCATGGCTACAGCTCTTGGTGGCGGTTTAATTCGAGATATGGTTTTAAATCAAGTTCCTGTAATTGTTCGAGATAAGCATTGGTATGCGTTTCCTGCGGGCGTTGGGTGTGTTTTAACGGTGTTTGTTGTAAAAGCGCAGCGTGCAGGCTATTTTGACGTTATTACAGAGATGATTCTAGACACGCTTATTGTTGTGCTTGTAGTCACAATGCGATTGATGTCTGTTAAGTTTGATTTAACGCTTTTTGGTGCGGCAAATCGCAAATCACCATTAAAAATAAGTAAATATCGCAGACATAATGCATATAGCCGTAAAATTTCCGATAAATCTATAAAAAATGCAGAAAAAAATAATCAAAATAACTAGAAAATATGGCCTAATCTGAATAAATATCGATTAGTGTTTAGACTTTGTCTTTGCCTATCTTAATAATAAAACACATCGACCAGAGGTCGCGCTCAACAAGAGTAGCAATCATTAGCCAGAAAGAGGCGTTAAGTGATTTGCAAAAGGGGAGAGCGCCGAAGTTTGTAGGTTATTCTTTCTAGCTTACAAGCTGGGACTTGGCTTAATAGGCCAAGGACTGTCGCAGCAATTTTGGCAATTTGCTGCGGAGTGCTATCGACATGCATACTGTTGCTTGTTTGCCTCTGTTTGAATATTGTCAAAAGGAGGAAACAATGAGTAACAACAGTTCATCAACTACTGAATCTCAAACCGTGCATCGCGGTTTAAAAACACGCCACATTTCCATGATTGCTTTGGGTGGAAGCATTGGAACAGGCTTATTTGTAGCTAGCGGCGCAACAATCCACATGGCAGGCCCAGGCGGTGCGCTTTTAGCGTATGCTGCAATCGGCATTATGGTGTATTTTCTTATGACATCTCTAGGCGAGATGGCAACTTATATGCCAATTAGCGGATCTTTTGCATCTTATTCTGGAAAGTTTATTGACCCAGCTTTAGGATTTGCAATGGGTTGGAATTATTGGTTTAACTGGGCAATCACGGTTGCTGTAGATATAAGCACGGCAGCAATTGTTCTGCAATATTGGCTTCCTAAGGTGCCAATCTGGGTATTTTCACTCACGGTTCTTGTTATTATTCTTTTGATTAATATTCTTACTGTTAAGTGCTTTGGAGAAACCGAGTATTGGCTTTCGATTATTAAAGTTGTAACCGTTATTATATTCCTGGCTATTGGTTTGCTTACGATTGTTGGAATTTTAGGCGGAAAAGCACCATTGCTAAGCAACTTTACGCATAAGAATGCTCCATTTGCTGGCGGAATTCCTGCTGTTTTAGGCGCATTTGCTATTGCAGGCTTCTCGTTCCAGGGAACAGAGCTTATTGGCATTACAGCAGGCGAATCTGCAACACCAGATAAGAGCATTCCAAAGGCTGTAAAGCAAGTGTTCTGGCGCATTGTTTTGTTCTACATTCTTGCAATCTTTGTAATCGCATGCATTATTCCATACACAAGCCCAAGCTTGCTTGGATCGGAAGCTAGCGATATTTCTATAAGCCCATTCACTCTTGTGTTCCAGCGCGCAGGACTGGCAGTTGCAGCAACAATTATGAATGCTGTTGTGCTTACATCTGTTATTTCGGCAGCCAACTCTGGAATGTACGCATCTACTAGAATGCTTTACGCTCTTGCAAAAGATAATCACGCTCCAAAGGTGTTTGGAAACGTAGATAGAAGAGGCGTTCCTATGCAATCTTTGGTTGCAACGTTTGTTGTAGCTCTTTTAACATTCTTAATGAGTATTTTTGGAACGCAAATTTACATGTTCTTAGTTGCTGCAAGTGGTTTGACTGGATTTATTGCTTGGGCAGGAATCGCAGCTGCACACTACAGGTTCCGCAAGGCGTATATTGCGCAAGGAAAGTCTTTGGATGATCTTGTTTATAAAGCTAAGTGGTATCCGTTTGGTCCGATTGTGGCTCTTGTGTTGTGCATTTTGGTTATTGTTGGCCAAGATCTTGAATCGTTCCACACACTTAATTGGCAGGCAATTGGCATAACCTATATGTCTGTGCCGCTGTTCATTGTGCTTTATGTGGGATACAAGATTAAGTACCACACCAAGGTTATTCCGTTAGATCAAGTTGATTTAACAAAGTGATTTAGAATATAAAAATGCGCTCAGTGATTTGCTGAGCGCATTTTTTATATTGAATTATCAGAGTTAGTGGGCGTTGCCTTGACCGCCTTGACCGCCTTGACCGCCGTTGCCGCCGTTGCCGCCGTTGCCGCCGTTACCACCGTTACCGTTACCGCCGTTACCGCCGTTACCGTTACCGCCGTTACCGCCGTTACCGCCGTTACCGACGTTGCCTTGACCGCCTGGGTTGCCGTTGCCGCCGTTACCGCCGTTGCCGCCGTTACCGCCGTTGCCTTGGCCGCCGTTGCCTTGGCCGCCTGGGTTGCCGTTTCCACCGTTTTGCTGATTCTGGTTCTTCTTTTTCTCCTCTTCTGCTCTCGCCTTCTCTAGCGCATCCTGAATCATTTTCTTGAGCTTTTTGTTTTGTTCCTCTTCTGCTTTCTTCTTTGCTTCATCGTCTGCTTTCTTCTTAGCAGCAGCGTCCTCTTCTGCTTTCTTCTTAGCAGCAGCGTCCTCTTGAGCCTTCTTCTTTGCTTTTTCTACATCGTCAGGAGGAATGTTAGGAATATTAAGCTTTGGCCTACGGTTTATTCTAGGAGCCTTACGAATAACAGGAGCAGTAATTTTTTGCAGCTGCTTTTGAGCTTCTTCGTCTTTCTTCTTTGCTTCTTGAGAAGCTTCATCGCTTGCAGCTTTGTCTATCATAATAGATGTTATGCTGCGAATGCGTTGAGCGTTATCGGAATACCATTGCGCAGCAGCAATAGCCTGAGCGCTTTGCGAACCTAAAGCTTCTGGAGAATTTGCATTGCAAACAACTGTTTCTGGTATGCGCAGCTTCATAAGCTTGCTCAACAACTTGCCGTTTTCGGAATCTTCTTTAGCAAAAGATACAAGCAGAGAATTTTTAATAAGCTTTTTCCAAGACTGGTTTGCTTTAGTTACTTGTGCAACCTGAACTTCGCACTGCTTGCGAGCCTCTTTTACGCGTGCATTATGCTGAATATTCCAACATACAGCGCCTACGCAAAGAACCAGCGCAAGAACTACAACGCCAGTTATAAGAATTATCATCTTCTTTTTGTTGCCATGGTTAATGGCTTTGGAGATGTTTTCTAACATATTCATCCTCTGTTTTTCAATATTTGCCAAGATTTGCTTTGTGCAAACGACACTTATAGTCTACGCCAAACTAAGTACGTAATGCCTTGGAACTTATAGGTTTTTGAGCGTTTGAGTTAGCTTTAACGCAAAACTTTTGTAAAACAAAAAACCACCAGGATTGCTGGTGGTTTATCTTGCTCCTGCGGCTGGGCTTGAACCAGCGACCATTCGATTAACAGTCGAACGCTCTGCCAACTGAGCTACGCAGGAATATTTTCCATGCTTGGCTTTGTGCCGTGCACAAGACATTTATATTACACGGAATTTGTGGATATGCAAATATGAGTCGATTTGGGCGTGTCGAAAATCGCTAACGCTGAAATATTGGGAAATATTGGGGGAATATCAGGGATTTATAGCCTTTAACCACATTGTTAAAAAAATCTTTACTAAAAAAGAATCGTGTGAAACACTTTTAAAAAAATAATAAATGGAAAGTAAATAAAATCAATAAAACCCTTAAAATACGCCATTTTTATTAGCTATAAACAAAAAGGAGAGTAGTAATGTGGAAAATATTTAACATAAAAGTTATTAATAAAAAACACGCAAAAATCAGAAAACAAATTAAAAAAATAAAAACATATGTTTTTAAGCATAAAATACTTTTTGCGTACTCATTAGCGTTTTTTGCGTTGATTGCGTTTGTTTCAATAATCCAGGTTCTAGAAAATTCAAATGTGACTAAAAAGCTTGAATACGAATATGTTCAATTAAATAAGCCAGATTCTTATAAGCAGCCCGCAAATATATGCACGAATAATAATAAAACGCTTATTTTAGCTGCAAGCAAAATCGAAGAGATAAAAGAGCTAGAGTATTGCAAATCTAGGATGATATATCCAGTAAAAGAAGCGAATATTATTAAAGATTTTGATAAAGATTTTGACGGCCCGACTAAGCCTTGGATTGCTGGACATAGAGGCGTTGATTTACAAGCTTTAGAAGGCACAGAGCTCCGCGCTCCAGCAGATGGGGTAATTGCCTTTGCGGGGCTGGTTGCTGGAAAATCTGTTGTAACAATAAGTCATGGTGTTTTAACATCTACTTTTGAGCCAGCGTATACGGATTTACCTGTTGGGTCAATTGTTAAAAAAGGGCAGAATTTTGCCTATGTAACAGTTGGATCGGATCATTGCGATAATCTTTGCGTTCAATGGGGATTAAAACGAAGAAACAAAACATACGCAAACCCTAGAAAGATGGTTCAAAAGCAAAAAATAGTTTTAAAACCAAAAGAAGATTTAAACGTAAAGTAGTAAAATGCGTATCGTATAGTGTATGTAGATTCTTGAATAAATAATAGAGTCATTAATTAAACGAGTATACGCACTTTAAGGAGCAATTATGCAAAAGTATTCTCGCAGTCTTAATGAGAAGATTGATTACGACGCAAATATTTTTTCGCTTCTTGAAAACCGCGTAGAGCGTAATCCTAATGACTCTTTAATTGAGTATGCTTCGGGTAATGGAAAATGGGGCTCCTACAGCGCTAAAGAGTTTAGAGACTTAGTTATATCGGTTGCAAAAGGGTTTATAGCGCATGGAGTTATGCCAGGGGATTCAATATCTATAATTGCTCATACTTCTTGGCAGTGGACTTTACTAGACATGGCAATAATGTCTATTGGGGCTTTAACTGTTCCAATCTACGAAACAAGCTCGCTAAGCCAAATAGAAAACATTATTAACGATTCCAACGTAAGCATGATTTTTGTTGAAGACCAGGCAATGAAAGAAAACGCTCAGACTGCAAAAAAATCGTGCAAAAGCCTTGAAGAGATTTTTGTATTAAATGCAGACGCAATCGAAGCGTTTATTGAATACGGAAAAACCGTTACAGATGCAGAATTCTACGAAAGAGAAAAAGCCGTTAGAGGCAAAGATTTGGCAACAATTGTTTATACTTCTGGATCTACTGGAGAGCCAAAGGGCATTGAGCTTTCGCACGGTAATTTTGTTTTTATAGCAAAATCTGGAATACTTTCTATGCCAGACATAGCATTAAGAAGCAAGAGTGGTACTCCAAAACTATTGTTATTCCTTCCGCTAGCGCATGTTTTTGCGCGATACATGCAATTTTTCTGCTTTGCTGGAAACGTTACACTTGGATTATCGAGTAATCTTAAAACAATACTAAGTGATTTTGCTAGCTTTAAACCAACATTTGTGCTTGGTGTTCCTAGAATATTTGAAAAGATTTACAATGCGGCAAGTCAAAAGGCTGGTAGAGGATTAAAAGGCGTTATATTTGCTTTAAGCGTAAAAGTTGCTAAGCAATGGTCAAAAGCGCAGCAAAGTGGTGCAATGGTTTCGCCAATGATTGCAATAAGCCATGAATTCTTTAAAAAAACCGTATACAAGTCGATTCTGCAAGTTTTTGGAGGAAATGTTGATTACGGCGTTTCGGGCGGAGCGCCTTTAGACACATCAATATCTCACTTCTTTAATGGAATTGGGCTTCCAATCCTCGAAGGCTACGGAATGACGGAAACATGCGCTCCATCAATGGTAAACCCTACAAAAGGGTACAGAATTGGAACAGTGGGGCTTCCTGTTAAAGGTGTGTCTGTAGCAATAGACAACGAGGGAGAACTTTGTATTAAAAGTCCTGCAGTATGCGTTGGATACCATAATCACCCAGAAATAACAGAAAAGCAAATAGTCAACGGCTGGCTTCACACGGGAGATTTTGCATTACTAGAGCCAGATGGATTTGTTAGGATTACAGGCCGAAAGAAAGATTTAATAATAACAGCAGGCGGTAAAAACGTTTCTCCAGGTATTCTAGAAGCGTGTGTTATGACATGCCCAATTGTTTCTCAATGTGTTGTTTTAGGAGATAGAAAGCCGTTTATCTCGGCAATTATTGCACTTGATTTGGCAGAAGTAAACTCTTGGCTTATATCTAGGGGAGCAGGGCCTGTGCGCTCGCTGGATGAAGCTAGAAAGAATTCAATTGTTAAATCCGAGATTGAACAAAGCGTTGTAAAAGCAAATTCCAAGGTTTCTAGAGCTCAGTCGATTAGAAAGTTTGAGATTGTTCCAGATGCCTTTACTCAAGAAAACGGATTGGTTACCCCAAGTCTTAAAGCAAAGAGAAGCGTTGTTTTAGAGCGTTACAAAGATCTTATTGAAAATAAGATTTATGCTCCAAAATCTAAAAGATAATCGCATTAATCTCTAGCTGTAAGGCGTTAGATTAAGGTGCAAAAGTAATGTGCTAGCCTAAGGCGATTAAAGCCCTGCGTCTGCAAGAGTAACGTAGCCTGGGTCTATTAAAAGCGCCTTAAGATTTGTTGCACTAACTGCAAGAATAGTTTCAGTTGCCACTGGCACGTCTTTTTGAGGCCCATTATTGTTTACAAAAATGGTTACATCTTCTAGCTGTGTAATCTTTCCAGAAGTGTTTAACGAATTGCATTGTTCTGCAACATCTACAGAAATCTTTTGAATGTTTTCTATAGAAGTCATCCATTGTTTTCCGTTTACAAGATTAGGCAAGGCATCTTTATATGCTCCGTAACCAGTAATAATTGGCCATTTTGAATCGTTTACAACAGAGTTTGCAGATTCGCTTTGACTATTCTGGCTGTTATCTTTGTTGCTATCTTGATTATCTTTATTGTTTTTATTATTTTTACCGCTTTTGCCTGTTTTTTGGTTTGAAGAATTGTTATTTTTTGAATTAGAAGGAGCTGGAACTTTCTTTTTGCTTAAATTACGCTTTCCAATAAAGTTTCCAATAATGTCTGGAAGGGTAAACGAAGGATTAATATCTGCAGAACTTCCTTTGTAACCAAGCTCTTCTAAAGCATTTTCTGCTTGCATAACAACTTGATCTTCTAGAGCAATAATGCCATCTACGTGTTTTGTTGAAGTTGCTTGATTGCTATTTTTTTCAATAAGTCTAAATTCAAGTTCTGCTTTAACAGAATCAGAATTATCCGCATCTATAGCAACGTTTTTCCAATCGTTTTCGGTGGAATTTTTGTTAAGCTTTCCAGAAGGAGAAAACATTAGTCCAGATTCATAATATGGTTTTAAAACCTTCCAGATTCCTTCGAAGGCAAGTCTGGAAAATTCGTCATCAAAATCTGGAGTTTTGTACGAAGAATCTTCTGAATTTATTCCTCGTTTATTTATTCCAATGTGAAAATGAACATTTTGCTTTTGATTATGGCAAGGCAAAAGCACTTCTACATTTTTTGGATTATCTTTAGATGCTTGATTTAGAGCCAATTTTTGTACAAGAGTGTGGGCTTGAATCTCTCCGATTCTTTGAGCCGAAGAAAGGTTAAATAGAATATCTGGCTTAAATCCATTGCTTAATCTAGAAAGCATAATAACGTGCATTCCAGCTTTTTTGGCAAGTTCTAAAGCGTTTGAAAGCCTATTTTCTGCTTCTTCTTGATTCTTTAAATCATCGTTCGATTGATTGGTGTTTGAATCTGGCTGTGTTACATAATCGCCATAATTATTATGTCCGTTTTTATTGCTCCAAGGTGCAACAACAATCGTTGTTTTTGAAAGTTGTTTTTTTACGCTATTTTGAAGGTTTTTAACGTTCGTTTTTGCGTTTTTACTTTTGAGCGATTTAGTAGAGTTATTGGAGTTTAGTGAAGTAATAGTGTTTACAACATAGTCTTGAATATCTTGGCTTTGATTGTACAAGCTGTTAGAAGACTTGGTTGTGATTGCGTTGCTAGAAAATCCTCGCTTTTTTAGCGATTTTACTATTTCTGGAACAAGATTATCCCATGTACTTAATGGCGTTTTTCTACTTAAATTTAGCCCATCGGAAGGTGTGAAAATTATAACGTTTCCGTGATTTACTTCAGACTTTGCGCTAGGCGACGCGTTTTGTACGCTAGATCCGCATGCGCAAATTGCAAAAAGCATTGTACTTGCTGCCAGAGCAGCAATAACTTTGCGCAAAATATGCTTATGCGTGCGAATCATAGTTAAAGCCTTTCGTAAATTTAGTTCTGTTTTTGCTTATTTGTTAAAAAGTATTTACTAAAAAGTATTTGTTAAATTATCTAATACAAATTCAGCGATTAAGCAAATCTAAGCACATGTCTCTATACTCGCTAACGTAGCCTCCACCAAAGAAAACACAATGGCCAGCAATAGGGTAGAGTTGCCAAATTGTCATGCGATTTTCAAAACCAGATTTTAGTGGATGAACAGACTGGTAGCCGTCTAGAATCTGCTTAAAATAGCTGATTCCAAATAGGTGAAGCATTGATAAATCTTCCTCGCGGTGACCGCCGTGAGCTGCAGGGTCAATTAAAACAGCTTCTGTGTGTTCACCATCTTCGCTTTTAGTCCAAAGTACGTTCCCGCTCCATAAGTCTCCGTGAACGCGCGCTGGTTTATCTTCAGCGGCTTTTCCAAGTAAATTTGGTAGAGCATCAATAACTTTATTTGTAAGATCTAAATCGCTTTTTGTAAGGCTTCCCCTAGAAATACCAAGGTTTACCATTGGCAAAAGTCTGCCTTCTGCCAAATAGTCAATAACGTTGTTCCAATCGCCGCAATCCATTTTTACTGGGTCACTTAGGGGGCCAAAATAGCATGTTCCATCATAGTCTGCTGGTGGTTCGCCAAAATATTTAGCGCCAAAATCGTGCATATGAGCCAAAGATGCTCCAAATTCAAACGCTGCTAGAGGAGTAGGGCTTGTAGTTTCAATGCGCTCAATGTTTAAATAGTCTTTTCCCCAGTCAAAGACCTTAGCAACTTTAGGCCCGCCGCAAGTATAAGCTTCACTAAGCCAATTAAGACCACGCCCCTCGCATTCAAAGAAGCGGTCTGGCGCATATGACCTGCTTTTTTTGTACACGTTATTACTCATAGCAACCTCTGTGCTTGTATTTATACCAATCACATTATTTTACTTAAGACTTTGCACAATAATCATTTTTGTGTCTGATTTTTTTTATTTTTTATTTTTAACTGTGCAAATATTTTTAACAAACTGATATCCAAAAAGTAATCCTGCTAATGCTAGTGCGGAGCCTAATCCAGTATAAAACACTGCAATAAAGCGTTCTGGAGCAAGATTTGTTGCGCGAATAGTAATACCAAAAGTAATCATAAAAGCCATGATTATAAAGGATTTAACGTCAAAGAATTTAAGGAAAAATTGCTTGTTTTCTTTGTATGAGTTAATTCTGGCGGTATGTTTTTTTACGAGTTTTCCAAAAATAAACACTTGAAATATTGCAAAAACAACTAATGATAAAACAAAATTAATAGCAGATAAAAAGTTTGAGTATGCAATAATGCCAATGCGAAGAATATTGAATCCAGCGAATCCCCATACAAGGCATGCAATTAGCAAAAGCGTGTTTTTTGATACTTTCATAACTCAACCTCTTTAAATCGTTATTTTTTAATCAATTCTTGTGTTGAATGCGTAAAATAATTCTACTAATCATTTTTAAGCAAAACGCTAAATAAGAGTATTTTGTGAATTATGCATTAAAACTTTCAGAAAATCTTTAAAATATATAAAAAAAGTTGTAAAAAGTGTTGCAAATTGACGATATGAGTCGCTATAGTGCTTGTTTATGGAAGACAACGATCAACAATATTCAACAGCTGACAACAACGCTACAATCGCTGCGCCAGCTTTTCGTTACGATGCGCAACTCGCACAAGATATTGAGCAGCGCTGGCAAAAAACCTGGGATGAGCAAGGCACGTTCTGGGCGGCAAATGTTAAGGGCAATTTAAAGGATGGAGAAGGTAGGCTTGCGAATGGCCGCCCTTCTTTCTTTGCAATGGACATGTTCCCGTATCCTTCTGGAAAAGGTTTGCATGTTGGGCATCCTCTTGGATATTTGGCAACAGATGTTGTAAGCCGTTATCACCGCATGAAGGGCGAGAATGTTCTGCATGCTATGGGCTACGACGCTTTTGGACTTCCAGCAGAACAGTACGCTGTGCAAACTGGCCAGCATCCACGCATTACTACCGAGGCGAATATTGCAAATATGCGTAGGCAGTTGCATCGCATGGGCTTGAGTTTTGATGATCGTAGGTCTTTTGCAACTATTGATACAAATTACGTTCGTTGGACACAATGGATTTTCTCAAAGCTTTACGACGCTTGGTACAACCCTGATTTTGTGCGTAAAGATGGCGGCAAAGGTTCTGCTCGACCAATCTGCGAGCTGGTTGATGAGTTTAAGAGCGGCAAACGCGAAATCCCAGGTTTTGCAGGTAAAAAGTGGGAAGATCTTAACAAGGTAGAGCAAGCGGATGTATTAAACGATTTCCGTATTGCATATATTTCTAAGTCTCCTGTAAATTGGTGCCCAGGATTGGGAACTGTGCTTGCAAACGAGGAAGTTACTGCAGAAGGCAAGTCTGAGCGTGGAAACTTCCCAGTATTCCAGCGCAATCTTCGTCAGTGGTCAATGCGAATCACCGCTTACGGTCACCGATTGGTTGAAGATTTAAATACTATTGATTGGCCAGAAAAAGTTAAGCTTATGCAGCGAAACTGGATTGGCGAATCTCACGGTGCTTCTGTGCATTTTGATGTGCCATGTGCAGATGGTAAAACGCGTGATTTGGAAGTATACACAACTCGTCCAGATACGCTTTTTGGCGCTACTTTTGCGGTTGTTTCCGTTGATCACCCAATTCTTGAGCATGTTCCAGAAACTTGGGATTCTAACGTTCCAGAAAGTTGGAAGGGTGGCTACGCAAGTCTTAAAGAAGGCTTAGCTAAGTATCAAGCTCAAGCTAGAGCAAAGACTGCAAAAGATCGCACAGAAGACGCGGGAGCAAAAACTGGTTTGTTTACTGGTCTTTATGCAATTAACCCTGTAACTGGAGCGAAGCTTCCTCTGTTTACTGCAGACTATGTGCTTATGGATTACGGCACGGGCGCAATCATGGCAGTTCCAGGCGGCGACCAGCGCGATTATGATTTTGCTAAGGCGTTTGGTTTGCCTGTAATCTACACGGTTGAACCACTTGCTGAGTCTGGCGAAAAGTTGGCAGATTACGAAGGTAATGCTCCGTTTGTTTCGCATGACGGAATTGTTATTAACTCTTCTGTAGAAAAGACTTACAAGGGTGGAGATGCCTTATCTATCAACGGTTTGCGCGTAGATGAAGCTATTAAAAAAGTTACAACTTGGCTTGAAGCAGCTGGTGTAGGCAAAGGTAGAGTTTCTTACAGACTTCGCGACTGGCTGTTTTCTAGGCAGCGCTACTGGGGAGAGCCTTTCCCAATTGTTTACGATGAGGATGGTGTTGCTCACTTAGTTCCAGATAGCGAGCTTCCGATTGCTTTGCCAGATGTTCCAGACTACCAGCCAAAGACTTATTCTCCAGATGACGCAAATTCCGAGCCAGAAGCGCCATTGAGTAGAAATGAGGATTGGGTTAAAGTTCAGCTTGATCTTGGAGATGGCGTAAAAACCTACTATCGAGATACAAACACTATGCCAAACTGGGCTGGATCTTGCTGGTACTACATGCGCTACTTGGATCCAAACGACGCTGAGCACATGGTTGACAGCGACGAATATGACTACTGGATGGGCACTAACCGTCCAGGTAAAGAGCATGTTTCTGGCGGTGTTGACCTTTATGTTGGTGGTGTAGAGCATGCAGTTTTGCATTTGCTTTATTCTAGATTCTGGCACAAAGCGCTTTATGACTTGGGTTACGTGGATTCTGCTGAGCCATTCCATCGCCTATTTAACCAGGGTATGATTCAGGCTTATGCGTACACGGACGAGCGTGGACAGTACGTTCCAGCAGACGAAGTTGAAGAAGGCGCTAATAACGGCGCTGGTGAGCCAACATTTACTTGGCATGGCGAGCCTGTTAATCGCGAGTTTGGCAAGATGGGCAAGAGCCTAAAGAATATTGTGACTCCAGACTACATGTACGAAAACTACGGTGCAGATACATTCCGCCTGTACGAAATGAGCATGGGTCCGCTTTCTGAATCTCGCCCTTGGAATACGCGTAATGTTGTTGGCGGCATGCGATTCTTGCAGCGCTTGTGGCGTAACGTTGTTAACGAGGAAACTGGAGCTTGTGTAGTAACAGAAGATGCGTTGGACGAGAAGACGTTAAAGCTTCTTAACAATACAATTGCAGAAGTGACTGTAGAGATGGAAGCAATGCGACCAAACACTGCAATCGCTAAGCTGATTGTGTTAAACAACCACTTGACTTCTCTGCCACACGTACCTCGAGCTGCAGTTGAGCCGCTGGTTCTTATGCTTTCTCCTATTGCTCCGCATATTTGCGAAGAGATGTGGAGCAAGCTTGGGCATACTAAGTCGATTGCTCATGCAGATTGGCCAGTTGCAGATTCTCGCTACGTTGGCGCAGATACTGTTACGGCTGTTGTGCAGATTAAGGGCAAAGTTCGCGCAAAGCTTGAGGTTGATCCAAATATTGAGGCTAGCGAGCTAGAAAAACTCGCGTTGGAAGCTGTAGCTGACCGCTTGGGTGGTAAAGCTCCGCGCAAGGTGATTGTTAAGGCTCCAAAGATTGTGTCTATTGTGCCAGACGAAAGCTGAAATCTAATGTTTTCTAGGCAAAATAGCCTTTAACCACATTGGTTAATTTTACTTGAAAGATGCTTATCTTCATTTAATAGTGGAGGTAAGCATCTTTTTTATTAATGATTATTTAAACAATAAAAGGGGGTGATTAAAGATGCATAAAACTAGTCGTAGCGTTCTAAGCAGGTTTGAGGCGATTGATGGATTGAGTCATAAAATTAACCAAGAAATTAAAGAGAATACGTTGGTTAAAGAGAACGTACCTGTTGAAGAGAATGCGTTGGATTTTAATAATCTTGCCACTAATGCCAATAAATCTTCACTAGATTTTAATGATTTTAATAAACGAAACGAAGCGAGAATAAAAAATAGCGTAAGGCTGGCTATAAAACCTGTTCATATTCTTGCAATAATGCTGATTTTAGTTGTTTGCTTAGCTTGTAGTTTAACAATGCTAATAGGTCAATATGCAACGTATAGCAAGTTTTATGCTTATAACGCTAGTAAAGTCGCAAGCAAAACTGGCAGCAAATCTGTTAGCAAAACCGACGATAAAGTCGAAAATAAATCCTCCAAAATTCAATCTTCTAGAAAGAATTTTAAAGAGAGCAGTGTGAATGGCAAAAATAGCTCTAATGCGATTATTAAAGATAATGAGAGCAATGATTATAAAAAGCGCGATTCTAAAAGTGCTAATTCTAACAAAGATTATGCAGCGAACAGCGAGAACAAAGATTTTGCTAATAATGCTTTAAATAAAAAAACTTGCATAAACATAAACACGGCTGGGATAGAAGAATTACAAGAAATAAAAGGAGTGGGGCCAAAAATGGCTCAAAGAATATTAGATATGCGTAAAAAAGTTCGTGTTTTTAAACGCGTTGAAGATTTGTTGCAAGTTAATGGGATTGGCCCTAAAACCTTTGCAAAAATTAAACCAATGACTTGTGTTGGCTAAAAATCGCCTATTTATAGGTTTGTTTTATAACTTTGTTCTTTAAGGTTTAAGATGGAAGAATTTTATTGGAATTGTGAAACTGGTAACAAGGATTTTAGACTTGTTCCAATTGCTTTTGCAGTGTGGTTTGGCTGCTTATATGCAAGATTTGTATGCGAAGTAAATCATATTTTAGTGCATACAATAATTGCCACTTTTGCTTTTGCTTTTATATGTTTTTGCTGCGTATTTGCTAATGGCATGTTTAAAGTTAAATGTTTAGAACGATTGAAAATAATCAAATATAAACAAACTTTTTACGCGATTGTATGTGCGTTTTTAGCTTCCTTTATTATTTGCTCAATTACGCAATGTTTAGAAGGGATGGATCCTGTTTTTTCTGTTATTAAAAGCAATGGCGTTAAAAATGAGCAAAATTATAATGTAAATAATGGCGCTAAAAATGGCGCTAAAAATGGCGATTTTAAAAACGTTAAAGTGGTTATGAAAATAACATCTCCTTTAAGAACGTCTCCTTCTTTTAGAGGAGATTGTGTATCGAGTGTTAGGGTTAAAAGTGTTGAGGCAAAAGATAAAAACAATGCTGTGCAAAAATATGCGAGTTTTGTAGATGCAAAACTTTACGCTTTTAATCCAGTTTGCAAAGCAATAAATTATGGGTATACGATTAGCAGTTTTGCGAGGATTGGTATTTCTAAATTCGGCGCAAATGCTGTAGAGATTCAAATCCCTAAAGTTGGTAAAGAAGATAAATCAAGCAAAAATAAAGTCAATTCGTTAAAAGTGATTGAAAAAGCTGGGTTTTTAACAAGCGCTCTAAACAATCTTTATAAAGAATTTTACAATGTTACAAACAATTTGAGCGAGCAAGGTAAAATGCTAGTTCCTGGTCTTACTGTAGGACTTTTAGGTCAAGAGCGTTTAAGTGATGATAGCGAAAATAAAAGTAGTCAAATTGACAGCACGTACGCAAATACAATGAAGCAAAGATTTAAGATTTCGGGAATAATGCATTTAATGGCAGTATCTGGAGGCCACTTTTTGCTTATTGCTGCAATGATTCGTAAAGTTTGCTTATATTTTCTTGCTCCAAAATGGCTATGTGCTGTTCTTGAAACAGTTGGAAATATTTCTTTGGCGCTTATTGTTTACCCGTCGGCGTCTGTTTTGAGAGCGCTTATAATGGGCATTATTTGCTCAATTGCGTTTTTCCTTTCTAGAGCATATCAGTCTGCTAGTGCATTGAGTTTAACTGTTATAGGCGTTCTTTTTGTTTGCCCAAAATACGCATGGGATTATGCTTTTGCTCTTTCGGTTTGTGCAACTTTTGGAATAATCGTTTGCGCAATGCCGTTGAAAAGAATCTTTTTAAGATACATGCCATCTTGTATTGCGAGCGCATTAAGTATTACATTGTGTGCGCAATGTTTTACACTTCCTGTTCAAATATTAATGCAACCTCAAGTGTCTTTTATATCTATTTTAACTAATTTGATTGTTACTCCTTTTGTTGACTTTGCAACGATTTTTGGACTTTTGTCTCTTGTTTTTGCGTGTTGGAATTATTCGATTTCGTTGTTTTTTGCTAGTTTTTCTTCGATTGGAACAAACATTATGGCATTTTGCGCTTGGAACCTTGGAGACTTGCAAATTGGCGTTTTTCCTTGGATTGCGGGGCCATTAGGTGCTTGGTTGGCGTGCATTGCTGAATTTAGTATATTTTTCGCTATTCTTTTTGCAAATAAGTATCTTAAAAATAAAGAGTTTTACAACACGTTTAAGATTTATGCTCAAGCAAAGTCAAATCGTTTTAAGCATCTTATAGACGATTCAGTTAAGCTTTTTGAATAATTTGTCTAATTTTTTATCTAGGAATGTTTTAAGTTTTGCATAGTTTGTACAATTAATAAGGTGTTAAAAAGCTAAAATTAATCCTATTAATAGTAAATTCGATTGGTTAAGTTACAAAACATTGGCATTAAGGGGTACGCATGCAAACGTTAAAAAACTTTGCGCCAGTTACAATTGTGGTTGGCGGCGATGCGTATTTAAATGATTTAAACGCTCGCGATTTAAAAGCGCGCATAATAAGCGCGTATCCAGATGCGGATGTTGTAAATTTAGATGCTTTGATTGCCGATAAATACGCTTTTATAACAGCTACAGGCCCGTCTTTGTTCTCTAGCGGAACGATTGTTGTTATTAGCAATCTTGAGCAGGCAGATGAAGACTTTGTGCAAGCGCTAGTTGATTTTTGTGCTAATAATTCCAAGTCTAATGGCACTGATTGCTGGGTTATTGCCCGCCACGAAGGTGGTGTTAAAGGAAAATCAATAGTTACCAAGCTTGAAAAAGCTGGAGCAAACAAAATAACTGTTCCAGATCTTAAAAAAGACGATGCAAGGCTGAATTTTGTTATAAGTCTTTTTGAAAGACAAAATCGCAGCATAGAGCCTATGGCAGCTGGGCGTATTGTAGAAGTCTTAGGTGGAAAGACCGATCAGTTGGCGGCACTGTGCTCTCAGCTGTGTTTTGATTTTGACAATAATCCAATCACTTTAAAAATAGTTGACCAATATTTAACATCGGATCCTCAAGTTACTGGATTTTTTGTGGCAGATAAAGCTGCACAAGGAAACGCGCCTCAAGCAATTCTTGCTGCAAGAACTGCGATTTTGCAAGGCGTTGATCCTATAGCATTAATTGGCGCACTGGCTGTAAAAATGCGCATAATTACAAAAGCTATAGCAGTTAAAAACGGTCAGATTTCCACTCCTCAAGCAAAAGTGAACCCTTGGGCGCTAAAAATGGCTATGAGAGATTTAGGTGGATGGAATGAAAATGGAATTCGTAGGTGTTTTAAGTGTTTAGCATGGGCAGACGAACAGTGTAAAGGTGGAGCAAGCAACGCTGATTATGCTTTAGAAAAATGTATTAGCATGATTGCTTGCCGTGGACGTTATTAAATTAAGACGAAAGTGTGTGATTTTGGAAAATCAGAATAGCAAAAAGCTTGTAATTCCAACGGATTTGTGCATGCAGGAGCTTGGAAAATCCATTGCAAAAATAGTGCGTGAAACAGACGTTATTTTGCTTTCTGGTCCTCTTGGTGCTGGAAAAACAACGTTTGCAAAAGGATTTGGGCAAGGTCTAGGAATAAAAGAGCCGATTGTTTCCCCAACCTTTACTATTGCAAGAGAACTTAAAGGCACGTTTTCTAACGGAAAAGCGGCAAATCTAATTCACGTAGACGCATACAGGCTTGGTGGAAAAGATTACGCTCCAGGCCAAGATACGGTTTCTAGGCTTCTAGACGAGCTTGAATCGCTTGGATTAGATGAGGCTTTGGAAGAACCAGGTGATGGAACTGTTGTGCTTATGGAGTGGGGAGAGCAGATGGCGGGCGTTCTTGCGGATGTTCGTCTTGAAGTTCATATTGATAGGCCGATTGAACAGTCTGGCAAAGATTCTAATTCAAACCAGCTAACAAGCGAAGGGAATCGCGTTGTAACACTTGTTCCAGTTGGAGGAGATTGGTGCGATCGACTAAAAATTCTTGATTAAGAGTAAGCTAAGTTGGTTGGTTAATTTAAGGAACAAAAATGAGCAATACGCTGATTATAGATACGTCATACGGTTCAACAGTTGGAGTTGTAGGCTATAAGCCAATAGTGGAAACGGATTCGCGTACGCATGTTGAAAAGCTGCAAGTAAACATTGATTCTGCAGTAAAAAATGCTGGTCTAGAGCTTAATCAAATAGACGAAATCGTAGTTGGAGTAGGCCCTGCTCCTTTTACAGGTTTACGAGCTGGATTAGTGGCAGCTAAGGCGATTGCTTTTGCAAATAACGCTAAGATTTTAGGTTGCAACAGTTTGATTGCGCAAAGCCTAATGATTCGTTCTGGAGCTTTTGAAGAATCGCTTGAAAATGGCGTTATTTCTAAAGATTTAATAGTCGAAAATAATGAATCCTGCAATACTGAACGCAAATATGTTCTTTCGCTTAATGACGCTAGAAGACGCCAAGTTTATATGAGTTTATACGACGATAGTGGTTGCGAAGTAATAAAAATGGATATTGATTATCCTGCAAATATTGTTGAAAGAGTTAACCAATATTTTGAATCAAATAAAATTTGCGACTACTGTGTTTGTGTTGCGGGTCATGGCACTAAAAAATATGTTGAAGATTGGAAGAAAATCAAAAGCATACGCTTAATTGCCGAAGTGAGCGCTCTTGATTTAGGCGTAAAAGGATTGGAAATATTTAAGCTTTGCGCAAGTCAAAAAGATGTTATTGAACCGCTTTATTTAAGAAGGCCAGATGTATCGGTTCCAAATCCGTTGAAGCACGTTTTGGGTTCTGGGGCTGCTACAAAAGTGGCGGAAAAATAGGATTCAAGTAAAGTACGCATATGATTGTAGACATAACTTGCTCAAAATATCCAGCTTGTGCATCAAATAGTAAAAGCTGCGCTATAGAGAAAATTGATTATTCAAAATGCGAAGCAATAGTTTCTCAAATTGCAAAAATCGAAGCAGACTTGTTTGGACCAGGCTGTTGGAACAAGAACATGATTTTGCAGGAATTGCAAGCGCCAATGCGTGCATATTATGCAGATATTGATTTAAACACAAATACGGTAGCAGGGTATGCAGGATTTTGGTTTGATGGCGATGATGCGCAAATAATGACAATAGGCGTTGCAAAAGAATATCAAAAGCAAGGAATTGCAAGCAATCTTCTAAAGACAATGATTGAAAATGCAAAATCAATAGGCGCAAAACGAATGCTTTTGGAAGTTAGAGTAAACAACAATCCTGCGCTAAAACTGTATGAAAAATTCGGTTTTACAAAAATGGGATTGCGAAAAAGATACTACATGCCAGAAGGAATAGACGCATATACAATGTGCGCGCAAATAGAAGACTTAGAAGGCATAGAAGGCCTAGAAAACTTAGAAGAATCTAGCGAAGCTTATAACAGTAACAGCGCTAAAAGTGAGGATAACAATGAGCGAAACAATGAATAAAACAAGCGAGCCAATAGTTTTAGGCATTGAATCAACTTGCGACGAAACAGCAGCAGCAATCGTTAAGGGAAGAACATTAGTTTCTAACGTTGTAGCATCCTCAATGCAAGAACACGCGCGCTACGGTGGCGTTATACCAGAAATCGCCTCGCGCGCACACGCAGAAGCATTCGTGCCAGTGGTTTCAAAAGCGTTAGCAGATGCAAATATGGATTTAAGCGATATTGACGCTATAGCAGTGAGCGCAGGTCCAGGCTTAGCGGGTTGCTTAGCTGTTGGCGTATCTGGAGCTAAAGCACTAGCAAGTGCTGCAAAAAAGCCGATTTATGGAATAAATCACGTTATTGGCCACATTGCTGTAACGCAATTGCAATTTGGCGATGTGCCTAAAGACGTTCTTGCTTTAATTGTTTCTGGCGGACATACTTCGCTTCTTCACGTGAACGATATTGCGCGCAGCATAGACGTTGTTGGAACAACATTAGACGATGCTGCTGGCGAATGCTTTGACAAAGTAGCTAGATTGCTGGGATTCCCTTACCCAGGAGGTCCGCATATTGATAGGCATGGGCGCCTTGGAGATCCAAATACGTTGAAAGTTCCACAAGGACTTACGCAAGGCAAATCTGGCAAAGAGCACCCTTACGACTTTAGTTTTTCGGGAGTAAAAACAGCTGTTGCGCGTTGGGTAGAAGCTCGCCAAGCACAAGGCTTAGAAGTACCAATTGACGACGTTTGCGCATCTTTAGCAAACTCGGTTGCAGATGTTCTTTCGCGCAAAGCCATGATGGGTTGCGAACAGTATGGTTCTAAAACGCTGCTGATTGGTGGCGGATTCTCCGCAAACTCGCAACTGAGAGAGCATCTTTTAGAGCAAGGCAAAGAGCATGGAATCGAAGTTCGTTTGCCGGAATTGAAGCTTTGCACAGATAATGGAGCAATGGTGGCAATGCTTGGCGTGAATTTGGTGGAAGCAGGCGTTCGTCCATCTGCTCCAGATTTTGCAATCGATTCAGCAATGCCACTTACAACCGTTAGCTTATAATATAAAAGTCATATTAAAAACAAGCGAGGTGTTTTGTGTACGAAAGCTATACGCGTAGAGGAGCTTTGCAAGTTGGTGAAAAAATCCAATTCACCGATAGAAAAGGCAAGCGAATCACAGCGCAGCTTACTAAAGGCGGAGTTACACAAACTGAGCATGGCATTATTTTGCACGATGATGTTATTGGCAAAACTCAAGGCGTTGTAGTAACAACAGTTAGCACAAAACGAGATTTTGAGCAGAGCAATAAGCCAGTTGATGCATCTAAAGAATCAAACAAGCCATGGATGGCAGCGCGCGCAATAGGCGGATGGGATTATGTAGTTATGCGTCCGCGATTGACGGATTACGTTTTATCCATGCCAAGAGGCGCTCAAATCATGTATCCAAAAGATATTGCACAAGTGATTTCTTTAGGAGATATTCGCTCTGGAATGCGCGTTTTAGAGTCGGGAGCAGGCTCTGGGGCAATGAGCTTAAGTCTTTTAGATGCGGTTGGGCAAAGTGGTGAGCTTACAACAATAGAGCTTAGGCCTGATTTTGCTAGAATCGCGCAGTTAAACGCAACGATTTACTATGGTGAAAAACCAAAATGGTGGAATCTTTTAACTGGAGATTTTGATTCAGTAGCAAAATCACTTCCAGAAGGCTATTTTGACCGCATTATGTTAGATATGCTTGATCCTTGGAACAGGCTTGAACAGGCTTATAGAGTTATTGCTCCAGGTGGCGTATTGGTTGCGTACGTAACAACTACAACGCAAATGTCTAGAATGGCACAAAGTTTGCGTGCTTCGGGAGTTTGGACAGAGCCAGAGATTCAAGAAACGTTAGAAAGAACTTGGAAAGCTCAAGATTTAGCAGTTAGACCAGATCATGCAATGATAGGTCATACTGGTTTTTTGGTTATTTCGCGCGCAATGGCACAAGGATTTAATGCGCTAAAAAAGCGCGAGCGTGCTACAAAAGATACTGTTAGCGATATTGATGCTTTAACACCCGAAGAGCGCGCAGAACAGTTAGAAGACTTATCTCTTAGAGATATATCCGATAGAAAACTTAGAAAAGTTTTAAAAGATTTAGACTCGCAAATAGCACAGTTACCTAACCAAAATCCAAAGTCCAACAAGGCTTAACCGAAGACTGTAGGAGATTAAAATGGCGGCGTCAATCAAGAAAATTGCTAAAAAAGTAAAGCACGCAAAATATGTGTTGTTACTAATGCGCCACGCAAAAGCACATCCGCCAACAATGGGAGACGATTGGGGAAGAGACCTTAGCGATAAAGGCTTAAAACAAGCAAAAATAATGGCAAAAGGCTTGCAATCTTTAAAGCTTGTTCCAGATTATATTGTTTGTTCAAGCGCGAATCGCAGCGAACAAACAATGCAAAAAATGCTTAAAAAATTTGGAGATTCGCCAATAGTCGCATCAAGAAAAAGCTTATATGATGGCGGAATGCAATCCGTAATGGATGAGCTTTGTGCTATTAGGAGTGAATCTAGAATAACAATGATTATAGGCCATGAGCCAACAATGTCGATGGCTGCACAATGGCTTTCTTCCGCCGATTCAGACCCAGATGTTTTAGGAACAATGCGACTTGGACTTTCCAATGCTTCGATTGTTGTTCTAGTATCTGAAACGCCTTTTACAACCTGCGGACTTCGAGGAGCAAAAGCCCTGGGCGTTATAAGTCCAAAAGATTTTGAGTAAAATACGCGGAAATCTGTATAAAATCTGTATAAAATCCGCATAAAATACGCATATAAATTCAGGTTATAACGACACCCCCAAATAGTTGATGACCCCATTAGGCCAAATGTTTGCTAGGCTGAATCAGGTTATTGATTTTTTTTGGAGGATATATGCATACCGTTCTAACGTCCGTACAGGGTTTCCCAAGGATTGGCGCCAATCGCGAGCTTAAAAAAGTTATTGAACGCTATTGGAAAAAAGACGCAACGCTAGAAGAAGTAAGACAAGTTGCAAAAGACTTGCGCAAAAAGCATTGGAAGATTCAGGCAGAAGCTGGAATAGAACTCATACCAAGCAATGATTTTAGCTACTACGATCAAATGTTAGATACGGCAATCCTGCTTGGCGCAGTGCCAGAAAGATACAAAAAGCTAGAGTTTGAAAATGCAGAAGATACACTGTTTGCAATAGCGCGCGGGTATCAAGGGAGCTTTGGAGACGTTACGGCTCTTCCAATGAAGAAGTGGTTTACAACCAACTATCACTACATTGTTCCAGAAGTTGAAAATCCACAAGATTTGCGTTTAGTTGGTACAAAGCCATTTGACGAGTTTAATGAAGCAAAAGATCTTGGAATTGAAACAAAGCCAGTGTTGATTGGCCCATACACCTTCTTAAAGCTTGCTCGCAATCCACAAGCTCAGGAATTAGAGCCAAACAAAGAAACGATTGAAGCATTAGCAGAAGCATATTGCAATATTGTAAAACGATTTGCAAGTCTTGGAGCAAAGTGGTTGCAATTTGACGAACCATACTTGTGTTTAGATAAAGAAGATGGCGATTTAAAGATTTTTAGCGATTTATATAAGCCGATTCTAGAAAGCAGGCTTGAAAACGCTGAAAACGCAAGCAGCGTTAAGATTTTGCTTAATACATACTTTGGCAATATTTTAGACTCCTATAAAACTGTAAACGATTTAGCGTTTGACGCAATTGGCTTGGATTTTGTAGAAGGCAAAGAGGAAAACCTTGAAGCTTTGCAAGAATATGGAGTGAACGAGAAAACCACTATTTTTGCAGGAATTGTTAATGGTAGAAACATTTGGAAAAATGATTACGCACAAAGTCTTGGCTTATTAGACGCTTTGCAAAAAAATGTTACTAATCGCATAGCTGTTTCTACTGCATGCTCTCTTTTGCACGTTCCATTTAGCACGAATGGAGAAGAGCTTGGTGAAGACGTATTAAAGCATTTTGCGTTTGCTGTAGAAAAATTGAAGGAAGTAAGCGAAATTGCTAAACTTTGCGTTTTGAATGATGATGAGCTTAAAAATAGCGAGGAATTAGCGCAAAATCAAGCATTATTCGACGGATCTAGAGTAAAGACAGACGAAAGTGTTAAAGCGCGAATCTCAAGCCTTAAGCCAGAAGATTTTGAGCGAAAGCCAGCTCGCGCTGAGCGTCAAAAATTGCAAAAAGAAGCATTGGGATTGCCTGATTTGCCTACAACAACTATCGGATCCTTCCCTCAAACAAAAGAGATAAGGTCGATTCGAGCGCTTTTTAGAAAAGGCGAAATTAGTAAAGAAGAATACAACGCATTTATTGGCAAGCAAATAGACGAGTGCATAGAACACCAGGAGAGCATTGGCCTAGACGTTCTTGTGCATGGCGAATTTGAGCGAAACGACATGGTGGAATACTTTGGCCAGCATTTGCACGGATTTAAGTTTACCAAGAATGCTTGGGTGCAGTCTTATGGAACTCGCTGCGTAAAGCCTCCAATTGTTTGGAGTGATGTTTCTAGAGCACAGCCAATCACGGTAGAGTGGAGCGCGTATGCCCAAAGCCGCACAAATCATGTTATGAAAGGCATGCTAACGGGGCCTGTAACGATTCTTAACTGGTCTTGGCCTCGCGAAGATATTACCCACGAGCAGCAAACGCAGCAGCTGGCTCTTGCTATACGAGATGAAGTTTTAGACTTAGAGCGTGCTGGAATTCGCGTAATTCAAATCGATGAGGCTGCTTTGCGTGAAAAGTTGCCGCTTAGGCGTTCGGATTGGCATAAGAAGTATTTGGACTGGGCTATTGCGGCTTTCCGTCTTGTACATTCTGCTGTGGCTGCTACTACGCAGATTCACACACATATGTGCTATTCGGAGTTTAACGACATTATTCAAGACATTGACGCAATGGACGCAGACGTAATATCGTTTGAGGCTTCGCGTGGAGATTTAGTTGTTTTGGACGCTATTCATGACGCAAACTTTGAAACAGAAGCTGGCCCTGGTGTTTACGACATTCACTCTCCTCGTGTTCCTAGCGAAGAGGAGATTGTTAACAGAATTCACGAGATTTTGCGCAAAATGCCAGCTAATAAACTGTGGATTAACCCAGATTGCGGCTTGAAAACACGAGGCAATGCAGAAACGTGGGTTAGCTTGCAAAATCTTGTTTCTGCAGCCAAAAAGGTTAGAAGCGAATTGGGTGGCGGTTTGAAATGACCTATAAACCAAAGTTTTCGCTAGAAGTGTTTCCACCTAAAAGAACATCTCCAATAGGTACGATTTACGACACTTTAGATGGCTTAAGGGGATTGGATCCAGATTTTATATCTGTAACTTATGGAACTGGAAAATCTTCGGATCGAACTGCTACTGCTAGAATTGCCAACACAATTCAATCGGAATACGGTATTAAAGCTGTTGCACATTTAACAGCAAGATACCTAAATTATGATGATGTTGACGAAGCATTAGAGTTGTTCGACAAGGCAGGTGTTAGTGGCATTTTGGCTTTGCGTGGAGACGTTATTGAAGGTCAGGATGCTGCTGGCGTGTTTAACCATGCCAGCGATTTAGTTGCTTATATTCGCACGCAGCGCCCTGATTTGCCTATTTTTGGCGCATGCTACCCCGAAAAGCACCCCGAATCTGCTACTTTGCAAGAAGACATCGATAATCTAAAGAAAAAAGTTGATGCAGGAGTCACTCATTTGATTTCGCAACTTTTTTACAATAACGATGACTTCTTGCGATTTAGGGATTTAGCTAGAAAATCTGGAATTAACGTTCCGATTGAAGCTGGAGTAATGCCTGTTGTAAACGCAAATCAGGTTAAGAGAATGACAAAAATGTGTTCTTCTGCAATAACCGAGCCTGTTTTAGCAATGATGGAACGCTGGGGAAGCAACCCAGAAGTTTTGCAAGACGCTGGAAGCATATTTGCGTCTCAGCAGATTAACGATTTAGTTGCGCAAGGAGTAGACGGAATACACTTGTATACAATGAATCGTCCTGGTGTTACTAGAAGCATTTGGTCAAACGTTAAGCCGCTTTTTACCAAAATTGTGTAATTTGTGCGTGTGGTGCTGTGCAAAATCTTATTGGACGGCACCACAATGTACAGTGGCGTTATGAGCAATCAAACGGGCAATAGTGGCGCTGTGAGTGGAAACTTGATTGGTAGGTTTTCTGGCGCTTTAGCTGGCGATTCTACACAAAGTGAAAATCAAGATTCTAGTGACGATAAAAACTGCGATTTATCGTATAGAAGCTTAGTTAAAGCTGGATTTGCGCGCCCAGAATCTGCTCGTAAAACTATAGAAGATGTTTGCAAAAATTGTGAAGACAACTCGCTAAATGCTCTAAAAATTTTAGAAAGCATAAAAAGAGTAGAAGATCCAGATTATGCAATTTTGGCTTTTAAAGACATTTGCCAAGACCAGCAAAAAGTTGTTCAAAAAATTGCTCAAAGCTCTAATAATTCGCTAATAACAAGCCCGCTTGCGTCTTTAATGCAGGTTATTGGAGCGTCTAAAGCATTTGCAATGCTAATGCGAACGCATCCTTGCTTAATAAACGCGGCAGCAAACGATCCAAATCATCTATTGCACATGACTTTAGAAGAGCGTGTTTTAGACTTGCTAGAGGCTATTCAAGCTTATAGGGCAACTGTTGTTAGTGCTAAAGATGCCGATATTAAAGTAGCTGAATCTAATGGGAATGATACAGCTAATGGGAAGGCTACAGCTGATGAGGAAGATGCTGTAGAAAATGCTGATAAAAGCGGTGACTCGTGCAGTGTTCCTATAAGCTCAATGGGATTTGCGCAGGCAGTTTATGCTCTTAGAGAAAGATATCGTCAGCATGTTGCTGCGATTATGGCATACGATTTAGCGAGCGCAGATCCTGTAGAATTGCAGCCAGATATAAGTCGCAAGCTGTCCGATGCGGCTGATGCTGCTTTAGAGGCAGCGCTTGCTATTGCGCGCGGGCAGGTTTCGGGATCGTGTTGCTGCAGATTTGCAATAATCGCAATGGGAAAATTGGGAGCGCAAGAAATAAACTACGTTTCCGATATTGATCTAATTTACGTTGCTGAGCCATCTAAAGGTGTTAGCCAAGATGAGGCGATTAGAACAGCCTGCTCGATTGCAATGGTTTTACAAAAAGTTTGCCAATCTATTGTTATTGGTTGCACGGAGCCGCCATTGTGGCAGATTGATACTGCACTTAGGCCAGAAGGTAAAGACGGTCCACTTGTTAGGCGGTTAGAATCTCATAGAGAATACTACGAAAAGTGGGCAAGTAGCTGGGAATTTCAGGCGCTTTTAAAATCAAGACCAGCGGCTGGAGATGTGCAACTTGGAAACGAATACAGAAAAATGGCGGATTCTTTTATTTGGAAGGCGTCTGGCCGCGAACATTTTGTTGCAGATTGCCAGCATATGCGTCAGCGTGTAGAATCCTTGATTCCAGCATCGCAGCGAGACCTGGATATGAAGCTTGGGCGAGGTGGCTTGCGCGATGTTGAATTTACTGTGCAAATGCTGCAACTTGTGCATGGAAGTGAAGACCAGTCTCTTCGAGTTAAAGATACGCTTAGTGCGCTTAATGCTTTGTCTGCTGGAGGATACGTTTCTAGATCGCAAGCTGCAATTTTGGCAGAACATTACCGTTTTGAGCGTGTACTAGAACACCGCCAGCAAATGTGGAATATGCAGCGAACGCATTTATTCCCTGATTTAGGCGCTCATGGCAATGGTGGTTTAGACCGCGCAAGAAGTATTAGTGCAGAAGAACTTAACGATAATAGTCAAATAAGGCGTCTTGCTAGAGCCGTTAGGCTTACGCCAGAAGAGCTTGTTGCGCGATTTGATAAAGCACGTAGGGAAATTAGGCACTTGCATAAAGATATTTACTACCGTCCAATGCTGCCTATTAATGCACAAACAGATGCGGATCCTATTGTTCTTTCTGCAAATGCTGCTAGAGCGCGTTTTGCGTCAATCGGTTTTGCAGACTCAAAGGCTGCACAAATGCATGTTGAGGCGCTTACAGAAGGGCTTTCGCGTGCGGCTAAAATTCACAGGATTCTTCTTCCAGCAGTCTTAAAATGGCTTGGAGAGGGCCAAAACCCAGATATGGGTTTGCTTGCTTTTAGGCGACTTTCCGAACGCTTTGGCGGAAAAAACACGTACTTAGGATTTTTGCGTGATTCTCCTAGTGCAGCTCGTAGGCTTTGCCACGTTTTGTCTGATTCACGTTATTTAGGCGACGCAATGATGCAATCAATGCAGTCGATTACGTGGCTTGGAGACGATTCTGCGCTTTCTGCACGAGATAGAGGAAGCTTAGATATGCAAACGCACGCAATGGTTGCAAGATATTCAAGCAGTATTGCGGATTTTGCTCAGTCTCTGCGCGCTTTAAGACGGCAAGAAATCGAGCGAGTAGCTCTTGCTTGGATGTGTGGGCTTATTGATGATGATACTTCGATGCAAGCGATGAGCGATGTGTTTGATGCCGTGCTTGATGCTGCTTTGCAGTGGTCTATGAAAGATTCTGCTTATAAAATGGGCTTAGGCAGCAGTAAAGCTTCGATTGCAATTATTGCTTTGGGTCGTTACGGGGGCAGAGAAGTTAACTTCTGTTCGGACGCAGACATGATGGTTGTTTATAAGCCTACAGAAGATGATTGCAGTAGCGAAGTTGCCTCTGATTCTAGTTCTGATTTGTCTCATCGTTTTGCGCAGACAACCGTAGATGTATTGCGAAATATTTTGCAAGGTCCTCTTACTTTAGAGCCAAAAATCATGGTTGATCTAGATTTGCGCCCAGAAGGCAAAGATGGTCCTCTTGTGCGCTCGCTAGAATCTTGCGAGCATTATTACAAAAAGTGGGCTAGTACGTGGGAGAATCAAGCGCTTTTACGTGCGCGTTTTGCTGCAGGATCCAAAGAGTTGGCGGATTCTTTGCTAAGTGGAGTGGTAAACGATTTGCGTTATTCGGCAGAGCCGCTTAGTGAATCGCAAGTGGCGGAAATTCGTAAGCTTAAAGCTCGTATGGAAGCAGAGCGTTTGCCAAGAGGTGTTAGTAGAGATAGGCATTTAAAGCTTGGCCGCGGCGGTTTAAGCGATGTTGAGTGGACTGTTCAGCTTTTGCAATTGCAATACGCTGGAAAATACGAGTCTTTGCGTACAGTTGGCACAATGCAAGCGTTGAAAGCGCTTAAAGAATCACATTTGATTGATTTAGAAGATGCTGATGTGTTGGAACGCTGCTGGCATATGTGTTCTGCGGTGCGAAATGCAAACTTCTTGTGGTCTGGTTCCTTAGAGCGCGCCGATGTTATTCCAACGGACTCGTATTCTTTGGGTGGAATCGCAACTTATCTTGGCTACGATCCAAACCAGGGTAGGGTATTTGAAAACGATTTAATGGCGGTTATGCGTCAATGCCGAGATGTAATGTCTCGTATTTTCTATGGCCGATGAATAAAATGATTTTTAATTTGATTTACTAATTTTTTGTTCAATTTTTGCATTTAATTGTTGCATTTTGTGGTAACGAATATACGCCACTCCGAATCGCATATTCGTCAATGATAATCAGTAAAATCGTGGAGGTCGCGCACAATCGCGGCCGTTTGCCAACTAGCGAAAGGTAAGCGGTTCTATTATGACGAACGCATTTTCTGATTCTTCCAATCAAGTTTTTTCTCGTTGCGCAATTGCTCAATCGTTAGCAGGCAAAAGCGTGGTTACTTTAGACGATATTTCCACAGCACAAATACGAATGCTTTTAGATAAAGCGCGATACATTGATTCGCACAGAAAAGAAGTGGCCCACACTTGCGATGGCAGAGTGTTGGCCACTCTTTTTTATGAGCCGAGTACGCGCACACGATTAAGCTTTGAAACAGCAATGCTTCGCTTAGGCGGCAAGGTGATTGGCTTTGCAGGCGCTCAGCTTTCTAGCGCAAGCAAGGGAGAAACAGTTAGCGACACGTTAAGAGTGGTGTCAAACTATGTAGACGTTGTAGCAATGCGTCACCCTAAGGAAGGCGCCGCTTTTGTAGCAACGCAAGCTGTGAGCACGCCAGTAATTAATGCTGGAGACGGCGGCCACATGCATCCTACACAAACCCTTGCAGATTTGGCAACTATTCTTGCGCGATTTGGCAGGCTTAACAATTTAACAGTTGGGCTTTGCGGAGACTTAACGTACGGCCGCACAGTTCACTCGCTTATTGAAACTTTGTGCCGTTTTGGAAACGTTCATTTTGTGCTGATTAGTCCAGACGAGCTTAAAACTCCGCAATATGTTATTGATCGCATAAATGCAACCGAATCGTGCTCTTACGAAGAAACTCGCGACTTAATGGAAGTGATTGGCAGCTTGGACGTGCTTTACATGACTCGCGTGCAAGAAGAGCGTTTTACAGACAGAGATCAATATTTGCGACTTAGAGATACTTACATTTTGACGGAAGAAAAATTGCAAAAAGCAAAGCCTAATACGGCTGTTCTTCACCCACTTCCTAGAATTAATGAGATTGCGGTTGACGTTGACGCGGATCCTCGTGCGGCATACTTTGAGCAGGTTAAAAATGGTATGCTTATGCGAATGGCGTTAGAAAGCTCGGTTCTTGGAGATGAGCTTTTGGGCTATGAGCCAACAGATTTTGTGAACGTTCCTAAAGACGAATCGCAAGCTTACGATGCCAGTGGAATTTCGCTGGCTAATCCTCGTGTTCATAAAGAAGATAAGAATGCGCCTAAAGATCTTAAATGCCCTAATATTCGTTGCATAACAAATAGCGAATTAACATTAGTCAAAAAGTTCTATAAGGATGATTCTGGCTCAAATGTGTATCGCTGCTTGTATTGTGACGAAGCGGCATAAGCTGATTAGAATTTGGCATAAAATAATCTAAAATAATTTAAAATAACTTAAAACCTTGAGCGAACTAGGAGTAACATGAATAACTCTCGAACCTTAACTTTGCAAAATATTGCAGTTTGGGATACTAGCGAGCGCATCGATTTAATCGTAGATGGTGTGCGTCAAGATGCTTTAATAGAGCCAAATGCGCGGATTGATGGCGAAATTGATGCAAGCGATTGGATTGTTGCTCCTGGTTTTGCCGATCCACACGTGCATTTTAGGGATCCTGGGCAAACAGATAAGGAGACGATGACAACTGGCGGCAATGCGGCTGCTGCAGGTGGCTACACGCAGGTTTTGATTATGCCAAATACGATTCCTGCAGTTGACGGCGAGCCTTGGAATGATGCTCCTTTTGATGTAGAAAATGTGATTGATTACTTGCAAAGATACGGTTGTATCTACGGCGTAAAACTGCCAGTTCGCTACGATTTAAGCGTTTGTGCATCTGTTGGCAGAAGTGGACTTGAGCCTAGCAATGTTAATCTGTGGAAAAAGTATGTTCCTGGAGTCGAAGATAGTCAAAAAACGTCTCCAATGAAGAAGCATCCTGTAACTGCTATTAGCGACGATGGTGCTGCGGTTCCAGAGCCGATTTTGCAAGACGTTCTAAAAATCGCAAAGCAAACGGGCTTGCCTTTTGTTGAACATTGCGAGCATCATGATTCTGGTTCTGTAAACGAAGGGCCAGTGGCTAAAATTTTAGGCGTTGGCGGAATTCCTGCTTCTACGGAACTTGCGATTGTTAAGCGAGATATTGATGCTGCAAGAGTTAGCGGCGTTCATGTTCACTTCCAGCATGTGAGTACTGCGGCTGCGTTTGAGGCAATTCGCAAAGCAAAGAAGGAAGGTTTGCCCATTACTTGCGAAACAGCTCCGCACTATGTTGCTCTTTGTGATGAAGATGTTTTAAAGTATGGCGCTAATGCAAAAATGAATCCTCCGCTTAGATCTAAAGCAGATAGGCAGGCGACTCTTGCTGCAATCGCAGATGGAACTATAGACATGATTGCAACGGATCATGCTCCGCACACAGCTGCAGATAAGGCTGGCGATTTTGCGAGCGCACCTAATGGCATTATTGGCCTAGAATGTGCTTATGCGGTTTGTAGAAAAGTTCTTGTGGAGGCAGGTTATACAGACGATAAGCATTTAATTGAACTCATGTCTGTTAATCCTAGACAATTAATGAGTAGGCGTTCTACAGATATTTCGGCTTTGCTAAATGTTTCTTCCAAATGTGCAATTAGGCGCACGTTGCGATTAAGCAACACGGAGCACCCAGAAAACGTTGACTTAGTGCTGATTAACATGAGTGAAAAGTGGAGTGTAGATTCGAACTTGTTCCATTCGAAAGCTAGAAATACGCCATTTGATGGATGGCAATTAAAGGGCAGGCCAGTGGCAACTATTATTGGATCGCAAATTGCGTTTTCTAGAATGTAGTTACGTATTTAATCAAGCATATTTGTAAGTTGTAGTTGTAAAAATATAGATAATGGGAGCAAAATGGACGAGTTAGTAGAGGCGATTGGCGCAAAGCAAAATCCTACGGTTGTTGGCTTAGACCCAAAGCCTGGTATTTTGCCTGCGCAAATTTTAAGCGGCTTAGCAGATGAAGTTTTGCAAGAGGTGGAAAGTGAAGAGGCTTTGCCAACTTTGCTTGCTGCTGCCTATTTTGAGTTTAATCGTGCAATTATTGATGCGATTTGCGATATTGTTCCAGCTGTTAAGCCACAAATTGCAATGTACGAGGCACTTGGTCCTGCTGGAATCGACACGTACACAATGACTTGCGATTATGCTAAATCCAAAGGTTTAATCGTTATTGGAGATGCAAAGCGTGGAGATATTGGCTCTACTGCAGGCCAGTATGCGGCACATTTGCGAGGTTTTGCTAATCTTGATTCGTATTTTAAAGATGATTCTTATAATTTTGACGAGTCTTTGGTTAATCTTCTAAAAACTGCTAGCGCCAAGGATTTTTGGCATGAGGATTCGCTTACCGTAAATCCATATATGGGTTCGGATGGCGTTGAGCCTTTTATAAACGAAGCAATTGCGCGCAATAAAAGCATTTTTGTGCTTTTGCGCACATCTAATCCTTCTAGCAAAGAGTTGCAAGAGCTTGTTGTGGAAGACAATAGGCCACTTTACGAGCATGTTGCTGAGTTGATTGAAAACTGGGGTGCTTCAAACGTTGGAAATCACGGATATTCTAGAGTTGGAGCAGTGGTCGGAGCAACGCATCCGCAAGAAGGCCAGCATTTGCGCGAAATTATGCCACATACTTTCTTTTTGGTCCCAGGCTACGGAGCGCAAGGCGGAACAGCTCAAGATGTTGCTGGAATGTTTGATAAAGATGGAAGTGGTGCTATAGTAAACTCTTCTCGCGGGATTATTGGCTCTTGGAAGAATTGCGAATCGTATAAAAAGCATGAATCTTCGATTTCTTTAGATGACATTCTAGATATTGTTGCAGATTCTTCTGCTCGCGCGGCTATTAATATGCGAGATGATTTACGTCAGGCGGTTTATAGGTGAATATAGCTAAATAAATGTGAATATAATCTATAAATAATAACAAGTTACAAATTACAAGCGAAAATACATAAATAAAGCTAAACAAATAAAGTTACACACTAAACAAGATAGGGCAAATACATGAGAGATGGCATGTTTATTCAAACTCAAAAATCTTCCAGAAGCGTTACAACTACGCTGAGTGAAAGCTCTTTTGACTATTCGAATGAGGAGTCCAGCAAGCCCAAATATAGCCGTCTTTTAGGAAGGCGCCCAATAGAAGTGCTTGATAATCAAAAGCTTGACGAAGGTGTGTACCGCTTAGTTTTACGCGATGATGCTATTGCTAAAACGGCAACTCCTGCGCAATTTGTTAACTTGTATTCCCCAGATTCTACAACTATGCTTCCTCGGCCATTTGGCGTTGCAAGCGTTGATGGAGATACATTTACTCTTATTTTTGCTGTGATTGGTAAGGGCACTGCCGAGTTTGCGCAGCTTAAAGCAGGAGATACTGTAGACGCTTTAGGACCATTAGGATTGGGCTTTGATATTTCTAAGCCGGCTCACTATGTTCTTGTAAGCGGAGGATTAGGTGTTCCTCCTTTGATTTGTGCGGCGCAGGCTATTTCAAAGAATAAGAATTGCAAGGTTACGGCAGTTCTTGGATACAGAGATAATCATTTTGCTGACTCATTTATGAAGGAATACGTTGATAACGTTTATAGCATTAGCAATACGCAAGGTACGGTTATTACTTTGCTTAATGAGCTAGAGCAAGAAAATCATTTTGATTTTAATGGCGATTTGCCTACTGTTATTCTTTCTTGCGGGCCAATGCCAATGATGAAAGCTGTAGCTCATTGGGCACATAAGCGTAATGTTAAATGTCAGCTAAGCTTAGAAGCCAGAATGGGTTGCGGATATGGCACTTGTGTTGCTTGTGTTGTAGACACATTAGAAGGAAGACTTAAGGTTTGCAACGAAGGCCCAGTATTTGACTCACAGAGATTGGGATGGGAATAAAGGAAAGAATATGAGCAACGAAACAAATAACGCTTTAGAAAACGCGAAAAATAATGCGCAAAATCTTGGATTTGACACAAGCCACGTTTGGAAGCATTCAACTAAAGTTGCAGGCGTTGAGTGGAAAAACATGGTTGGAACAGCTTCTGGAACGTTCCAGCTTGCAGCTTGCGCGCACTTTTACGATGTAAGCCAGCTTGGAGCAATTTGCACTAAGGGAGTTTCTCCAGTTCCGTGGCAAGGAAATCCTGCTCCGCGCACTGCGGAATCGCCTTCTGGAATGGTAAATGCTGTTGGCTTGCAAAATCCTGGAGTTGACCACTATTTGGTAGACGAGTTGCCGAAGTTAAAAAAGCTTGGAGCGCTTGTGATTACTAACGTTGCTGGCCACAGTGACGATGATTATGCTCAAGTTGTTGAAAAGCTTGCGGATTCCTCGGCAGACATGCTGGAGATTAATGTTAGCTGCCCGAATGTAACTCATGGTGGCATGAGTGTGGGAACAGACCCTGTGGCTCTTCATCGCTTAATTAAGCGACTTCGCGCAATGACAAACAAGCCAATGATTGTAAAAATGACGCCAAATGTTACAGATATTGTATCGATTTGCAAGGCTGCTGTTGATGCTGGTGCAGACGCTCTTAGCATGATTAATACTTTGGTTGGTTTGCGTATTGATATTAAAACGGGCGAGCCGATTATTGCAAACCGAACGGGCGGTGTTTCTGGCCCTGCAATCTTCCCAATTGGGCTTGGATTTGTTTGGCGAGTTCGTCAAGCTATGCCAGATATTCCAATCATTGGTATTGGAGGCATTGATTCTGGAGAGAAAGCTTTGGAATACTTGTATGCTGGCGCTAATGCTGTAGAGGTAGGGGCTGCGGCTCTTGTGGATCCTACTGCTCCAATTCGCATTGCGCGCGAGTTGGATGATTTGCTTGATTCTAGGCCAAAGCTTGCGTCTTTGCTTAAAGAAGGCAAAACTTGGCGCTAATAACTTGGCGCTAATAAGTAAAAATAAGTAAATAGGATTTGCTAATAAGGTTTTACTAAATTTAATAAGGAGAATATTATGGCACAATTACACGAGGATTTTACAAAGTTTTTGCTTGATTCAGGCGCACTTAAATTTGGTGATTTTACGCTTAAGTCTGGTCGCCAATCGCCTTACTTTATTAACGCTGGAGCTTTTGATGACGGCAGTAAAATCGCTTCTCTTGGCGATTATTACGCTCAAAGAATTGTTGCTGCAATCAAAGATGGTGTTCTTTCTAGCAATATCGACACGGTTTTTGGTCCTGCATATAAAGGTATTCCTTTGGCTGTTTCTACGTCTATTGCTTTAACTAATAATTACAATATGCCAGTTGGTTTTACTTTTGATAGAAAAGAAAGAAAAGACCATGGTGACGGCGGAATGATGGTTGGAAAGCCGCTAAAAGACGGTATGAAAGTGCTGCTAGTTGACGACGTTATGACTGCTGGAACCGCAGTTCGAGAAGTCTTGCCAAAGCTTAAAGCAGAAGCAGATGTGGAAGTTGTTGGCTTGATTTTGGCAGTGGATAGAATGGAGCGCACTAAAGATAGTGAGCTTTCTGCAGTAAAAGCTGTAGAGCAAGAGTTTGGATTCCCAGTGCTTCCAATTGCAAACGTTCGTGAGATTTTTGATGCTGCTAAGAGCATTAGTAATTCAAACGGCGAAGCTGTAATGAATCAGCAGTTGGCAGATCGCGCTGCTAAATATCTTCTTCAATATGGCGCTTAAGTATGGCGCTTAATAAAAAATCTTAAAATTTTCCGCAAAATGTTGCAAAACACGGTGTGTAGTACAACATTTTGCGGAAAATTATTGCAAATGTTTTAGTTTTTCTTTAAAACAAAGGTTGCAATTCCAGCAATTGCAACAACAAATACAGCTAATGCACCAATCATTAGTACATTCGTATTCTTATTTGAAGAAGCTGGTTTTGCACTAGAGCTGTTATTTTTTAGTGCGCTCTTCTTTTTGTTTACGCTTTTGCTTGAATCTTCATCTTTAGAATTGTCTTCCTTAGAATCATTTTCTTTAGAATCATTGCTTTGCAAATCTTTGGAATCAGCCTTATTGCTGCTTGAGTTGCTGCTTGGCTCGGTCTGCTTCTTATTTTCTGCAGTTTTATTGGCGATTTCTGCTTTGTAAGAAGTATCCTGATTTTCTTGTTGCGATTGAGCTGATTCTGCAACCTTAGTTTCTTCAGCCTTAGGTTCTGCAACATTAGATTCTACAACCTTCTGTGGTTGTGCAGCGTATGTTTTTGCAGCAGCACTAGCTTGATAATAACTGCTATAACTGTAGTCATTTTGATTGAACGCAGCTAATAATCTATATAACCTGAGCAAACTGTAACCAGAATCAGAATCCAAATTAGATTCAGAATCCGAATTAGAATCCGAATTAGAGTCTAAAGATTCATCTGCACTAGGCTCAACAACGCTTGGATCTTCTGTTTGAGTGCTTTGAGTTTTAACAGTTGTTTTAACAGTCAAATTAAAATCTTTACTTAAATCAAGATTTTTTAAATCTGAGCCAAAATCAGAGTCACCATTGTTCCAAGCCGTAACTATTTCATCTTGTAAGCCAAGTAGTGTAGCTAATTTTTTGTTTGCATTTTCTTTATCTAGATTTCGGAAATCAACTATTTTGCTGTCTTTATCTTGGCAATTAACAATTGCATCAACAAAATTATTCTTTCCATTTGTATTAACCAAGCAACTAATACTAGCATCGCCGTGCTTTATTGCAGCCATAAAGTATCCGCGCAAGAATCTTCTAGGGGTCTTTTCTTTGTCTGCTTTTGCGTTATTTTCTATTAATTCTTTTGCACTATTTGAGAATCCATCTTGTTTAATGCGAAGATTTCCATCTTGTGCGCTTGCTTCTTTCCAAATATCAGTAAGTGCCGAAAGATTTGTTTGCTTAAGATCCACTCCAGATGGAATAGTAATATCATCGATTTTGCTGCCGCCAAACATGTTCCTAACGCCGTTATTTGATGAACCAGTTTGACCATTAAGAGCCTGCGTTAAATCCCAATTAGAAATATCTAGCGAAGTTACCGAAGACTTTGCAAACATATCGTTCATATCTGTTGCGCTAGAAGTGTTCCATTTTTCGATTCCTGGTATTTGCGTTAAATTAGTAGTATTTGAAAATGCTTTTCCCATATTCCAAACATTTTTTGTATCCCAATTTTCTAAGCCAGTTATCTTTTTAACGCCACTGTTTTCAAAAAGGCCAATAATGTTTCCAACATAAGAAGTTTTCCATTTTCCAAGATTAGCTTCTTTAAGTGAGGTTGTTCCAGTAAACATTCTGCCAATGTCGTTAGTGTTGCTAATATCCCAATTTTCAAGCGCTTTAATGTCTTCTAGCTTGTTGGCGTTCATAAACATTCTTCCCATTGAAGCAAGATGGTCGTTTGTAAACACTTCTAGGCCTTCGGTAGTTGTTAATCCGCTTTCTGCAAACATTCCAGTTGCTTCATCGCAGTAGGTGTTGTCCCAAGTAATTCCCTTAACGTTTGAAAGATTCTTTGCTTGGTAGAACATGTTGCTCATATGATGAACATTGCGAGTTTTAAAGTTTCTAATGCCGTCTGCAGATTCAATTGCGCCGCCTTCAAACATGCTAGTCATGTCTGTAGCGTTGCTAGTGTTCCACTTTTCGTCTAGTCCGTGAACTGTGCGCAAATTTTTTGTGTTTCTAAACATTAGCTGCATGTTTTCAACGTGGCTAACATCCCAGTTAGATATTGGATTTATGCTGCTTATTCCGCTATCTTCAAACAGGCTGCTCATATCTGTTACGCGGCTTGTATCCCAGTCTTTAGTGCCATTAATGTTTTTTAACTTAGGTGTTGAAGAAAACATTCCAGACATATCTTCTACATTAGAAGTGTCAAATAAATCCAAATTGTTTATTGTTTCTAGATTTGCAAAGTTTGAAAACAGCTTGCTAGCACCGTTTCCTAGTTGGATTTTTCCAGCATTTTCAGTTTGATCGCCTGATTGAACAATATTTATGACTTTGACTTTAGATGTATCAAGATTTACGCCATCTGGATTGTTATTATTAGACGAAATAATCTTTTCAATTGAGCCAGATGCAAAATCTGTTCCGTTAATTTTTGATATTTCAAGAGTATTAGTGGATTCGTCAAACTTCCACTTTAGCCCAGTAGGAGTTGGGTCAAAGAATCCCCGATATTTTGCTTCATGCCAAGTGTTTAGTGTGTTTTCTTTGTTTTCTTTGTTTTCTGGATTAGTCGCAACAGATTCCTTTTGCTGCGTTGACCCTGTGTTTAATTCTTCGCTAGCAATGGCTTGCTGAGCTGGTATTAATGAGCAAATCATTGCTGCACATGCGCAAGATGCGAATATATGTTTCTTCATGGTTTTCCTCTGGGTTAATCATGTGTATGTTCGTTCTTGTTCGAACGTGTTCAGCATATCAACGCATATGAACAAAGAAAAGAAGTTATGTTAATTTATGTTCTTTTTTTGTAAATATAATTATAAATTGATGTTTTGTAATTATGCTTTTATATGTAGCTAAAAAATATCAAAAGTTTGTAATAATCTTCATAATATGGAAGACAATGATGATAGATATCAAACGACTAGCGATTTGGATTCTTTTAGCAATCCTGCGCAATACGAGCAAGAAAATATTTTTGGATCATCTGACAATGATTTAAATAGCTCGTTGCTAAGTGACAAAAAAGCTATTGTTGCTATTATCTGCGCATCTCTTATATCAATTGGGGTTATTTTTGGATTATGGTTCTTCTTATTTGCAAACAACGCTAAACCTAAGCTGAGCATAAGTGAGCCATCTAAAAATTGTGTGCAATTGCGCAAAAAAGTAATCTCCGCCAAAGAAAGTCTTAAAAAAGTTATATCTAGCCAAATTGTTAAAAACGCTTCCAACATAAAATCTTCCGACTTTGACGACGATTTTGACATTGCCAAAGATGCGGTAGACGATTTTGAGTCTTCGTTAAATTACGCCAATGACGACTTAAATGAAGATATTCCACAATGCCCAGTTGGTGCGGATTCTTACGATTCTCCAACTGTTGAAAATAAGCTTTCAGACAAATTGGATTCCTTGCGTAAAGATTCTAAATCTGTTAAGCAATCTGCCGAACATTTGATAAAAACTAGTAGAACTGCTTTTAGTGATCAATTGTTGAATCTTGTTAAAAAAGCTAGAGAGCTTGTAGAGAAAGCTAAAAAGTCGCCTATTTTAGCTGTTGCTTCTCAAAGTCTAGAAAATGCTATTAATGATGCTGGTAATGCTCTTGCTAAAAGCAGCAATAATTATAAAGAGTTAAAGCAGTCTTATCAAAAAATAAAAGCTGTTATAGGCCAGTGCGAAGAAAAAATTAAGAAAATAGCTGATAGTCTTTTAAATAGAGATGCAAATAAGAACGAGAATATAGATACAAGTAGAGATGGCAATGGATACCCATTAGATGCGCCTCATAATCAAGATGAAGATGGTGGATATGAGCCTATGGGCAGGGGAGAAAATCCAGAGTCATCGCAACAAAACAATCAACAGTAATTGACTAATTGCATTAAATAAGCATCTATATTTTAATTAGTTGACGCTTTGTGGCATAATAGGCAAGGTTTATTTCTTAGCTGCATTGCAGCTTTAATTAGCGAAAGAAACGGATAACTCGTGGCACAGACTACCAATGATATTAAGAATGGATCGGTTTTGAACCTTGACGGTCAGCTTTGGACCGTTGTTAAGTTCCAGCACGTAAAGCCAGGCAAGGGTCCTGCTTTCGTTCGTACCACCATTAAAAACGTGCTCTCGGGCAAGATTGTCGACAAGACTTTTAACGCCGGCATGAAGATGGAGTTCGAGACCGTTGATAACCGCACTTTGCAGTATTCCTACGAAGACGGCGATAACTTCGTGTTTATGGATATGACCACCTACGATCAGGTGTATATTCCTAAGGTTTTGGTTGGCGAACAGAGCAAGTATCTTCTTGAAGGAACTGACTGCATTGTTAGCTTCCATGATGGCACTCCTTTGAGCGTAGAACTTCCAGCTTCCGTAATTTTGACCATTACTCACACTGAGCCAGGCTTGCAGGGCAACCGCTCTAATGCTGGTACTAAGCCTGCAACAGTTGAAACTGGTGCTGAAATTCAGGTTCCACTCTTTGTTGGCGAAGGCGAAAAAGTTAAGGTCGATACTCGTGACGGCTCTTACCTTGGTCGCGAAAACTAATAGAAACTTATAAAAAGAAGGACGTTACTATGGCACGCTCCACTGCTCGAAAGAGGGCATTGAACACCCTTTATGAGGCAGACGAGAAAAGTCAGAATATTCTTTCTTTACTCGACGAACGTTTGAAAGAGCCAGGCGCGCAAACTCCTCTTCCAGATTATGCAGTTGACATTATTCGAGGAGTAGGTGAGCGTAGAAACAGAATTGATAAAACCTTAAATCGCTATTCAACAGGCTGGAAAGTTGGAAGAATGGCGGTTATTGATCGCAATATTTTGCGCATTGCTGTTTGGGAGATTCTTCTAAACGATGAAGTGCCAGATAAAGTTGCGATTGATGAGGCGCTTGCTCTTTCTAAGATATATAGTGACGATGAAGCAATCACCTTTATTCATGGTCTTTTGAGCGCAATTGTTTTAGACAAAGACGCTTGCTTGGCTAAGTTTAATGGTGAATCTGGGGAATCTGACGATTCTAGTGATTCTAGTGAATCGCAAGAAAGTGATTCTTCTAGTTCTAACTAAAACTTAGATTTGGCTTCTAGTTCTACAAAGTAGTCGTAAAATACGTTAATCCGCTTGCTTAAAAAGTAGGCGGATTTTTGTTTTGCAATCTATCGGCGCGTCGCCGTCCGACAATCTGAGTAGACTTGCCACGAATAACCTAAAGCCATAAGGGGGTTAAGGTGGGCTATAACGACACCTTCGCCGGATTCGGCACTGATGATGCAGTATTAGTATTGGAAGACGGGCAGGTTTACGTTGGTAAACCATTTGGCGCAAAAGGTTCTACACGCGCTGAAATCGTGTTTTCTACTGGAATGACTGGTTACCAAGAAACACTTACCGATCCAAGCTATGATCAACAAATAGTGGTTCAAACGTTCCCACACATAGGAAACACTGGAATAAACAACGAAGACCCAGAATCTTCAAAAATATGGGTTGCGGGGTACGTGGTAAAAGCTCCAAGCCCTAATGTTAGCAATTGGAGAGCCACTGGTTCATTGGAAGATGATTTAGAAAAACAAGGTATTGTAGGAATCAGTGGTATTGATACAAGAATGCTGGTACGACATTTACGCTCAGTTGGCGTTATGCGTGCTGGCATTTTTTCTAATGATGCACTTATAGATAAAACCACCGGCGCAATTCGTACGGTTGCATCTTTTGTAAATGAGATTAAACAGACTCCTCAAATGCAAGGCTTGCGACTAACCGACGAAGTTAGCACAAAAGAGACGTATACAATTGAGCCTTGTGGAGATTATGAAGGCAAAGAGCCGCTTTACACCGTTGTAGCAGTGGACTTTGGTATAAAAGCAATGACTCCTCATCGCTTGGCTCAGCGTGGCTGCCGAGTACACGTTGTAAGCTCCTCAATAAGCTTTGAGTCGCTTCAAGCGCTTAACGCAGATGGCGTGTTCTTCTCGAATGGCCCTGGAGACCCTGCTCAGGCAAATCGCGAAGTGGAATTATTGCGTAATGTGCTAGACGCGGGCTACCCGTTCTTTGGAATATGCTTTGGAAACCAGTTGCTTGGCCGAGCGCTTGGATTTGGAACGTACAAGCTTAAGTTTGGTCACCGTGGCGTAAATCAGCCTGTAAAAGACGTGACCACTGGAAAAGTGGAAGTTACGGCTCACAATCATGGTTTTGCTGTAGATGCTCCTATTGGCGAGACTGTTGAATCGCCTTACGAAAATGGCCATTTTGGTCGCGTAATAGTGTCTCACGTAGATCTTAACGACAATGTTGTAGAAGGTTTGCAATGCCTTGATATTCCAGCTTTCTCTGTGCAATATCACCCAGAAGCAGCCGCAGGACCTCACGATGCATCGTACTTGTTTGACCGCTTTGTAGAACTTATGCAAAATCACAAGAATAAGAGCGAAAAATAGTAGGTATAAAGGGATAAAAGGAATTTATAATGCCAAAACGTGCTGATATTAAGTCTGTAATGGTGATTGGTTCTGGCCCAATTGTAATTGGTCAGGCTGCAGAATTCGATTATTCGGGAACGCAGGCTTGCCGAGTGCTTCACGAAGAGGGAATCCGCGTAATCCTTGTAAACTCTAATCCAGCTACGATTATGACGGATCCAGAACTTGCGGATGCAACATACATTGAGCCAATAGACACAGCAATCTTAGAGCGCATTATTGCTAAAGAGAAGCCAGATGCGCTTCTTCCAACATTGGGCGGCCAGACGGCATTAAATGCTGCAATGGATTTAGGCAAAGCAGGAATACTAAAAAAGTACAATGTGGAGCTTATTGGCGCATCTCTTGAAGCAATTGACCGTGGCGAAGATCGTGAGCTTTTTAAGAAAGTCGTAGAAAAAGCTGGAGCAGAAAGCGCAAAATCTTTTATTGCTCACTCAATCGAAGAAGTAGATAAAATCGTTGAATCGCTTGGATATCCAGTAGTAGTACGCCCAAGCTTTACAATGGGCGGCTTAGGCTCTGGAATTGCTCACAATAAGGAAGAATTACACCGAATTGCGGGAGCTGGAATCCATTATTCTCCAACAGACGAAGTGCTTATTGAAGAAGGCATTGAAGGCTGGAAGGAATTTGAGCTGGAGCTTATGCGAGACTCCAAAGACAACGTTGTTGTTGTTTGCCCAATCGAAAATGTTGACCCTGTAGGCGTTCACACGGGCGACTCGATTACAGTTGCACCTTGCTTTACGCTAACAGATCGCGAGTATCAAAAGATGCGCGATATTGGCATTGCGATTATTCGAGGCGTAGGCGTTGATACAGGCGGATGCAATATTCAGTTTGCAATCAACCCTAAGACTGGTCGCATAATCGTAATCGAAATGAATCCTAGAGTTTCGCGCTCTTCGGCTCTGGCATCTAAAGCAACTGGATTCCCGATTGCAAAAATCGCTACAAAACTTGCGCTCGGCTACACTTTGGATGAAATTCAAAACGATATTACGCGTTCAACTCCTGCAAGCTTTGAGCCAACAATCGACTACGTTGTAACTAAGATTCCACGTTTTGCATTTGAAAAATTCCCTGGAGCAGATACTACGCTTACAACTTCTATGAAGTCAGTTGGCGAGGCGATGGCTTTGGCTGGAAACTTCCAGGAGTCTCTTGGAAAAGCAATGCGCTCAATCGACAAGCGCCACGCGTGCTTTAACTGGGATGGCGAGCGCCCGAGCAAAGAAGAAGTTAATAGACTTCTTGAAGAAATGCATACGCCAACAGAGCATCGCTACTTGCAAATTCAGCGAGCTCTTTGGGGTGGAGCAACTCCAGAGCAGATTTTTGCGGCAACAAAGATTGACCCGTGGTTTGTTGAGCAGCTTTCGTTAATTAACAAAACGGCATTAGAGGTTCGTGAAGCAGAAAATTTGACACCAAAAGTCTTGAAGAGCGCTAAGCTTGCAGGCCTTTCGGATGTTCAGATTGCGCATTTGCGTAACCTTGGCGACGAAGGCGAGAACATGGTTCGCGAGCTTCGTTGGGCGTATGGATTGCATCCTGTTTACAAAACGGTTGACACTTGCGCTGCAGAGTTCGATGCTGTAACGCCTTACTACTATTCTTGCTACGCTCAAGAAAGTGAACTTAAGCCGCGCAATCGCGAAGCTGTGATTATTCTTGGATCTGGTCCAAACAGAATTGGCCAGGGTATTGAGTTTGACTACACGTGCGTGCACGCTGTGCAGGAATTGGGCAAGGATTACGACACCATTATGGTTAATTGCAATCCTGAAACGGTTTCTACAGACTACGATATGTCGGATCGTCTTTACTTTGAGCCTCTTACTTTCGAAGACGTGCTTGAGATTTATCAAGCAGAAAAGAAGCTTGGCCCAGTTAAAGGTGTGATTGTGCAGCTTGGTGGTCAAACTCCACTTTCGCTTGCGGCTCGTCTTAAAGCTGCCGGAGTTCCAATTTTGGGCACTACTCCTGAGGCCATTGATTTGGCGGAAAATCGTGAGCTTTTTGGCGAGGTTCTTCGTCAAGAAGGCATGAACGCTCCGCGATACGGCACGGCTTTAAGCCTTGAAGAAGCTAAAGATGCTGCTCACGCAATCGGTTACCCTGTTCTTGTGCGACCAAGCTACGTGCTTGGTGGGCGAGGAATGGAAATCGTGTATGACGATGCTCAGCTTGCAAAATACGTGGATCGCGCTTTGCAAGAAGCTCGAGCAGATACCGTTGTGTCTGGCCGCTTGCCTTCGCCTCTTTTGATTGATAAGTTCCTGCAAGACGCTATTGAGATTGACGTTGATGCTCTTTACGACGGCAATGAGCTTTATATTGGCGGCATTATGGAGCATGTTGAAGAGGCTGGTGTGCACTCTGGCGATGCTGCTTGCACGCTTCCTCCAAGCACGCTTTCCGACGATCAAATTCGCCGTCTTAGGGAGGGCACGCTTTCGATTGCTCAAGGCTGCTCGGTTCGCGGTCTTATTAACGTGCAATACGCTTTTATGGCAAACACTTTGTATGTAATTGAGGCAAATCCTAGAGCGTCTAGAACTGTTCCGTTTGCTTCTAAAGCTACAGGTGTTGCTCTTGCTAAAGCTGCTGCTCGAATTATGGCTGGAGAGACAATTGCACAGCAGCGAAAGCGCGGGCTGCTTCTTCCAAAGGGAGATGGTGGAGATATTCACCCAGGCCAGCAAGTTGCGATTAAGGCTTCTGTACTTCCATTTAAGCGTTTCCGCACGCCTGTTGGTCGCACAGTTGACATTTTGCTTGGCCCAGAAATGCGCTCTACTGGAGAAGTTATGGGCTTTGACCGTGACTTCCCGCATGCTTTTGCCAAGAGTCAGCTTGCTGCATACAAGGGCGGTTTGCCTACAAGCGGCAACGTGTTTGTGTCGGTAAGCGATGCGGATAAAAGGCAATTGCCTCTTCTTGCAGTGCGTCTTGTGGAGCTTGGATTTACAATTTGGGCTACAGAAGGTACAGCATCTGTGCTTCGCCGCTACGGCATTGATTCCGTGATTGTTGACAAGCTTTCAAGCCAAGGCGACACGGCGAAGGATGTACGAAATGCTGAGACTGCTCACGAAAGAATCGGCAAAAACGTGGTTGAGCTGATTGAAAATGGTAAGATTGACATGGTGTTAAACACGCCGAATTCCAGAGGGTCGCGTACGGATGGTTATGCTATTCGTGCAGCTGCTGTTGCAGCAGACCTTCCGCAGTTCACTACGATTACGGAGTTTGCACCAGTTCTTATGGCTATAGAAGCCGTTAAGAACAACGATTACCAGGTGATGAGCATTCAGGAGCATGCCAAGCAACTGTTTGCAATCGAAAAGGCAGAAAACGAAGAAAGTCGGGCTTAATACATGACCGAAAGCATACGAGAGCAGGAACTGCAGGCGCAAAGATCTGATTTTGGATTGCGTCTAAAAAACGCTATGGCAAAGTATGGGCCATTATGCGTTGGCATAGATCCACACCGCAAAATGCTGCTTAATTGGGGATACAATATGGACGCTCAAGGAGCAGAATTGTTCTCCATGCGTATGCTTCAAGCCATGAACGGCAGGGCTGCTGCCGTAAAATTCCAATCAAGCATGTTCGAGCGCTACGGGTCTAAGGGATTTGCGGCGCTCGAGCGAGTGCTTTATGCTGCAAGGCAAATGGACGTAATCACTATTGTTGATTGCGGTCACGGCGGGTTGTCTACAACAATTTCTGCTCTAGCAGACGCTTATTTTAAGCCTGGAGCACCTCTTCTTACAGATGCAATTACACTTCTTCCGTATTACGGCGCTAGGTCTATGGGCGGGCTTATTAATGAAGCTCTTAATAATGGCAAGGGCGTATTTATTGCTTCTTTAACGTCTAATCGAGAAGGCGCAAGCTTGCAAACAGCAATTCGCCAAACGGGTTCCTATCGAGGCACAACTGTTGCTCACGGTATTGCTCAAACTGCGCAAACTTTTAACAACAATACAAAAGGCATGGGTTCTGTTGGATTGATTGTTGGAGCAACTATTGGCGATTGGATGAATGGCGGTGGAATAGACTTAACAAGTTTTACTGGCCCTATTCTTTCGCCAGGCTACGGCTGGCAAGGTGCGGAGGCTAACGACTTAAAAACCGTTTTTGCAGGCACTCACGGAAACGTTTTGGTAACAGTTTCTAGGTCCATTGCTTCGCATGGGCCAGATATTGGAGCATTATCTGCTGCAACCGAACGAATTGCGTGGGATATTCGTCAAGCTTTGATGGATTCTTAAACTGTTAAAACTGTTTATGGGTATCTTATAATGCTTTTATAAAGTTTTTTCGATGTTAAAGTATTGTTAGAGCTTTAATAAAAATTGTAAGAACGATTTAAGTGAGTCAGATATGATTAGTACAGACGAGAATCAGGGTGTAACCGCCAAAAAAAGGCGATTAATTGTTCTTACCGGCCCTACTGCTGCTGGAAAAGGAACAGTCGAGGGGTTTTTGCGCGAAAAACACCCTAATATCTGGCTTTCTGTTTCTGCAACTACTCGTAAGCCTCGCTATGACGAGTTTAATGGCATTCATTATTGGTTTATTGACGAAGAAGAGTTTGCTAGAAGGCAAAAGAACGGTGAATTCTTAGAGACGGCTCTTGTTCATGGAATGGCTCATTATGGCACTCTTCTTAAGCCTGTTTTAGATCACCTTGCGCAGAATGTTCCAACTCTTCTAGAGATTGATCTTCAGGGAGCTAGACGAGTAAAGCAGGAATCTTCTAGACTCGGCCTAGAAGTGGTATATGTATTTATTGCGCCTCCTAGCTTCGAGGAGCTTAAGCGCCGTCTTATTGGCAGGGGAACAGAAACACCACAGCAGCAAGCTAAGCGATTGCAAACCGCAAAAGTAGAAATGGCTGCTGCAAGTGAGTTTGATTTTGTTATTGTTAATGATGATGCTCAAAGAGCAGCGGATGAACTTTGGAAGATAATCGCTAAAGAATACGATTTAGATTAATTTAGATTAATTTCGGTTAATTTAGATTTGCGTTTTAAATATCCGCGCAATGGCTTATAATAGGCTTTTTGGAAACTATTGTGGCACCATAGAATATGGAGAACATTATGGCATTGGGCACTAAGCCAACACCTACTGGACTTGCAAATCCGCCTATTGATGATTTAATGCAGCATGCGGATTCCAAGTATGCGCTTGCCTTGTTTGCCGCAAAACGAGCACGGCAGATTAATTCTTATTTCACACAGCTTAACGAGGGATTGTTGCAAAACGTTGGTCCTCTTGTTGAGTACAGAAACCAAGAAAAGCCTCTTTCTATTGCATTCCGTGAGATTAACAAAGGTTTGTTGGTAGAAAATCTTGGTGAAGATGATGTGAACGAAGGAAACTAAGTTTTCTTTCTGTTTGATTGCAGCCGTATTATCCGTGCGCTTACGATTGCGTGTTGGGTATGCGGCTGCGATTGTTTTAATGCACTTGATTTATTAAAGGGGAATTATGGAAGAGTCTAAACTTATTTCTGCAGAATCAGTTACGGAAGGTCATCCAGATAAGCTTTGCGATCAGATTGCAGATGCAATTTTAGACGATATGCTTCGTCAAGATTCTCATGCACATGTTGCGGTGGAAGTATGTGCCTGCGTAGGTCAATTTGTTGTTTTTGGTGAGGTTAGGGGAGAAGTCTACACAGATATTCCTGGAATCGTAAGAAAAGTTGTGCGCGAAGTTGGTTACAACAGTTCTTCGGTTGGCCTAGATGCTGATTCTTGCGGTGTAATGGTTTCGCTAACTGAGCAAAGCGCAGAGATAAATCAGGGTGTTTCTAGATTAGATTTAGAATCCGAAAGCTTAGCGTCTAAAGAAGAACGCTATAAGAGCCAAGGAGCAGGCGACCAAGGCGTTATGTTTGGCTACGCTAGCGACGAGACAAACACTTATATGCCTCTTCCAATCTATCTTGCTCATCAGCTTGCTCAGCGATTGGCGTATGTTAGAAAATCTGGGATTGTGCCAAATCTTAGGCCAGATGGTAAAACGCAGGTAACAATCGAATATAACGAAAATCTAGAGCCTACTCGATTAGATACTGTTTTGATTTCCACTCAGCACAATCCAAGCGTAAGCGTTGATTGGCTTAGAGAACAGCTTGTTAAAAATGTTGTAGAGCCTGTTCTTAGTAAAGTCTTAGAAAATCGCGTTGATTATAGCGATTACAGAATGCTTGTAAATCCTACCGGGTCGTTTGTTTTAGGTGGGCCTGCTGCAGATTCTGGTTTAACTGGCAGAAAGATTATTGTAGACACTTATGGCGGAGCTGCTCATCATGGCGGTGGAGCGTTTTCTGGAAAAGACCCAAGCAAGGTAGATAGATCTGCAGCATACGCTGCGCGCTGGGTTGCTAAAAATCTTGTCGCTGCAGGTTTGGCTCATAAAGTAGAAGTGCAGGTCGCATACGCGATTGGAATGGCGGATCCTGTTAGCATAAACGTAGAAACATTTGGAACCGAAGCCAATGGAATCACACGTTCGGATATTTCTAAAATCGTTCGCAAAGTCTTTGATTTGCGCCCAGCTGCAATTATAGACGAGCTTGATTTGCTTCGCCCAATCTACTCAAAAACTTCTGCATATGGTCATTTTGGTAGAACCGATGTTGAGTTTCCTTGGGAAGCGTTGAATCGCGTTGAACAGATTAAAAATGAGGTAAAATCGTTAAAAAACTGATTGAAAAGGTGTGTTAATGCTTGATCAGCCAACACTTCAGCCATCTTTAGATGGATTAGCGCAAAAGCCGCGTAGAAAAAAGAAAGCTGGCATAACGCCAACTCCAGCGGATAATTGTGCTATTGCACATGTTGTGTTAGACGTTCAAGCATTGCATCTAGGTAAAACATTCGACTACATTGTTAGCCAATCGCAAGACGAAGACGCAAAGCCTGGTGTTATGGTTCGCGTAAAGTTTGGGGCAAGACGCGTTAATGGAATCATTTGGAGTAGAAGCGATTCAAGCGAAACGCCAAAATCTTCCCTAAAATTTATTGAAAAGATTATATCGGGCGAAAAAGTTGCGTCTAAATCTTTTATGCAAGATATTTCATCAATTGCAGAAGCTTATGGCGGAACTAGGGCAAATATTATTCGTCTGGCATTGCCAAAAAGAATTGCTGGCGTAGATAAAGAGAATTTTTTAGACGATATTCACATGTCTAAAAGGCAAAAATGGACTAACGATTTTTGTAAAAGCCTAAAATCTACAGATGACTACAAAGCTATGCAATATAGCGGATCGGAAAATCTTACAAAAACAACCGATGACCGTATGCTTGCGTCTTACAAAAACGCGGATTTATTAAAGCAAGCGCTAGAAAACGTTCAAAAACCTTATTATTTACATTCTAAAGATGATTTTACGCTAAATACAACGAATAATTGCAAAGCTTTTCTTGTAGATGCTTTACCAGGCGCGTTTCGCTGGGCTCAAGATTTAGCGTGGATTATTGCAACCGCTATAAGCGCAGGTCGTCAAGTTGCTGTTGTTTTGCCTACTATTCGAGAAGTAAGCGATGTTATGCGCTCGCTTATGGCTTATGGTCTTAAACCTTATAAAAAGTCACAAAATTCTAATGGCGCTTTAAGTGGTGATGTTGCTAGGCTTTGTGCTTATGATTCTCCAGCAGATAGGTATAGAGCGTGGAGAGCTATAGAAAAGGGCATTGTTCCGTGCGTTTTAGGAACAAGATCTGCAATGTATGCGCCAGTTGAGCGGCAAGCGCTTTTTGTGATTGTAGAAGATAGCGCATATCAGTATGCAGACGGCATGATGCCTTATGCGCAAGCTAGAGGCGTTATGCGTTTGCGTGCAAAAAATCATGGTGGCGTATTTGTTTCAATGTCTTTTGCAAGAAGCGTTATTAGTCAAAGCGAAGTTGAAAACAAAAAATTAGCGCCTACTGTTAGCGGATCTTTGGTAGAAGTTACGCCTTTTAAGTCTGTTGTTCAAAATGCAAGTCCGTGGGTTCGTCTTTTGAATTCAGATAATTTAACTAAAATAAACGACCCAAGTGTTGGCTCTAGAATTCCATACACAGCTTTAGCTGCCATAAGACGAGCATTAGACGCTAAAATGCCTGTTTTGCTTGCCACTTGCCAAGACAGCGCTATTCAAAAAGCTGCGTGTAAAAAGTGCCATTGCATTGCACGCTGTAGTCGTTGCACTGGCCCGCTTGACTTACCTTTAGATGGTTCAGCTCCTAAATGCGCTTGGTGTGGAAGCGTTGCAATAGGCTGGAAATGCCCAAATTGCTCGAGTGCTTCTGGCGCAATTGAAGCTGTTCGAATAGGCGTTAATTTTACAGCTAAAGAAGTGTTTAAGCATTTTAACAATGTTCCGATTATTGTTTCTTCCGCAAAGCAAAAAAGTGGTGTTGTTGAGTGGATTGAGCAAAAGCCAATGATTGTTATTAGCGCTCTTGGCTCGCAACCGCGTGTTTTAAGCAATTCTAAAGATTCTTGCGGGGAATATGGTCTGGTTGTAATTTTAGATGCTTGGGCAAGCCTTTACAGCACGGGATTAGATGCTCGAATAGACACTTTAAACGCATGGATGAAAGCGGCTGCTATGTGCGCTCCAAAAATGAGAGGTGGAAGCGTGCTTATTTTGGGAGAAACTTACGATGTTCTTGCTAAATCGCTAGACGAATGGGATTCTTCTATTCTTTCAAAACAAGAGCTTAAAGAAAGATCGGATGCACTTTTGCCTCCTTGCGTTTGCGTTGCAAGAATATGGGGTTTTAGGAAGGCTGTTGTAGATACTCTTAATGCTATTGGAGCAATGGGTGATTATGCGGGTGAAGATATTGCAAAAGTCGAAAGCAAAAATGGCGATTTATTGGGCGAAAGTCTTCCAATGTTAAAAGTCGAAACTAAATCTAGTGAAGCTGTGGTTTCTAGCGATTCTAGCGAATCCGAATATCTTCCACCTTTGCTTGGCATTGTTCCAATCAAGCCTCCATCAACATTGCACGAGCAGAATTCACAGCGTTTTGAAGAACTAAACGATAGAGTTAAAGCAGTTGTAAGAGTGCCACTAGAATACAGAGGTGAATTAGTTAATCGTTTAAAAAAAGAATGTGCAAAGCATTTTGCAATGAGAAAAAGCGGTGAACTAAAATTTAGCGTAGATCCTAAGGATTTGTAAAATCGCATAAACTTATAAAAGACTTATAAATAAAGAGGTTAAAATGGTTGAAAAATGCTACAATTGCGCGGTTTTGGGCAATCCCATATCGCACTCTTTGTCTCCAGTTTTGCACAACGCTGCCTACAAGGCGTTGGGCTTAAATAATTGGCATTATAGTAAAGAAAAAGTTAGCGAAGAAGACTTAAAAGATTTTATTGCGAATCTTGACGATTCTTGGAAAGGCTTAAGCCTTACAATGCCTCTTAAAAAAACGATTATGAGTCTAGGCGTAGCTTGCGATTATTGGGCAAAAACGCTTGGCGTTGCAAATACTGCTGTGTTTAGTAAAAAGCCATGCTTAGAAAACCCTGAGTCGATTGAGCTTTGCAACACAGACGTAAATGGAATTGTAGTGGCGTTAATACGCTCTTTAAAATCTAAAATATCAAATGCTAAAAGTGCGGTTATTATTGGCAGCGGAAACACTGCGTCTTCTGCAATGGCAGCTTTAATAGAAATTGCGCAAGGCTCAAAATTGAGCAAAGTTAGTGTTATTGCAAGATTACACAGCGATGGTAAAACCGTTAAAGGCGTTAGCAGGTTTAACGATTTAGTAGATAGATATAACTCGGATTTTCCAAATAGCAGAAGAATAGAGCCAGAGAATTTAGAGCTTAAAAATAAAAGCGACTACAAGCCTGTTTGCGGTATAGAATTCCCTGCGATTAATCTTTTGAGTATTGACAATTCACAAGATATAGAAAAATGTGATAAATCTCACATTCTAGAATCTATTCCTTCATTGGATGCAATTGAAGCAATTGCAAACGCAGATATTGTTATAAGCACTGTTCCAGCTCATGTAGCAGACGGATTGGCGCTCGCTTTGTGTGAATATTGCAAAGAAAAGTCAATAAACCATTTAGGAGCTTTGCTAGACGTTGTTTACAGTCCTCGACCAAGCCAGATGCTTAAAGTCTGGAGAAAATACGGCATTGGCATTGGCGGGGAAGAAATGCTTTTGTATCAGGCATTAGATCAAGTAAAACTCATGACTTTTGAGTATAGACATTCAAGTGATTATTCAAGTGATGATTCGAGTGAAGATCTATGCTTAAGCAAACAGCAATCTGACAAGGCTACAGATTACGATTACATATGTAGTTGCATGAAAAAAGCATTGCAGGAGGCATTATGAGCTCTGAGAATGATCTAGAAAAGATGGAATCTCATAATTCCGTTTTTAATTTGCACTCAAAAAATGCTTCATCAATTAATCAAGATACACAAGTTTCAAGTGATTTTGAAGTAATGCTTATTACAGGTATGAGCGGTGCTGGCAGGTCTCATGCTGCAAATGCTTTGGAAGATATGGGTTGGTACGTTATTGATAATCTTCCTCCAAAGCTGCTGATTCCGCTTGTAGATATGATGACATCTTCTGGCTCTAAAGTGCATAAGCTTGCAGCAGTGATTGATGTTCGTTCTAGAGGGTATTTTGACGACCTCTTTGCTGTTTTAGGTCATATAGATGATTTAGGCGTAAAAACTAGAATACTATTTTTAGATGCATCTGATTCTGTGCTTATTAAGCGATATGAGTCTGTACGAAGGCCTCATCCTTTGCAACGTGGCGGAAGACTTATTGATGGCATTTTAGAAGAGCGCGAGCTTTTAAGTCATCTAAAGGATTGTGCAGATATTATTATAGATACTTCTACTCTTAGCATTCATCAGCTTTCAACAAAACTTTACGAAGGCTTGCTTGGAAAAGGCTCTTCTACTGTATCTGTTCACATTTTTAGCTTTGGATTTAAGTACGGAATGCCTATGGATGCCGACTTTGTGGCAGATATGCGATTTTTGCCAAATCCATTTTGGGTTCCAGAACTTAGAGATTTAACCGGCAAAGATAAAGCCGTTAGTGATTATGTTCTTAAAAATCCAGCTGCAATAGAATTCCTGGATTCCTACGAAAAAGCTCTTCTTACAGCAATCGATGGTTTTGCAAAAGAAGATAAGCATTATGTAACAATTGCAGTTGGATGCACGGGTGGTCAACATAGATCTGTTGCCATTAGCATAGAGCTTGCAAGACGATTGAGATTAAGAGGATTGCAGGTTACTGTTTCTGCTAGAGAGATGAGACCTAGAACATAAAATCCATGACTTAATATAATTTCTCTTATAGGCTTATGTAATATAAGAGAAGCGTTAAAAGGTAAAATGTCCAAGTCATTGGGTATCACAGAAAGCCGAGCATGTAGATGTTTTTAGCATCGTGCAATGGCATCGTGCAAGAATCCCAACGCATACTTTAAGAAGAACAAAATAGGAGGTTTCCCTTGGCTCTTCTTGACGACGTAAAGAACGAACTCGTCGCAAATAATAGTGACCAACCAGCGGTTGTTATGGCTCAAGCGGCTGCGATGATGCGTTTTGCTGGCGGTTTAAGGCCAGTTAATAATCAAGCTGTAATTAGAGCGCAGTTTGACTCTCAAAACGCAGCACAGTGGCTTGTAGATACACTTGGGACTTATTTTCAAAGAGAAGCAAAGATTTCTCAAATTTCTCGCCAAACGCCTACTGGTGTTGCTACTCGTTATGAGGTTCTTGTTGATCGAGGAGCCGCAGCTTTAGCGCTGCAATCTGGTTTGCTAGATCGTCGTATGCATATTGTTGCAGGCTTAGCTCCAGAGATTGTTGGAGGAAGCATTGCCCAAATCAAAGCTGCATGGAGGGGAGCGTTTATAGCTCATGGTGCTATATCGGATCCTGGAAAGGCAAGTTATCTAGAGATTGTTTGCCCAACGCACGAAGCTGCAACCGCTTTACAGACTATGGCCGCTCGTTTGGGTGTTGGTGCAAAGGCTCGCAAGGTTAAAAGCTCTGAGCGCGTTACTTTGCGTGATTCAGACGCTATTGAGCGTATGCTTAATCTGATTGGTGCTCCTAGGTCTTCTAGAGAGTGGACAGGCAAGCGTTCAGACGGTGAAGCGCGCGGTAAGGCAAATCGTTTAGCAAACTTCGACGATGCAAATATGCGTAGAAGCGCTAAGGCTGCTGCAGAAGCTTGCGAAAAGGTTCGTCACGCTTTCGACGTTCTTGGAGAAGATATTCCAGAAAATCTTTTGATGGCTGGCAAGTTGCGACTTAAGCACAGCGACGCAAGCTTAGAAGAGCTTGGTCACTTGGCAGATCCTCCAATCACAAAGGATGCTGTTGCTGGCCGTATTCGTAGACTTTTGCAGCTCTGCGCTAAAGTAGAAAAATCTAGAATGTGAATTAACTTTAGTAGCGTCTAATTTTAATCGTAAATGCCGTATACACAAAGTATGCGGCATTTTTGTATCGTGCGATTTTTTGTTGATTTTGTTATTGATTTTGTTATTGATTTTGTTATTGATTTTGTTGTCGATTTTGTTGTCGATTTTGTTGTCGATTTTTTTGAGCATCTTTCTGTTGATTTTGTGCGTGCTTGTTGCACATATGCGGTATAATCGTTGATGGAATTTATAGACGTTTTAGCTTTGCTTTCGTCTTTTTTCTTGTTAAATTCGCCATCATGATTGGTTGAATCATGGTTTGGAAAGGATACCAATGAAGACACTTAAAGATTTGGGAGATTTGAGCGGCAAGCGCGTACTAGTTCGTGCTGATTTTAATGTTCCTCTCAAGGGCACGACTATCACAGACGACGGTCGTATTAAGGCTGCGTTGCCAACGATTAAAGCTTTGCGCGAGCAGGGTGCCAAGGTTATTTTAATGGCACATCTTGGTCGCCCAAAGGGTCAAGTTGTTCCAGAGCTTTCTTTGGCTCCAGTGGCGGCTCGTTTAGGTGAACTTCTTGGTGTAAATGTTGCTTTGGCTGCAGATACATATGGCGAAGATGCTCAAGCTAAGGTTGCTTCCATGAATAATGGTGACGTTGTTTTGCTTGAAAACGTTCGCTTTAATGCTGCAGAAACCAGCAAAGATGCTGCTGAACGTGCTGAATATGCTAAGAAGATTGCAGCTCTTGGAGAGGTTTTTGTTTCCGACGGCTTCGGTGTTGTTCACCGCGCTCAGGGCTCTAACTACGATGTTGCTGCAGATCTTCCAGCTGCTGCTGGCTTGCTTGTTGAGAAGGAAGTTAAGGCACTTTCTCGCGCAACCGAAAATCCAGAGCGTCCTTTGACTGTTGTTCTTGGTGGCTCTAAGGTTTCCGATAAGCTCGGCGTTATTGAAAACTTGCTTTCTAAGGCAGATCGTCTTGTTATTGGCGGTGGAATGGTATTCACATTCCTTAAGGCTTTGGGTCACGAAGTCGGTACTTCTTTGCTTGAGGAAGATCAGCTCGAGAAGGTTAAGGGCTACATTGAAACCGCTAAGAAGAATGGCGTTGAGCTTGTTCTTCCAACCGATATTGTTGTTAACGCTGGCTTCCCAGCGGGAGATACTCCTGTTGCTCCAGAAGTTGTTCCTGCGGATGCTATTCCAGCAGACAAGATGGGCTTAGATATTGGCCCTGATTCTCAGAAGCTGTTCCACGATAAGATTGTTGATTCCAAGACTGTTGTGTGGAATGGCCCTATGGGCGTATTTGAGGTTCCAGAGTTTGCTGCTGGCACTCGTGCTGTGGCTCAGGGCTTGGTTGACGCCACTAAGAACGGCACTTTCACTATTGTTGGCGGTGGTGATTCCGCTTCTGCAGTTCGTAATCTTGGATTTGCGGAAGATGGCTTCTCTCACATCTCCACTGGTGGTGGTGCTTCTCTCGAGTTCTTGGAAGGTAAGACTCTTCCAGGCTTGAGTGTGCTTGAGTAAATATCTTTAAAGTAATATTGTGCCGGCTTTCGATTTTATAAATTTATTTTGTAAATCGAAGTCGGCATAATTCTAGTTTTTATCTTTATTCTTAATTTTTAATTCTTAAGGGTGATTATGGGCGTGAATAGAAAACCGCTAGTTGCAGGCAATTGGAAGATGAATTTCAATCACCTCGAAGCCACTCATTTTATTCAAAAATTCTGGTGGCAGCTTTGCGATTCTCACTTCGATTGCAAAAAATGCGATATTGCGCTTATGCCATCGTTTACGTCCTTAAGAAGCGTACAAGTTTTAGTTGAATCCAGCAATATTCCTATTCTTTACGGAGCTCAAGCGGTTTCTGTTACAACTCAAGGCGCGTTTACTGGAGATGTTTCGGCAGATATGCTAGCAAGCCTTGGCTGCTCAATGGTGATTGTTGGTCATTCCGAGCGTCGAAAGTATCACCCAGAAGATGATGCGAATATTGTTGACCAAGTGCGTGCTGTTCTTGCAGCTGGAATGCAGCCGATTTTATGCGTTGGAGAGAGCTTCGAGGAGCGCAAGCAGGGTATAGAGCTTGATTTTGCGGTTGGGCAAGTTCACGACGTTACTCGCGACTTAGATTCTAAGCAGGCAGAGCGTTTGATTATTGCGTATGAACCAGTTTGGGCTATTGGAACTGGCATGGTTGCTACAGCGCAATCGGCTCAAGAAGCAGCTTTTGCTATTAGGGACGATTTGCGCAGCACTTTTGACAATAATGTTGCAAATTCCGTGCGTATTCTTTACGGAGGCTCTGTAACGTCTTCTAATGCGTCAAGCTTAATTAGCGAGCCAGATGTAGATGGATTCCTTATTGGAGGCGCGTCTTTAGACGTTGATGAGCTTGCTTCTATTGTTAAACTTGCGTCTTATAAAAATCGCGAATAATTTAGCCTGATTTAACGCATAGGTCAATGGCTTTTATTATGCTTTACAGAGTACTAAAAACAGGAGGTTACTTGTGTCCGCTGTGAAAATTGTTTTGCAAGTGTTGCTTGTGCTCACCAGCATTTTGTTAACATTGTTGATTTTGATGCACAAGGGCAAGGGCGGCGGCCTTTCCGACATGTTCGGCGGCGGTTTAACGAAGAACGCTGGTAGCTCTGGTGTTGCAGAAAAGAACTTGAATCGTTGGACTGTTATCATAGCTTTGATTTGGGTGGCTGTTATTGTTGCCTTGAATCTTATGACTAAGTTCTCACTTATCTAAGTATTCTTTTAAGCGCGTAGTCGAAAGATTGCGCGCTTTTATTTTATAAGCAGAGCAGGTGTACATTTTGCTATGCTTTTTAAGATGTTAGAAGATGTTAGGCTAATTAAAATACATTAGGTGATTGTTATGCTTCGTTTTTCTCCATCGCTTGTTATTGCCGATCTTGATGGCACTATGCTTCATGATTCACAAACTTTTGAAGGCAGATATTTAAGCCAAGAAACTGTTAGCGCTGCTAAGCGTTTGAGCGAACGCGGAATACCGCTTGCGATTATTACGGCCCGACCTGTTGGTAGTGCTTTTGATTTTATCCACGATTTGCAAGCTCAAGTTTGCGCATATCTTAATGGCGCTCTTATTGATTTTGATTGCGCGCATAGTACTATTAGCGATCTTACTTCGCAAAGAAGCATTGATACTCTTACGCGCTTTGGCTTTGATTCTAAGCTTGCGTGTAGCGTGTGTTTGCGCTTGCTTAATGAGATTCCTACGCTTCGCATTGGCATTGTTATGAACGATGTTCGTTACACTAATTTTGATGTTCGTATGCTTTGGAACGAGCAGGATTTTATTATTACCGATTTTTCTAATGTTCCAAGTGGCATTGCAGACAAGATTATTATTGTTCCGCGAGATGGCGAGAAGGAGCAGCTTCAGCGTATTCTTCCGGATGATTTTTCCTTGCATATTAGCGAAGATGTGTTGTGGATGCTTACGAATCCTCTTGCAAATAAGGGGCATGCTTTGAACGTTATTTGCAATCGTTTGGATGTGAAGCCTAGTCGCACAGTCGTTTTTGGAGACGATATTATAGATATCGACATGTTCCGCGCAGGGGGATACGGTGTAGCGGTAGCGAATAGTAATCCTCGGTTGCTTGCGATTGCAGATGAGGTTTGCGACTCCAACAACAACGATGGCGTTGCCAGCTGGCTTAATTCAAACCTTTTTACTAGATTGTGATAACCCACCTTTTTCGTTACTGGCGAAGTTGTGTGACGAATTCTTTCGTAGAGAGTCAAACGGAAAGCTTGGTGGCATTACTGGTACTAATAGATTATCAGATTACTTATTCACTTTGCTTTATTCTATCAAACAAGAATTTAAGTTAAAGTTCTTCTTGGGAAGAGGGTTAAAGCATTTACAAAAACCACTACTCAAAAATTGCCCCATTTATATTCCAAATGAGATTGAACTTAGGGCTTTAATAGCATTGCTATGCCTGATTATACGACTATATCGTCTAATCAACGCGAAAATAGAGCTTTGATAGCTCTCCGTGATTGTCTTTTACCTATGATCATGAACAGACAGGCTACATTCGAAGAATAGGCAGTTAAATTATCATTTCTCTATCCATTAATTTCTTCTCCTTAATCTATAAATTTCAATTAACAAAGCGACTGAATTTATATTTCAATCGCTAAAAGTCTTATATATTAAATTGTTTTAAGTGGGGATTCTTATCCTTATCATTTTTACATCCTAATTTTGAGTATAAAAAAGACGATAGAGTTTTAACTGTCTATCGTCTAATACCTTTACTATGATATTTTTAAATCTTTTTTGACCAATATACTTTTAATAATTTAGAAAATATTATTTGTACAAATGCAACTATTATTAACGCTAAAAAGGCTTCATAACTTACATATGCTACAATTAAAGAAACTATTACAATAACCATTGAAAATATAGGTATTATATTTGATCCTGACTTCATCTTTATTAATATCATTCTTTCATCTGTTTCTTTAGTATGCATCTTCTCCAATATATCTTTATTTCTATATGCTCTACCAAGCATTGACATGTAGAATACAGATACAAGTTCAACTCCAATAAAAAATACTGCTACATAATATGTCACATCTTCTTTTAATGGAAATTTATATTTTAAGTAAAAATTTCCAATAATAACTGCGAGTAAGGCAACCATACATAATAAGACTAAAATACTAATTCTAAATCCTATTTCTTTTTTATATTTTTCTAATTTGTTCATATTAATCATCCTCTTCTATACTAAATATTTCTTCAATATTCATATCAAAAAACTTAGCAATTTTAAAAGCCAACGGCAGTGACGCTATATATTTCCCAGTTTCAATGGAAGTTATGGTCTGTCTTGTTACTCCAACTTCATTTGCCAATTCTTCTTGAGTTATTTTATGCTGTTTTCTTAATTGAGAAATTGCATTTTTCATTTTCCTCCTCCAACAGCAAGCTCACTTTACATATAATGTATAGCTCGCTTTGCTTTTTTTGTCAAGCGTACTTTGCTTTTTTATAATTTCTTAAACTAAAAAGACGATAGATTTTGTCAACCATGTTCGTATAAAAAATGATGGAACAGAACCACAGTATTATGTAAAAGATAGCCACACGCCTATTATTCCAAGAGATATTTTCTTTAAAGTTCAAGAAGAAATGTTAAGACGAGCCAACATGTTTAGCGGTGAGGAGAACAAAAAAAAAAGGAGAGTTTATTCCAGTAAGTACGCTTTATCCAGCCTATGTGTTTGTTCTAAATGTGGTGATGTTTACAGAAGAATTGCTTGGAACAACCGAGGAGTGCATTCTGTTGTCTGGCGTTGTTGTACCAGATGGGAAAATGGTCCTAGTGCTTGCGATGCTCCGACAGTAAAAGAGGAAGAGCTGCAGTCTGCCATAGTGAAAGCCATAAACAAGGTGTTTAGTATATCGGATGAAGTATTAGACATGTTGAAGAATAATATTAGAGAAATTATCGCGGGCAACAACTTAAGCGAGATTGAAACGGTTGATAAAAAAATTGCAGACAAACAAGCGACACTACTAACCTTGCTTAAAGCTAAAAAAGACTACACGAAAATAGCTGATGATATTGATGAGCTTAAAGGTAAGAAACAGCAGCTTCTTATAGAAAAAGCAGGTCAAGAAGATGCTAAAAGACGAATCAGAGAAATGGAAGATTTTCTGAAAAGTGAGCGTCACGATATTAGTGAGTATGACGAGAAGCTGGTAAGAAAGTACATCAAGAAAATAAAAGTTTACGAAGACAAGTTCAGCGTAACTTTTAAATCAGAGATTAGTGTGGATGTTGAAAGGGCATCGTAAAAGTCAAAAGAATGTGAGCGTTTGAAATGTTACAAAAGTCAGCCTAGGGGAATCATCTCTAGGCTGTTTTTTGTTTTTATGCTCAGAAATCAAGCTATTAAGCCAATCTTAAACTTTTTAACGATAGCTTTTTCTATCGTTAAAAAGTGCACCCACTATCAATAGTGTGCACTCAAAAAAGTGTAGCTATACTCGGAGTTATCTCAATCCATACAGAATCAGTGGCGCTCCTTTACAAATTGTACTGAATTGGAATAGCGTTTTTCTGATACCTACTATGCGTGCATTCTAGTTGTAGCGTTTTCGTTCTGACATTTGTTTGTGTTTGTGAATGTGATTGTAAGACTAAATAATCTTGTTAGAAAGAAAAATTTGTGTTAGTTTGCTAAAATACTCACTTTGGTGTAGCATGTGCAGACAACAGTACCCGACGTGCATCTTAACAATGCGGATCAATTCTGGTCTTTTGATTTTGGCCTATAATCCGATATTTAACAAGGGAGTTGTTCAAGTGGCGAATAGTAGGAAGTTTGTAGAAAAAACGAAAGATGTTAGCTTAAAGGTGAGAAGGGCTGAGTCTTTTTAGTATTAGTTATGTTAATTGTGAGAAAGAAAAGTATGGATATAAGAGAAGTGAGGAATGGATACTATGGCAAAAAAGAAGAGAAAAACAAAGAAAAAATCAGTGGTTGATAGTGGTGTGCGTAACGCAGGTCTGCTGTCTGATGGTTGCAATCCAGAACTTGTTAAAGATGCTGAGTTTGATGGTATTTTTGAAATTCCAATAATTAAAAAACCCAAGAATCTTATTATCCCGGATAAACTTGTGCCATTCAGCAAGATTGGCAAGACTGACAGAAAAACGTTTGCTGTCTGTGAATATGAGAATGATACGGAATTCAGTGATTTGCTTGCTCATCCAAATGAATATGTTGAAATTTTAAAGCAGTATGAGGGATTTATTTCTCCTGATTGTTCTATATATCGAGATATGCCTTTATCGCTTCAGATTACTAATATTTATAGAAACAGAGCAATTGGATATTGCTTTCAAAAGCATGGTGTTTATGTAATACCATGTGTTAGATGGGGTGATGATAGGACATATACTACAAAATTTTTGCCTGAAAAGATTGCGTTCTTAGGTGTTGAGAGGCACTCAATTGTTTCTGTTGGTAGTTATGGTCAATTGAAGAACAGAGTTAACAGATACTATTTTGAAGCTGGTATGGACTCTATGATGGAAGAATTGGAGCCTGAAGTAGTTCTTGTGTATAGTAAAATGCCAGATGAAATTAAAGAGAAATATTTGAAAACTCAATTTGTTGAATATGAAGATTGGACTAGCATAGTGAGAAAAAACTAATGGGGGCAGGACAGAGCGATTTATATAAGGGAACGTATGGCGATAATCCTGATAATATTCCAGATGAATTTAAGGGAAGGATAAAGTTGCCTGAGAATGATTCCCAGATAAAGCATATCTTTGAAGAAAGAGAAGGACACCTACCAGATACGCCAGAAAATAGGAAGATGCTAACTGAATTGGCAAACGATGAGCATTTTCATGTTGGTAAAGACATGTATGGTAACGATTGGCATACTAGGATTAACGTAGATGGTACTCAGGATTGGGTTCGACATCAGAACCAAGTGATAAATGAGGGTGGGAAAAATAGTATTCCAAGGCAATGGCATGATAGGACGGGATTAAATAATGATCCGTGGGAGGAATAGTTGTGAATAAGTTTGAATTGTTTTCTATGATTTATTACGCGTTAAATCATTATTGGAAAGAAAATAAAAGTGAAGAATTGGCTTCATTTTTAAGTGATATGAATCCTTTTTTATTTGATGATATTGGCTCTGCTGTTCCTTCTGTGTATGCAAAGTATAGTTTGCTGGTAAATGAAGAGATTAGCATTGATAATAGTTTTAGTGTTGCTTGTAAGTATGTTAAAAGTTTAGGTTTGCAGGCTGTAACGGATGCATTTGCTTGCGTTCATGAGGACGATTGGAAAGCACGGTGCGTGAAATACATGTCATCAACTCATAAAGGGCAAGATATTTAGTGTGCTGTGATAGTTTGCGTTTTCGGTCTGACGTTTGTTTGTGTTCATAAAGGTGAGTGTAAGACTAAATAATCTTGTTAGAAGAAAAAATTTGTGCTAGTTTGAAAGATTTAATAAAATACTCTCATTGGTGTAGCATATGTAAATAACAGTACCCGACGCGCCTCTTAACAATGCGGACCAAGTCGGGTCTTTTGATTTTTGAGGAGAGAAATATGAAGAAATCCTATCAACCTCCTATAAGTATTGATAAGCAAATAGAAAATTTAGTGTCTTTGGGATTAGAGATAAAAGATATAAGTTATGCTAAAGATGTACTTAATAGGGTTTCTTACTATCGCCTCATTAAAGCATATAGTATAACTCTAAAAGAAAATGGTAGATACGTAGAAGGTACTACTTTTGAGAATATAGTCGAGTTATATCTATTTGATATGGAGTTTCGTCATATTTTATTTTCGTTGATAGAGCATATAGAAGTTTATTTAAGAGCTGTAATCACAAATTATTATTCTTTAGAATATGGGAATTTTGGTTATAAGAATCTTAATAATTATGCGAAAAATAATTATCAGAAGAATACTTTAGATGAATTAGAAAGAGAAATTAATAGGAATAGGAAATCGCCTTTTATACGTAATTTTAAGGATAATTATGAGGGAGGGGAAATTCCTTTATATGCTGCTATTGAAGTAGCGAGTTTTGGTACTCTTTCTAAAATGTATAAGAATATGAAGAATGATGATAAAAAAGCAATTGCAACGACGTTTGGCGTTGATTACGTTTATTTAGAGTCATGGATTGAAAATTTAGCTTATGTTAGAAATATTTGTGCTCACTATGGTAGATTATATGGTTCAAAATTAACTAAGACACCAAAATTATATAAAGAGTATTTAAAGAAAGGCGTATCGAATAATACTATTTTTGCTAGTATTCTTAATCTTAAAGTATTAGCTGAAAATGAACATTACAAGGAATTTTCTAGTAAGTTATCAAAGATAATTGATAAATATCCGTTAGTGGATTTGAAGCATTTGGGATTTGTTAATAATTGGCAAACTTTTTAACGATAGCTTTTCATATCGTTAAAAAGTGCACCCACCTTGTGAAGTGGGAAATTGAAGTCATAAAACAAAAATAAGGTAAGATTTCACATATAAGGTGTGGTCGTACCTTATTTTTGGTCTATAACCCGATAATTGAGAAAAATGAGCAATCGTAATAGAGGATAGTCTGCATATTTTCATGTGAATTTTATCTTCAAAATCATACATAATTCGCGATAATTACATGAATTCCATGATGAAAGTTGGTGGAAATATCTGGTATATATGTGTTATAACATTTTCGTTACAGTGTATTAACAAGACATCATAAATGCTTTACAATTATGGTGAGAGTTGAGAATGCAACATTCGTTTATGATGTTGCGGATTTAGCTCTATAGGAGGTTTTACTTGAAAGAGAGGAGATGATTATTATGAAGAAGCTAACACTAGAAGAATCTCGCTCGATTAGAGCTGGATGGATGTGCGTTGTCTGGGGTTTCATCTGCTGGGGATGATTCTCTAGTTCTGCATATGATTATATTACCAGATTTCATTACAACAGTAGATTAGGTTAGTCTCATTGTAGTGTTCTAATTGTAATCTATTTGCGTAATTTAGTATTTGAGAAAATTGATTTGATTGTATGATGCTTTTTAACATTTGTGATTAAATCTGTAGCGTGGAGGCTATGATAGCCTACACGCCTTGAAACTTTGAGGAGCTCAATAGATGGTGGCTTATCCTCATAATATGCAAAATTTGACTTCAGATTGCGGTATTGCAGTTATCAAATCATTGCTAGAAAATTATCATAGATTTAATGAAAGAAGTTTTAAATCGGTTGTTTCTAGTTTAGATATTGAGCAAGGTTTATCTTTGTTTAATATTGAAGAGGTTTTGAAACAATGAAGATTTTTATAGACAAAGTCTTGGAGTTAAAAAAGACTGCGATGATTTTTATTGTTACTCATGATGCAATGTTCGATAAAATTGCTGATGAAATAATAGATTTGGATGTGATTAAGAAATGAAAAGCAAAAAATGGATATTTGCAGCTACCATAGTAATCCTAGGTCTTGTCAGTCTGCTGTATGTAGGGTATAAGACAAATAATGTTCGTTTTGGTATGGTTCGTGATGATTTGCCAACACTAGTTTCAGGAGATTATAAGAATAACGATAACTTATCGTTAAAGCCAGGAGTGTATGCTATTTATGCAAAGAGAGGCAAAGGAGAGATACGCTTTGCTGGAAAGCTGTACAAGCTTGATGATGCTCTTTTTGTGCGTGCTCAGAAACAGCCAGGAAATGTTAAAAATGCTGTTATCTACGAAGAGAGTCCTAAAATTTTTATTGGTGAAGATAGTAAGATTTCTGTAAAAGGAGATCGGAAATTTTTAGTTTCATTTGTTAAGAGGTAGTCTTATGAAGATATCTCATTTGAAAAAATCATATGGGGGAAAAGTCGTTTTAGATGACATTTCTTTGGAAAGCAGTGCTGGGCAAATTATTGCGTTAGTAGGCAATAATGGTTCAGGAAAAACCACGTTAATGAAGTGCATTGCAAATTTGATAGTTGATTATCAAGGCAATATTGAATTGGACGGTTCACTTTCATTTGCTATTGAGAATCCATCTTTTTATGACGAATTTTCTGTACAGGATAATCTTAGAGTGTTTGCTGCTTTGATGGGGAGAAAAGACTTTAATTGTGATAAATTATTGCATCAGGTGAGTCTCGACGAAGCAAAAAATAAAAAGTTTAAACAATTGTCGCTAGGTATGAAGCAAAAATTAAATATTGCTAGAATATTGCTCTCAAATAGTGAAATTATTCTTCTTGATGAACCTTTCAATGGATTAGATGTTCTTACTATAAAGCAGTTAAAAGACACTATCTTGTCATTGCGCTCACAAGGTAAAAGCCTTGTAATTTCAAGTCATATATTAGATGAGTTAGGTGAAATTGCTGATATTGTATGGTATTTAAAAAAAGGGAAAATTCAAAAAATTGTTAATTTTAATGATAATCTAAGAATTTATAATGTGATTGTTGTAAATGGTGTGGATATTAGTGAATTGCTTTCTAACAGATATGAGGTTTTTTGTCGTAGCAAAGATAACAAAGAATCAACTTTTAGAATTAAATTGCCTAGAGAGGATATTGCCAAGGTTCTTAAATTGCTGATTGAGCATGGGGTACAAATCGTGGAATACAGTGATATTACGCATGATATTAAAGATTTTATGTTGGAGGAAGATGATAATGAAGTACTATATAAAATCAGAAATTATTAAGTTTAGTCATCAGAAGCTTTTCTTATTGTCTTTTGTTTTGTATTTGGCATGTTGCGTGTTTATAGTATTTCAGGCTAAAAGAGGTGCATTTTTATCACAATATAAATTCTTTTCAACGATAACTATACTATTTTTAAGCCTATATCAGATATTATCAATTGGTGAATGGCAAGAGAAGAAAATTATTCATCATTATCTAGAGTATATTCCTAATAGGATTAAATTATTGTGTTTTATATATGGTGAATACGTAAGCATTTATCTAGTCGTAAATTTGGTATTTTTGTCACTAAAATACTCGTCTCTAGGGATAGTTATGCATCAACTGCTCGTATATCCGATAATTTTCCTTTTGTATATTGCTATAAATATGAATCTGTTGATATATTTTGAAAAAGTTGGTGTTACAATGATTCTTTCCTTTATATTATTATGGATATTGCCGAATTTAATAAACATAATATTGTCTCAAACATCCGTGTATTCTTTTCAGATATTTTATTATTTATCACCAGACTCGTTCACCGCTCTTACGTCTGCAACTTGTATTATTGCTCTAATGTATATTGTTATGTTTTTCCTATTGTCGTTATTCCAATTTATGAAAAAAGAGTACTGAGTTATGAAAAGTGTAGTATCTCGTATACTTCCAGCTATTGTCATAATGTTATTCGTTGGTTTTATTGCATATATTCATTTGAGTGGCTTAAGACCCTCATTTTCAGTATTACAGGAGAATAATATCTCAAATCTTAAAACTGGAGAAGTGCTCTATTTTGGTAGTTCAGGCTGTGGAGCATGTCAGGAATTCAATAAAGTTCTAAAAGAATATCAAGATGAAACGCATACTAAAATTTATTATTGGGATGCCACAGACACGAAAATTGTGAGAAAGGCAGCTGAAATAAAGCTTTACAAAGCAAATTGGCACATTTGGTTTATTAATCATCTATCCCAGCCCCATATAAAAGTAACTCTCATTTAAATCTCATCATATTTCTTTTTTAATTTATCCATATTATCAAGGTCAATCCACTCCTCGCTAAAACCACAGGCAGTGCAAATATACCTATCAACAGGTACTGCCGACATAATTGTATGGCCAGTCATAACATTATTTCCAGTCCCATAAGCCCCAGCAGATCCAGGCACAAATATAATTTCACTTCCCCCACACTTTGGGCATTTTTTCGTATTTTTCATAGATCCTCCTTATTAATCTAATAATGTTCTTTTTATTGTTTTGAAAAATTGCATAAAAATAGGCAGGAACACATACCTATCCATCAGGTATATATTTCTGCCAATTAAAAAATTCTAAGTGAAAAGAGACAGAACTACACTGTTTGTCTTTCTCAATTAATTAGCTTAGAAAATAACACTGGGTAGCTTTTTATTGCGATTGATAAAAACGCAAAACAACAAAAACCGCACATGTGTGGAAATTAATCCACGTGCATGTGCGGTTTATGTTTATTTATTAATGATTAATCAAATCAGGCGTTTACGCGATCGATGCCAGACTGTACGTCTGCAATCACGGAATCCCAAGACTTGATGAAGGCGGCAACACCGTCAGCCTCAAGCTTGTCGGTAACGTCCTTGATGTTGATGCCAAGCTCAGCAAGCTTGTTCATAACAGCATGGCTCTCTTCGTAAGTGCCCTTAATGGAAGCAGCACCGTTGCCGTGATCAGCAAGAGCGTTCAAAGTCTTCTCTGGCATGGTGTTAACAACATGCTCAGCAACCAACTCGTCAACGTACTTGCAATCGGAGTAAGCTGCGTTCTTGGTGCCAGTAGAAGCCCAAAGTGGACGCTGCTTCTTAGCACCCTTGGCCTCAAGCTCAGCCCAACGTGGGTCGGCAGCGAACTTCTTCTCGAAGAGTTCGTAAGCCAAGCGAGCGTTAGCAACAGCAGCCTTGCCTTCAAGAGCCTTAGCTTCAGCAGAACCGTTAGCTTCGAGGAGCTTGTCAACAGCGCTATCAACGCGGGAGACGAAGAAGGAAGCTACGGAACCAATGTGCTTCAAGTCGTGTCCGTTAGCAGCAGCCTGAGCAATACCTTCGATGAAGGCGTCGATAACCTGCTCGTAGCGCTCGAGGGAGAAGATCAAGGTTACGTTCACGGAGATACCCTTAGCGAGGGTAGCGGTGATAGCTGGAAGACCTTCCAAAGTTGCAGGAATCTTGATCATAACGTTTGGACGATCAACCTTTGCCCAAAGCTCTTCCGCCTGCTTCTCGGTGTTAGCAGTATCGTGAGCCAAGCGTGGATCAACTTCGATGGAAACGCGGCCGTCAACGAAATCGGTCTTTTCTGCAATCTCACGGAAGATATCGGTTGCGTTACGAACGTCGGTGGTGGTCAACTCGCGAATAGCGGTCTCAACGTCAACCTTGCCGAGTTCCTTAAGCTGTGCGTCGTATGGGCCAACCTGGCTCAAAGCCTTCTGGAAGATAGATGGGTTGGTAGTAACACCAACAACATTCTTGTTAGCAATAAGATCCTGCAAAGAGCCAGACTCAATGCGGGTACGGGACAAATCGTCCAACCAAATAGAAACGCCGGAATCGCTAGTGCGCTGCGTTGCTTCAGTCATGTTATCTCCTTAACACTGTGCTCCACCAATTGGAACACGTTGGTAGTGTTGGCGTTTTACAGGAAACAGCGGTTGATGCTAAACCAACTGTAGCTTAGCATCAACACGCCTTTGCTGTTTCCAGTGAAGTGTTAAACACTTCGAGTTTTATGATTCATATCTTTTTGTGATTGCAAAAAGATATTTGAACCAAGTTTTTTTTTATTGTTACTTAAGCGCGTGCTTCTTCGATAGAAGCCTTAGCAGCTTCTACTACGTGCTCAGCAGTAATGCCCAAGTCGATCATGTTCTGACCGCCATCGCCCTGCAAGCCGTACTGTTCGATAGAAACAGCCTTGCCGCAATCGCCAAGATACTTGTACCAAGGCAATGCCAAGCCAGCTTCGATGGAAACGCGAGCCTTAACAGACTTTGGAAGGATTGCTTCCTTGTACTCTTCGTCTTGCTCTTCGAACCATTCGAGAGATGGCATAGAAAGAACACGAGCCTTAATGCCTTCGCCAGCCAAAGTCTTGGCAGCAGCAACAGCCCACTGAACTTCGGAGCCAGTAGCCATAATGATTACGTCTGGAGTGCCTTCGCAATCAACCAAAACGTAAGCGCCATGCTTTACGCCTTCGCGAGCCTTCTTAGCAGTTTCTGCAAGAGTTGGAACGCCCTGGCGAGTCAAAATCATAGCGGTTGGGTAGTTGTTCTTCTTCTCGAAGAAGTAACGGTAAGCTTCAGCAGTCTCGTACTCATCTGCAGGGCGCACAACCTCAAGCTGAGGAATAGCGCGGAAAGCAGCCAAGTGTTCGATTGGCTGGTGAGTTGGACCATCTTCGCCCAAGGCTACGGAATCGTGAGTCCAAACGTAGAGGTTTGGAATCTCCATCAAAGCAGCCAAGCGAACTGCTGGGCGCTCGTAGTCGGAGAACTGGAAGAAGGTGCCGTTGAATGGGCGAGTGTTAGAACCAAGCAAAATGCCATTGGTAATTGCACCCATTGCAAACTCACGCACACCAAAGTGAAGCTGGCGACCGTACTCGGAAACGTTTGGCCAAGTGCGGGTTGCATCCTCGGATGGACCGAAGGAGTCAGCGCCCTTAATGTTGGTGTTGTTGGAGCCGCCCAAATCAGCGGAACCGCCCCAAAGTTCTGGCATAACAGCAGCAATTGCGTTAAGAACTGCGCCAGAAGCCTTACGGGTAGCAACCTTAGATCCAACTTCGAAGCCAGCAACCAAGTCGTCAATGGCCTTGTCGAAGCCTTCTGGAAGCTTGCCAGCCTTAAGACGATCGTAGAGAGCAGCCTTATCTGGGTTTGCAGCAGCCCACTTTGCAAGAGCTTCATCCCAAGCCTTGTGAGCAGCCAAACCGCGCTCGGCAACCTTGCGAGCGTGAGCCAAAGCTTCTTCGTCGATTGGGAAGGAAACTTCTGGATCGAAACCGCAAAGTTCCTTCAAGCCCTTAACAGCTTCTTCGCCAAGCTTAGAGCCGTGGGAAGCTTCGTTGTCGGTTTTACCTGGGGTTGGCCAAGCAATCAAAGTATTAACCTTAATGAAGTGAGGCTTATCGGTAACTTCCTGAGCCTTTTCAATAGCAGCAGCCAAAGCCTGAACGTCTTCCTTGTAGGAGCCGTCTGGCTGAATGAAGCTAACTTCATCGGTGTACCAACCGTATGCACGGTAGCGAGCAAGAATATCTTCAGAGAAGGTAAGCTTTGTATCGCCTTCAATCTGAATGTGGTTTGCATCGAAAATAACAGTCAAATTGCCAAGCTTCTGGTTTCCAGCCAAAGAAGCAGCTTCGGAAGAAACGCCTTCCTCAACGTCGCCTTCACCGCAAATAACCCAAACCTTGTGGTCAAATGGGGAAGTGCCAGCTGGAGCTTCTGGGTCAAGAAGACCGCGCTCAAAGCGCTGACCATAAGCAAAGCCAACAGCAGAAGCAAGACCCTGACCAAGTGGGCCAGTAGTCATTTCGATGCCTGGAGTTAAGCCATATTCTGGGTGGCCTGGAGTACGCGTGTCTGCACCGCCACGGAAATACTTGAGATCGTCAAGAGTCAAGCCGTAACCAGAGAAGAACAATTGCACGTATTGCGTAAGCGAAGCGTGACCGCCAGAAAGAATAAAGCGATCGCGGCCAGCCCACTTTGGGTCGGCAGGATCGTGCTTAATAAAGTGCTGGTACAAGGTGTACGCAATTGGTGCCAATGAAACAGGGGAGCCAGGATGTCCGTGTCCTGCTCGCTCAACAGCATCAGCCGAGAGAACCTTCGCCATCTTTACGGCGCGCTCGTCTAATGCAGACCAGTTGAAATCGGTCATGTGATCTACTTTCCTTCCAATAATTCGGGTTTTTGCGCACAGCTTGCGCTGGCCATTACCCTCACATTGCCCTTTAATCCTATCTTTTATATCAGACGAACTTTTAACAAAGTGTGTCAAAAGTTAACAAAAGTTTATATTTATAGTTAGCTGTTGTTCTGTAAAAGTGACTTATTAAAAGTGACTGATTAAAAAATACTTAATAATACTTAATCACATATTATTTTGACATATATAATGGTTAGCAGTGAATTAATAAACGATTAGTGTTGTTTAATCGGGTTTAAAGGTTTTAATAAAGGAGAATCAATGCAATCACGGCGCATGATGATACTGCGTGCGGTTGTTGAAGATTATATTCGTTCACATGAGCCTGTTGGTTCTGCGTCTTTGGCTAAAAATCACAAATTGGGCGTCAGCTCTGCAACGATTCGCAACGATATGTCTCTTCTAGAAGAAGAAGGTTACTTGATTCAGCCGCATACTTCTGCTGGCAGGATTCCTACAGAAAAAGGATACAGGTATTTTGTTGATGGCCTAGCCGCACTAATTCCACTTTCTAATGCGCAAAGACGAGGGATTCGCACGTTTTTAAGTGGATCTGTAAGTTTACAAGACACTCTGCAACGCTCAGCGCGACTTCTTGCAAGCATAACTGGTCAGGTTGCGCTAGTGGCGTCTCCTGCGTTGTCGAAGTCAAAAGTAAAAAGAATTGAGATTGTTCAAGTATCGTCTTCAACCCTTCTAGTTGTTGTAATTACAGACGCTGGAGGCGTTGCGCAACATATAATTCAAGCGTCAAACATAAATTCAGATGATTTATTGCATCTAACTAATATGGTTAACGATGCTTGCATTGGATTATCTCTTCTTGATGCTGCAAAACGTGTTTATTCTCTAGCAAATCGCCAGGATTTGGCTTCTGCTTTGCAAATTATTAGTCAACTTGCTAACGCGTTAGAAGATATGCATAATGGCGAGCATTCTCACGATTTGTACATGGCTGGAGCTTCTCAACTTGCGCATAGACAAAATATTGGCGATTTTGCGTCTCTTTTCGATGCTCTAGAAGAGCAAGCTGTTATTATGCGACTTATGACTTCGCTAAGTGAGGAAGCAAACGATTGCGCAAGCGGCGTTAGTGTTGCAATAGGCTCGGAAACCCACACGCCTGGTCTTTTAAATGCTTCTGTTGTAACAAGCGCTTATGGCTATAATTCGGATTCCGATTCTGCGTTTATTGGGTCAATCGGCCCTACTCACATGGATTACGCGGCAACAATGACGGCTGTTAAAGCTGTAGCAAAGTATCTTAATGCGTTTATATCTGAAAATTCATAAAAACAAATTCATAAAAATTGGCTGGCTGTGCCTTATGCAAAAATGATTTTAGAACGTAAAAGGGGAGTTAAGTGACTGACTATTACAAGATTTTAGGTGTTGATTCTAACGCTAGCGACGATGAGATTCGCAAGGCCTATAGAAAGTTAAGTAGAAAATATCATCCAGATATTGCAGGACCTGAGTTTGAAGACAAGTTTAAGGAAGTTAATGCTGCCTACGACGTTTTATCTAATCCAGAAAAACGCAAAATGGTAGATATGGGCGTGGATCCAAACAATCTATCGGCATCGGGCGCGGGTGCTGGCGCTGGCGCGTACGCCAATATGAATATGGATATGGGAGATATTCTAAACCAGTTCTTCTCTGGGTCTTTTGGTGCTAATGCTGGATCTCCTATTCCGCGCGTTAATCGTGGCGAAGACTCACTAACAGAAGTTAAGGTTGATCTTAAAACTGTTGTTTTTGGCGGAAATGCTAAGGTTCATGTTGTTACTTTTGGTCTTTGCCAAGATTGTGCAGGAAAAGGTTCGGCAGATAAAACAGATCCTACGCCTTGCCCAGAGTGTAAGGGCGCTGGCTTTGTACAGCGAGTTACGCACACAATGTTTGGTCAAATGATGTCTTCGGAGCCTTGCCGCGCGTGCGAAGGGCACGGAACAATCATTAAAAATGTTTGCCCAAATTGCCACGGTCACGGTCGCGTTCGTACTTCTAGAGAAGTTGGTATTAATATTCCTGCTGGAATTAAAGACAATTCTCGCTTGCGACTTGCGTCTCAAGGAGCAATAGGCGAATGTGGCGGCCCTGCTGGCGATTTATATGTTGACGTTCGAGTTCGAAAAGATGAGCAATTTACCAGGGATCTGAACGATTTACACTGCTGGATTAATGTTCCTATGAGCTGGGCTTGCCTTGGCCACAATGTGGATATTGATACTTTTGACGGAAAAAAGAGCGTTGAAATTCCTGCTGGAACTCAAAACGAAGACACGATTCCTCTTTACGATTTGGGTGTTACTGTTTTTGGAAGCAAAGATCGCGGTAATCTTATTGTTCACGTTCTTGTTGATATTCCAACAAAGCTTAGCGAAGAAGAGCGTAGTTTGATTGAAAAGTTTGCAAACTTGCACGATGGAAAAGTTAGTGAAGTAAAGCAACATGCTATTGCAGAGTCAGCTAGTAATAAAAAAGGATTCTTTAGCAAACTAAAAGATGCTTTTTGCTAGGATTTTAAAGGTTGCTAGATTTTAGGATTTTAGGATTTTAAGGGGTTAGCTTATGGTATTGCCTATTTTATTTGCTGGAACTCCAGATGTTGCTGTTGCTCCGTTGCGCGCTTTGGCTCAAGACAAAGAGCATTTTGATGTTCGAGCTGTTTTAACGCGTCCAGACGCTCCAACTGGTAGAGGCAGAAATCTTGTTCCTAGTGCTGTTAAAAAAGCTGCGATTGAGCTTGGTATTCCTGTTTTAGAGGTTAATCCTAGTAACGAGCAAGAATGCATTAGTGCTTTAAAAGCTACTGGCGCAAGGGTTGCGGCCGTTGTTGCTTATGGAAAGATTCTTCGCCAATCTGTTTTAGATGCTCTTGATCTTGGATGGTACAATTTGCATTTTTCGATTCTTCCGCAGTGGCGAGGGGCTGCTCCTGTTCAGCGCGCAATATGGGCTGGAGATGACATTACTGGTGCTACGGTTTTTAAGATTACGCGCGGAATGGATGAAGGTCCTATTCTTGCACAAATGACTACCGAGATTGGCGAGCGCGAAACTGCTGGCGATTTGCTAACTAGATTAAGCAATGATGGTGCAAATCTTCTTTGTTCTGCCCTTATTGGAATGGAATCTGGCCAAATCGTTCCTGTTGAGCAAGATCCTACACCTTGCCAAATAGCGCAAAAAATCACCGTTGAAGATGCTCATATTCGTTTTGATATTCCAGCATTTGCAATCGATAGGCAGATTCGTGCTTGCACGCCAAATCCTGGAGCTTGGTGCAATCTTCATGTTGATTCTGGCGATTTAAAAACAAGCAGTTTGCACGTTCTTTCTTGCGCATTAGCAAAAGATGAAGATATTGAATTGCATAGTCTAAATGAGCTTAAACCTGGGCAGATTCTTGCAAAAAAGCACAATGTTTGGGTTGGATGTTTAAGCGGAGCTATTGAGCTTTTAGAAGTTAAAGCGCAAGGTAAAAAAGCTATGAAGGCGGCGGATTGGGCAAGAGGAGCGCATTTAAATAGCGAATCCTACTTAGACTAAATGTTAGTGACTAAATGCTAGTTTAGTAAATCTAAAACAAGGCTTAGGTCTCGCGTATCTATACTAGCTTTAGCTTGACTTTTTAATAACTGTTTTGCGCAAAATGCAACACCTAGCCTTGCCGTTTTAATCATGTCAATGTCGTTAGCGCCGTCTCCGATTGCAACGCTTTGGCTAATGTCAATATTGTTTTTGTGCGCCCAACTAATCAATGCTTTTGCTTTATATTGACGATTTACTATTGGATTAATAACTTTCCCGCTTAGTTTAGAGTCCACGATTTCTAGATTGTTTGCAACCCAAAAGTCTATGTTTAATTTTGGCAAAAAATCGTCTAAAACTTGCTTAAATCCGCCACTAACAGCTCCTACTTTCCACCCAAAAGAATGTAGTGTATCTATAAGTTTTTTAGCTCCATTTGTTGTGTGAATATTTTGCGCAACTTGTTTAACGCAAGAATAGTCAAGACCTTTAAGCATAGAAACTCTTAGCTTTAGGGAAGTGTTAAAGTCCATTTTTCCTTGCATTGCTCTAGACGTTATGTATGCTAAATCAGAGCCGACGCCAGCAATATCTCCTAATAAATCTATAACCTCTTCTTCTATAAGAGTTGCGTCTACATCTAAAACAAGAATCCCTGGTTTTTTTAGCAAAGGAGCGTTAATTGAGTTTTGTGTTTTTAAGTCTGGTACTTTAGTCATGTTATAGTCTTTTATGAGAGATGTTAGGTTTATTAATTAATTTTAAGGCTGGTTTAAGAATTTAGAAATTTGTTTTGCTATGCGTTTTTGCATGTGAATCTTTTCTATAAGACTTATATTAAATATTAAATGTGAAAGTTTATTGATTTTATTGGAATATTTCGTGTAGAAGTTTGGTTTAATTTGATTAGTTGAGTAAAATAGTTGCAGATTTTATGAATATGTTAAAGAACGTAAATACTGTGGAAAAAGCAAAGAGGTGAGAAAAGTATGGCAGGTATGAATTTACGCGATGTTGCTCTTGAAGTCGCTAGAATTTTGGAAGATGTTGGCAAGCACGCGTATCAAGACCAATTAAATCCTAGAGATATGGCAAGCATGATTGTTTTGGGGGATCCTAATCAGGTTGATTCAGGTTTTGGAGATAAACTTGTGCGATTCATTGAAAATCGTCTTACTTACATAAACCCATTCCAAGGATTCTGGCGTAATCGTCCAGATGAATGTAATGTGGGAGATCGTTTTTGGTGTGTTGGCAGTATTGACGGCGCTCTTAACTTTAATCGAGATATGGCAGAGTGGACTCTAACTGTTTCGCTTTTTGAGTTTAACGATCAAGGCTCTGCAAGGCCAATTCTTGGAGTTGTTCATGCTCCTGCTCTTGGTCTTACCTATTTGGCTGCTAAGGGTCAGGGTGCTATTCGAATTCGCAAAACTCTTAATGGAGAAAAGCGTGAGAAAATCACACCTTCTACAACATCAACTTTGCACGGTTCGGTTGTTTGCTACGGAATGTCTTATATTCCAGGCGAGTCTAAAAGAGCTTTGGATGTTGTTTCTTCGCTTGAAGAAGAATGTCCAGCAGATATTAAGCGCATTGGACCAGCTTCTCTTGACTTATGCAAGGTTGCGGATGGCACTTATGACGCCTATTTTGAGCCGCATCTTCATAGCTGGGATATTCCAGGCGTTTCTGCTGGTGCTGTTGTTGTTAAAGAGGCTCAAGGTCATGTTCGACAATGGAATGGTGACTCAATCCACTGGAGACGCGAAAACGACGTTATTGCCTCAAACGGTTTAATAAATAAAGAACTTCAAAACTATTTGCGATAGATTAGAGTTAAAAATTTTAGCAATTGTTTGCATGATTTTTAATATTAAAGCTTTAATTTTGAGAAAAACATTTATGCAATCGTTATCATTAAATAGTTAATATATAAGCGTGTCGCTTTAACAATATTGTAGAATGAACGTGATATCCCATTGTCCGACATTCAGAGGGGAGTGTTAACGATGATTGACACTGCACAAGCATTTGGCGTAGATATTGGTGGTTCTGGCATTAAAGCTGCACCAGTAAATTTGGAAAAAGGCGAATTTGCAGAACCTCGTTACAAGATTCTCACTCCAGCAGTTTCCACACCTCAAGCTGTTGCAGATATTGTTCGTCAGCAGCTCGAGCATTTTGAAGTGCCTGCAGATGTTCCTGTTGGCATTGCTTTCCCAGCTCCTATTAAGCCTGGCAAGAAGCTTGAGTTTATGGCAAATCTTGATCAGTCTTGGATTGGTGTGGATGTTACAGAAGTATTCAGCGAAGCTTGCGGTCGCCCTGTTACCGTTGTTAACGATGCTGATGCTGCTGGTCTTGCGGAACAGCATTTTGGAGCCGCAAAAGATAAAGATGGTTTAGTTATTGCTACCACTCTTGGTACTGGAATTGGCACCGCGTTAATTTACAATGGCGTTCTTATTCCAAACACAGAACTTGGTCATATTCAGCTAGAAAAAGGCAAGGGAGACGCAGAAAAGTATGCTGCTTCTTCTGTGCGTGAAAAGTTGGATATGGGCTATAAAAAGTGGGCTAAGCGCTTAACTAAGTATTATGGCTTAATGGAAAAGTACTTTAACCCAGACTTGTTTGTTGTTGGCGGTGGCGTTAGCCGCGTTAGCGAGAAGTTCTTGCCGCATATCGACATTAAGACTCCTATTGTTGTTGCATCTTTGCATAACGAAGCTGGCATTATTGGTGCAGCATATTATGCAATGCAGCAAAAAAACAAGTAAGATTTTCTTCTGATTTGCGCTGGATGCTTTATTTGTATCCAGCGCTTTTCTATATTTGTTGCGAATTTTGTTCATATTTATACGACTATTGATTTATTGCTTTAGTTGGTTTATGCAATGAGTTAGTGTAGTCAAGTGCGATTTTCTTCTAGAGTTGATGTAAGTGAGCCAAATCCGATTATTCTGGCTCAGCGTGCCGCCGCATCTAAAGGCATTAAACTAACAAAACTTAACGATTCAAATCCAACGGTTCATGGGCTTGCTCCAAAATGTTTAAGCTCCAAATATACTGCGGATCCTAGAGGGCCAATCGAAGTTAGACGCATTCTTGCAAACTTTATAAATACTAGAGATAATCGAGTAAGTCAAAATATTGAAAGCCAGAATATAGCAAGCCAAAAATGCAATTCGGCTAATGCTCTTAATCCAAATAATCTATACGTATTATCGTCCACTTCTCAAGCATATGCATGGCTTATGATGCTAATGTGCGATTGTGGTGATTCTGTTTTAGCGCCTACTCCTGGGTATCCTCTTATTGAATCTATTTCAAGGCTTCAGGGCGTAAAATCAATACCTTATCCGCTTGTTTACGACGGTTCTTGGACTATAGATGTTGCAAAGGTTAAAGAACTTTTAGAGAATGCAGATAATCGCATTCGTGCTCTTGTTTTAATAAACCCAAATAATCCCACAGGCTCTTATATTAAGCCAGAAGAAAGAGTGCAATTGTTGAGTTTATGCAATAAAAACAACGTTGCGATTATTGCGGATGAGGTTTTCTACGACTACTCTTTAGAGCCTTTTAATGGAAATTCAAGGCTTGCTGGTGATTGCTCCACGCTTATTTTTGCTTTAGATGGATTCTCCAAAATGCTTGCAGCTCCACATGCAAAAGTTGGTTGGATTGAGGTTTCTGGACCAATCGAAGATGTGCAAGAAGCAATGAAACGACTTGACGTTATTGCAGATGATTTTCTTCCGATTGGTGCAACTGTTTCGGAAAGAATTCCAGAATTATTGCAATGCGCTAAAGAGCAAACTGCGATTGTTCAAAATAGAGTTAGGTCTAATCTTAAAACGCTTAGAAAAATGTTGGAAAACTATCCAAATTGTTGCGTTAGCGCATTGCGCGCAGAAGGCGGGTGGAATATTTTATTGCGCGTTCCGTCTTGCCTAGATGATGACTTGTTAGCTTTGCGCTTAATTAAAGACTATAAGCTTGTTTCGCAGCCTGGTTACTACTTTGATATGCCAAATAATGGCTATTTAGCGCTGTCTTTGCTTCCTAAAGAAGATCAGTTTAAAAATGGTGTTACTTTATTGCTTAACACTGTTCATAAGATGTTGGGTGAGATTTAACAATCTAACAATCTAACAATTAACAGTTAACAGTATCAAGAGGCTTAAAGCTAAATTAGATTAGCGTAAACCAGCATCTAACGTAATGCCACAGCCCCGGGTTGAATCGCAAAACTGAGTCTTCTCTTCCAGGAACGAACCATCCTAAGAATGCTATTGCAATAGAGAACAGTAGTAGAGCAAAGATTATAAATCGCAGTAAGTAACATATTGTTTTGGTTTTCCAAGAATCACAATTTGATATTATAGAGCATTTTTCTATCAAAACATTAAGTCCAACTATTGCACTTAGCGAAAATGCCCAACCAAAGTCAGCAATATAACGCCATCCAATCCCTGCTTTTAAGCTGTTAAAAACAACAACAATCATTGCAAGAATAAAGGCAAATAGTGCGAATCTTGCGGCGAATTTGCTCAGTTTTTTAAGCATTAGCAGAGAGCAAACTACACCAACAAATGCCAATGGAGAAAGAGTAAACATTCCTCCAATCATTGGCTCTGCGTATTGCCATTTGTCAAAAGCAATAGGCGTAATCGAAATCCAAGGGAAAACGTGTGTAAAACGTAGTGGAAGAGCTAAATAGCTTAAAATCGAAGGAATAATGTTTTGCAAAGGAAGACGCATAGTGGTCATGTCTGTAATCGTAATTTGATATTCATTACCAAAGTTAAAAGGAGACCCAAATCTTAGAGCGTTATACAATCCAATTGGTATTGCAACGATTACAAACGGAATAATCACACTTAAAACCAGTTTTATTATGTGCTTTAAGTCTTCTAATGGAATTTTTTTGCTAATGATTAAATACTTAAAATAAAAGTAAATGTAGTCATAAAAAAGTGGTATTGCAAATAAAAATGCGATTATAAATGTTGGTCTGCATCCAAGATTTAGCGATATAAACAAGGACCCTAAAGCAATATGCTTGGCAGATATTTTATGAATGGAATTGCAAGATTTATTGGATTCTTGCTCTGAATTTTCATCTTGCGCAATACCATCTTTAACAGCGCCGAGATAAAACCATAATCCTAAAGACGTAAAGAACAGAGAAGCCGCCATTGGAACACTATAGAATGATGTTCTAAACCACAGGTAAACGGTGTTAGATGTAATAAAGAACAACGCTAAGCAAATCGATGCAAACGCAACAGATGCGCGTTTGTTTATTCGCTCAATAAGTCTAATCACTAAAAGAGAGCCAGAAATCAAAAATCCAACTAAACATATAAGAGTGGCAATTGTTGTTGGAAGCATTGCTCCGCCGTCAACCCATAAATTCGATATAATCCTATATGGAATAAAGAATAAAACAGCTGGAATTACGCCAAAATATGAGTACCAATGACCGTTGTAGTACGCGTGATCCCAATAAATATTGCGTACATAATTAGAAAGAAGCTTGTTTCTTGCAATTGGGTCATACGGATTAGGTAGATTTTGCAGTTGCTTAGGCACTGGCAAGTCAAGATATGTTTTGCCCTTAAGAAGAGCGTCTGCAGTACGCGCATATTGATCAAAATCGTACGTGTAGTTTCCTGCAACATCAAAATGCATTGGAATAGCGTTAAAAACGTTCCAGATAATTGCAAAAACAGCAATTGCAATAAATGGAGTCCAAGATAAAACGAGTAAAAGCCTTTGACTTGTACTCTTTGAATTAAGCCTGATTTTCCACAGCTTAGACCAAGGATTCCATAATGCAATCAAAATCGAAACGATTATAAGAAGAAGAACTCGCCCCCAATTCCAGCTAAAAGGCGCTCTAACATTTGCTTTTGCGTCTTCAACATCTACAACATCTCCCTTGGGGTGCTGTATCCATAATCTAAGCGTGCTTTTAACACCAATTGCTTGATCTGGAACAGGAAGCATAGCAAAACTAATGGCTCTTGGGTTTGTGTTTAAAGGCTTTCCAGCGATTTTATTAACATCAATGCGAACATGCACATCTGATTTAATAGGGTGTTTGCTAATTTTTTTTGGCTTAATTAGTGAAGGCTGGAGTTGAATGTATGGGGAAGACCCGTCGGAGTTAACTTCTAAGTAAGACTCTGAAGGATCCGTGATTAATAGGCCTCCAGAAGGAAGTCTTTTAATGCCAGGGCCCGTAATGTTATGAGCGAACATGCTATCTGTACTACCTGTAACACTATTCCAAAAAGGCATGTTACCAATAGTGCATTCAAACAATGTGATTAACAGCAAAATTGCTAAAGGTGCGCGAAGAATGCAAAAAATGCGTTGCAACGCGCTATTGGCAAAATTAGCTGGTTTTCTCATAGCAAACTAAAATCCTATTCTTCCGCAACCAAGTCAAGGTAGTCGTCGCTCCACAAGTCTTCGTCACCGTCTGGCATAAGAAGAACTCGTTCTGGGTTTAAAGCAAGAACTGCTCCTTCGTCGTGAGTAACCAGCACTATTGCACCTTCGTACTTAGAAATGGCCTTAAGAATTTCTTCGCGAGAGGCTGGATCCAAGTTGTTAGTAGGCTCGTCGAGTAAAAGAACATTTGCTTTAGATGTAACAAGAGTTGCCAATGCTAGACGAGTTTTTTCGCCGCCAGAAAGAACTTTAGCGGGCTTCATTGCGTCGTCTCCAGAAAACAGAAAGCTTCCAAGCATTGATCTTGCTTGAGTGTCGTTTAATTCTGGCGCAACGTGTTGAAGATTTTCCAACACAGTTGCGTCTAAATCTAGGGTATCGTGTTCCTGAGCAAAATAGCCTATTTTGCAACCATGACCGTATTCAACAACTCCAGTGTCTGCGCTTTCTTCGCCAGCAAGAATACGCAAAGTTGTGGTTTTTCCAGCGCCGTTGTACCCAAGAATAACAACTCTCGAACCTTTATCTATTGCTAAATTTATTCCAGCAAATACAATGTTTGACCCATATGCTTTTGAAATATCTTTAGCCATAATAGGTGTTCTGCCGCAAGGAGCAGGTTCTGGGAAGCGAATGTCTGCAACCTTTTCGCGGCTTTGAGCTTCGCTCGTTTCGCTCAATAGGCGTTCAGCTCTACGCATCATGTTTTGAGCTGCTACCGCCTTAGTTGCTTTTGCGTGAAGTCGAATTCCTTGCTTCATAAGGCGTTCGGCCTTTTTCTCGGCAACTTCGCGCTCTCTTCGCCTACGTTCTTCGTCTACAACGCGCTGATGTAAGTATGCTTTCCAGCCCATTGAATACATGTCTATTTGAGCAAGCTGAGCATCTAAGTGCCACACTTTATTAACAACTTCGTCTAGTAGCTCTGTTGAGTGTGATATAACAAGGAATCCGCCTTCAAAGCGTTTTAAGTAATTGCGCAACCAGATTATAGAATCAGCGTCTAAGTGGTTTGTAGGCTCATCCAAAATAAGAGTATCTGCATTTGAAAAAAGTATTCTTGCAAGCTCGATTCGCCTGCGTTGGCCGCCAGAAAGTGTTCCTAATGCCTGCCTCATAACTTCTTGGGGGAGACCCAGGCTGTTTGCCATTGATATTGCTTCAGACTGAACAGCGTATCCACCAGCTTTTTCAAAGTCTTCAATCGCTTTATCGTAGCGATTCATGGCTTTTGTCATAATGTCTGGATTAGGATCTGTCATCTCTTTTTCTGCTTTTCGTATTCTAGATACGATTGACGAGATATCGCGAGCGCTCATAATTCTATCTAATGCAGTTTGCTCTGGGTCTGCTGCATGAGTGTCTTGTGGAAGGTATCCTAAAAAGCCGCTGACTTTTACATTTCCACCAGCTGGCAGTGTTTCTCCAGTGATTACGCGCGTAAGCGTGGTTTTTCCAGCGCCATTCCTTCCAACTAAGCCAATTTTGTCGCCTTTTGTAACATGAAAATCTGTTGGGTTTAATAGCGTGCGCGCACCAATTTGTATAGTAAGTCCTTGTGCGTCAATGGCCATTTTTTACCCACCCCTTAAGTTCTTTTCTTTTAAAATCGTAATTAAAGTATTAATTAAAATATGTTAACCAAACTCCCGATTATACCGTTAGGCTTGCATAGGATTAGCAACACGCAGCAAGTTACATATTTCGAACATGTGTTCTATAATAAATACTATTATAAGACAAGTAAGTAATCAAGATAAGTTTGTTAAAATTTTGATTCATAAAGTTGTTATTAAGCATAAAGTCATTATTGAGCATAATAGGGAGGCAGAATGCAAAAGCAATTGGATTCTTTGCGGGCTACAAATAATAATGGCAATTTAATATACGACTTATCTAACATTCCTTCCGACTTAAAAATAACTGTTCAAGGAGCAAGAGAGCATAATCTAAAGAACGTTAATATACAGCTTCCTAGAAATCGCATGATTGTTTTTACCGGGCTATCTGGTTCGGGTAAATCCTCTCTTGCATTCGACACTCTTTTTGCAGAAGGTCAAAGACGCTACGTTGAATCTTTAAGTTCTTATGCACGCCAATTCCTTGGAAGAATGGATAAGCCAGACGTAGATTTTATTGAAGGATTAAGCCCAGCAGTTTCGATTGACCAAAAAACCACTAATAGAAATCCTCGTTCTACTGTTGGCACAATTACAGAGGTTTATGATTACTTAAGACTTCTTTTTGCTCGAGTTGGAGTCCCTCATTGCCCACAATGCGGAATGCTTGTTAGTGCACAAACACCGCAGCAGATTACAGATTCTTTACTTTCTTTGCCAGAACGAACAAGACTACAAATTCTAGCTCCCATTATTAGCGGAAGAAAAGGCGAGTTTAAAGACACTATTACTCTTCTTAGGTCAGATGGCTATTCTAGAGCGCTTATAGATGGCCAAATGCGCGAACTTTCCGAAGATATTGTTTTAGAAAAACAAAAGAAACATACTATAGAAGTTATTGTAGATAGATTAGTTATAAAAGATGGTATACGTACTCGTATTACAGATTCTATAGAAACTGCATTAAAACTTTCTAAAGGCATTGTTATAGCTGATTTTGTAGATAGAGATAAAGATGCAAAAGATAGGCGTCAAAGTTTTTCAGCGCACAGGGCTTGTCCTAATAACCATCAGCTTAATCTAACAGAAATAGAGCCTAGAACATTTTCGTTTAATGCACCTTATGGCGCATGCCCAAGTTGTTCTGGAATTGGGTACAATCTAGAAATTGACCCAGCTCTTGTTGTTCCAAATACAGAAAAATCACTTAACGAAGGTGCTATCGAACCTTGGGCATTAAATAAAGCGGCTGGAGAATACTACAGGCATGTTCTAAAAGGCTTAAGCGTAGAACTTGGATTTAGTATGGATACGCCTTGGGAAAATCTTCCAAAAGATGTTCAAGATTCAATACTCTACGGGCACGATTTTGAAGTAAAAGTTTCTTATAAAAACCGTTGGGGTAGGCAGCGCGAATATTCAACTGGATTCGAAGGCGTCGTGCGCACACTTATGCGAAAGCATAACGAAACAGACTCAGATCAAATGCGCCAATACTACGAGTCGTATATGCGCGAAGTGCCTTGCCAAACTTGCAAGGGTAAACGATTGCGCCCAGAAGTATTAGCTGTTACAGTTTCACAATGCTCAATCGCAGATGTATGCGATATGCCGATTGAAAAAAGTCTTGAATGGATTAATGCTTTAAAGCTAGAAGGTTCAAGCAAAATAATTGCAAAAGAAATCGTAAAAGAAATCAAGTCAAGACTAGAATTTTTAAATGATGTTGGATTAAGCTACTTAACTCTTTCTAGAGCAGCAAAAACACTTTCTGGCGGCGAAGCGCAAAGAATTAGACTTGCAACGCAAATTGGATCAGGGTTAGTTGGAGTTATGTATGTTCTTGACGAACCATCTATTGGCTTGCATCAAAGAGACAACGAAAAGCTTATAGCAACATTGCATAATCTTAGAGACCTTGGAAATACTCTTATTGTTGTTGAACACGATGAAGAAACAATACGCAAATCCGATTGGCTTGTAGACATTGGCCCCGAGGCTGGAGAAAACGGCGGAGAAGTTGTGTATTGCGGCCCTGCAAAAAATATAACAGAGGCAAGGCGTTCGATTACTGGAGACTATATTGCAAAAAGACGTACAATAGATGTTCCTAAAAAGCGTCGTAAAATCAACAAAAAACATGTTCTAACTATTGTTGGAGCAAAAGAACATAATCTAAAAAACATAAATGTAGAAATACCGCTAGGAGTTTTTACATGCATAACAGGAGTATCTGGCTCTGGAAAATCAAGCCTCATCAACTCAATACTTTACCCCGTATTAGCCGATAAGCTAAACGGCGCTCGCATTGTTCCAGGTTTACATAAGCGCGTAGACGGTTTGGAAAATTGCGATAAGGTTGTTCATGTTGATCAAAATCCTATTGGAAGAACACCAAGGTCAAATCCTGCAACCTACACTGGAGTTTGGGATAAAATTCGTACTCTTTTTGCGCAAACTCCAGAGGCAAAAGTTAGGGGATATGGTCCTGGACGATTTTCCTTTAACGTAAAAGGAGGCAGATGTGAAGCATGTAGCGGAGATGGAACGCTTAAAATCGAGATGAATTTTTTGCCAGATGTTTACGTTCAGTGCGAAGAATGCCACGGAAAAAGGTATAATCGAGACACGCTAGAAGTAACTTATAATGGCAAAACTGTTTCAGACGTATTAGATATGCCAATTTCCGAAGCAGCAGTATTCTTTAAAGCATATCCGTCTATTTCTAGATATTTGGACACCTTGGTTAAAGTTGGATTGGGTTATATTAGGCTTGGCCAAAGTGCACCAACATTATCTGGCGGAGAGTCGCAAAGAGTAAAGCTTGCTACGGAACTACAAAAACGTTCTACTGGAAAAACCGTTTATATTCTAGATGAACCTACTACAGGCTTGCATTTTGAAGATGTTCGTAAGCTTTTAAGTGTTCTTCAATCTTTGGTAGATAAAGGCAACAGCGTAATAGTTATCGAGCATAATCTTGATGTTATAAAGTGCGCGGATTGGATAATAGATTTAGGTCCAGAAGGAGGAAGCAAAGGTGGCGAAATCGTAGCAACCGGAGTTCCAGAAGACGTTGCAAATCAGCCAGAAAGCTGGACTGGAAGATTCCTAAAGCCAATGCTTAAATAGTAATAAAACGAGCAGTATCAAGCAAGAATTTTATGAAAAATTATCAAAAGATTTATGAAAATATCTATGAAAGGAGGTGAGATAATGAATATTTTAAATTCTAAAGACTCAAATATTGGAAAATCTAAAGAAAATAGAGATAATGAAGAAGTCAAAGAAGTCGAAGAAACTAGTAGGGGTGAATGGAAAAAAACTAGATTAAGTAAATCTAGCAAAAATAATTTTGGAGCTCCGCTTTTAGGAGATAGTCGTGATTTATTTAGACCAAAAACTTCCGATATTCCAAATCAGCCTGGAGTATACAAGTGGAGAGACGAACGCGGAAAAGTAATATACGTTGGAAAAGCTAAGAGCTTAAGAGATAGGCTAGTAAACTATTTTCAGCCTTTAAACCAGTTACATCCTAGAACTCAGTCAATGGTGTTAACTGCTAGAAGTTTAGAATGGACTGTTGTAAACACAGAGCTTGAGGCTTTAACACTTGAATATACGTGGATTAAAGAGTTTAATCCACGCTTTAATGTTGTTTTTAAAGACGATAAAACATACCCATACATTGCCGTGTCAGTAAATGACGATTTTCCAAGGGTGTGGATTACTAGAAATCGAAATTCAAAGTCAACGCGCTATTTTGGTCCATATGCAAAGGTGTGGCAGCTAAAACATAGTTTAGATTCCTTGCTTAAAACTTTTCCAGTTAGAACGTGCAGACAATCTGTTTTCAATAAAGCACATAAAACAGGAAGGCCTTGCTTACTTGCCTCTATAGGAAAATGCTCAGCACCTTGCGTGCAAAAAATAGATAGTAAAACACACAGAGATAACGTTGAGCAATTAGTTGGTATTTTAACTGGCGCCATCGGGGATTCTTATATTAACGATTTAACAAAGCAAATGAAGGATTTAAGCAATAATCTAGATTTTGAAGGTGCTGCAAAAATACGCGATAAAATCAACATTTTTAAAACTGTTATTCAACAAAATTCCGTTGTTTTTAACGATCAAGTAGAAGCAGATGTTTTTGGTTTTAGTGCGGATTCTCTAGAAGCATGCGTTCATGCATTTTTTGTTAGAGAAGGTTTACTTCGCGGAGAAAAAAACTGGCAAGTCGAAAGAAGCGAAGACATTAGTGATGCGGATATAATCGCAAATCTACTTGTTAAGGTTTATTGCGAATACAATCCTGCGGAGTCAAAAATAAGCTTTAGCAAATCCGAAGATGTTGAAAAATCTAATAGTTTGCAAATACAGCAATCAAGAAACGCTTTGCAAATAGATTATTCTAGTTATTCTAGCGGCTCAAATATAGACTCCTCATACCGAGCTAGAGAAACAAAAGAGCGCAAAAAGCGTCAAGAAACAACTGGAAGGGGAGATTTGCTTGACCCCATTTGCCCAATACCTAGGGAGATTATTGTTCCTATTGAACTAGAAAGAGTTCAGAAAGAAAATCTTGAAAACTGGCTTAGCGATTTAAGAGGCTCAAAAGTAACTATTAGAGTTGCAGAACGTGGTGATAAGCGTTCACTTATGGATAAGGCCAACTTGAATGCAGCGCAATCTTTAAAGCAGATGAAAATAAGTAGGATTTCTACTTTAGAATCTAGAACTAATGCTATGAATCAGGTTGCTGCAGCACTTTCAATGAGCGAGGCTCCTTTACGAATTGAGTGTTACGATATCTCAAATTCTGCCGACGGAAAATATCAAGTGGCATCAATGGTTGTTTTTGAAGATGGTGTTGCAAATCCTAGTGAATATAGAAGATTCTCTATAAAAGGTAAAGATGGACTTGGCAAGCTCGACGATTTAAGTGCCTTGTATGAAACAATTTCTAGACGTTTTAAGCATAAGGATGACTCTATTAATCCTGGTGAAAATAATTCTGATGAAAACAATAAAAAAGCTGGTGTTAAAAAATTTGCTTATAAGCCAAATCTTGTTATTGTTGATGGCGGCATTGAGCAGGCAAAAGCCGCTAAAAAAGCAATGATTGATAGCAATGTTAAAGGCATAACAGTATGCGGATTGTCTAAAAAATTGGAAGAAGTTTGGCTTCCAGATAATCAATATCCGATTATTCTAAAAAGAAGCTCCGAAGGCTTATATTTGCTGCAAAGAGCTAGGGATGAATCTCATCGTTTTGCTATTACATACCATAGGCAAAAACGCGCAAAAGCAATGCTGCACTCGTCTATTGACTCAATTCCTGGAGTTGGTGAATCTTATAAAAAACGCTTAATATCAAAGTTTGGCAGCGTTAAGAATATAAAAGAGGCTAGTGTAGAGGATTTGCAAAAAGTTCCAGGAATTGGCTTGTTAAAAGCTAAGACCATCTATAAGTTTTTGCACTCGCAATCAAGCTAAACAATTTTATGGCATGTTGATTAGTCATGATAAGCAACTAGCCTTATAAGTATGTCTCAAGAAATTGAAATAGGTTTGGGCAAAAAAGCCCGAGTTGCATACTCACTAGACGATATTGCTATACTTCCTTCTCGTCGTTCTCGCGACCCGCAAGCTGTTTCTACATCATGGCAAGTCGATGCTTATAGTTTTGACGTACCAATTATTGCCGCTCCAATGGATTCTGTTACAAGTCCAGATACGGCTATTGCAATGGGTCAAATGGGCGCTTTAGGCGTGTTGGATTTGGAAGGCGTGTGGACTAGATACGAAGACCCAGAGCCTCTTCTTAAAGAGATTGCTCAGCTTCCAAGCGAAAAAGCTACCAAGCGCATACAAGAGATTTATTCGGAGCCAATTAAACCAGAACTTATTGTTAAGCGTTTGCGTACAATTCGAGACGCTGGAGTTACAGTAGCTGGTGCTCTTTCTCCGCAGCGCACTCAAGAGTTTTACTCAACGGTTCTAGAGGCAGGCGTTGATTTATTTGTGATTCGAGGAACTGCTGTTAGCGCAGAACACGTTTCTAAAGATCATGAGCCGCTTGATTTAAAGAAGTTTATTTACGATTTAGACGTTCCAGTTATTGTTGGCGGTTGCGCAGATTACACTTCCGCATTGCATTTAATGCGAACTGGTGCTGCTGGAATCCTTGTTGGATTTGGCGGCGGAGCTGTTTCTGCAACAATGAACACTCTAGGAGTTCAAGCTCCAATGGCAACTGCTATTGCAGACGTTGCAGAAGCTCGCAGAGATTATATGGATGAATCTGGTGGCCGATACGTTCAAATTATTGCAGACGGCGGAATGGGAACTTCTGGTAACTTTATTAAAGCGCTCGCCATGGGAGCAGATGCTGTAATGCTTGGCACTCCTTTGGCTCGAGCTACAGAAGCGCCAGGACGCGGAATGCATTGGGGAGCGGAGGCTCGTCATCCTTCTCTTCCAAGAGGCATACGTACAGATGTTGGAACTGTTGCTCCTTTGGAGAATATTTTATTTGGACCAAGCCATATGGCAGATGGAAAAACTAACTTTATCGGTGCTTTAAGGCGCACAATGGCATCTACAGGCTATGTTGATGTTAAAAGCTTCCAGCGCTGCAGTGTTGTTTTTAATCCATTCCATCAAGATATAAGATAATTATTAAATACTGTTAAGTTAGATTAGATTGCGCGCTCGAGTTAAAAATTTGAGCGCGCAATTCATTTTTGCAATGTGCATAACTTTAATCTAAATAATCCTTTATTTTTCAATAAAAATTTAGAGATCATCTATATTTTATCCACATATTAAATCAGCTCTTTTATTTTTTGAAATTAGCTGTATGCTTTATTTAAACCTCGAAAAACAAGGTCTAAAACAAAAAAATAAATAAATAAAACAAAATAAGGAATTAAACAATAAATGACTTAAACAATTAACTAGAGAAGAAGGAAAACATGAGAAATTTTTCTAATACCATGTTATTGGCAAACGATGATGATAATGAAACATTTTGGGAGGTTGTTAACAGCAACTTTCCAAATGAAAACATCCCTACACAATTCCAGCATGGCGAAAGAAAAACTTTGCCAGTATTTGAAGGATTAATACCCGTAGGCTCGTCTCGATCTATGGCAAGTTACCATGTCTCTTCGTGCTTTAATAGTAAGCACGGCGAAAAGATGTATTTGTATCTTGCAATGCAAATATGCAAAGTAGCATGCATAATTGGCGATATTTCTCATGGTAGGCCAATATCGCCAGAAATGAAAAATGCTCTAACAAAAGATTGCTTATATAAACTTGAAAATATGTGGTATTTAATTAATGAATGCTACAAAGATAAGCATAATAAATCTAAAATTTCTGATTTAAGATCCAGCCCAACAATACCCAAGATGATAAATGGAATATTGGTATCTCCATCATGCTTAGAAGCAGTTGTGCTACTTTACATTGGTCCTAATGAATATTGGGCATCTTTAAAGCTTCAATTTAAAATGGGAAGGTGGATTTGCACATTAGCCGATATTGGGTAAGTCTGCTCTAAACTATAAAAATTTGTTTTATAAGTCATGCTTTAAACGCCACTAGATTCAAATATTAGGGTGTTAAATTATTGGTATTAAGCCCTGGAGAATAACTTGCATTGCCTTGTTTGCATCCAGGGTCTTTTGTAAAAAACGCCAATTTTTTATAAAGATTTTTGTATCACTCTTGTTTTGAGTTGGCTTGCATATACCGTACAATTAAAAGCATGCTGCGAGAATTTTCTGTAGAAGACATTCACCCAACTAACGACGGTGACACAATTTATTCATTGCTTGCAAATAGAGCAATGCGAGATCCCCAAGGCGTAATTGCACAAGTGCAAGATGATAACACTCGCCAATGGCACGACGTTACTGCATCAGAAATGCTATCTAAAGTTCGTTCTACTGCAAGAGGCTTAATTGCTCTTGGCGTTAAGCAAGGAGATAAAGTCGTTATTTATTCTCCAACTTGCTACGAGTGGGGTGTAGTAGACTTTGCTTGCGCTTGCATTGGAGCAGTAACTATTCCTATTTACGAAACTGATTCTGCTTTGCAGGCTGCAGATATTATCTCGGAAGTAAAGCCAGTAATTGCTTTTGCTGGAGATGACGAGCATGCACAATGCTTGGAAAGAGTTCGCCAAGATAATAAGCGTATTTCTTTAAAAACAATTTTCAACTTTAAAGCAAATGGTATTGGAGCAGTTATTGACTTTGGAAAGTCAATAAGCGACGATGAGCTAAACAACGCTATTAATAAAATAAAAGCAGATGATTTAGCAACAATTGTTTACACATCTGGGTCTACTGGCAGGCCAAAGGGGGCAATGCTTTCTAACAGAAACTTTACTCATATTGTTTATGCAGCATACGATGTTTTAAACGATATGCTCTACAAGCCTAGTAGGATTTTATTGTTCCTTCCTTTAGCCCATTGCTTTGCAAGGTATATTCAGTATGTTGCAATTGGGGCAAATGGCGTTATTGGCTATGTTCCAAACGCTAAACACTTGTTGGCAGATTTGCGCAGCTTTAAGCCTACGTATTTGCTTGGTGTTCCTAGAGTCTTTGAAAAAGTTTATAACGCAGCGTCTCAAAAGGCTGGTGCTGGAATTCGCGGTAGAATCTTCGCTAAAGCTGTTCAGCATTTTGTTCAATGGTCTAAAGACGAAGTTAAAGGTAAATCGCATTCTGTTTACGCAAAATTGCAGCATGATTTGTATATGAAGACTGTTGGATCTTCTATTAGGTCGGCTTTAGGCCCTAATTTAGCATGGCTTGCATGCGGCGGAGCTCCAATAAACGCAGAGCTTGCTCATTTCTTTAATGGCTTTGATGGAATAACCTTTATTCAAGGCTATGGAATGACAGAAACCGCAGCTCCATGTGTTGTTAATTTTGAGCATGCAAATCAGGTTGGATCTGTTGGAAAGCCTGGTCCTGGAATCACTATTCGCATTGCACAAGATGGAGAAGTTCTTGTTAAAGGTCCTAACGTTTTTGTTGGATATTACGGAAAACCAGAGCTTACTGCAGAAGTTATTGATCAAGATGGTTGGCTTCATTCTGGCGATTTAGGCGAGATTGACGATGAAGGCTTCTTAACAATTACTGGTAGAAAGAAAGATATTATTATTACTGCTGGTGGAAAAAACATAAGCCCAGCTCCTCTTGAAACCATTATTTCAAAGTGTCCTCTTGTTTCGCACGCTGTTGTTGTTGGAGACGGAAAGCCATTTGTTTCTGCTCTTATTGAACTTGAGCCAGACATGGTTCATTCATGGCTTAAGAGTCAAGGCATGGACGAGAATCTTCCAATGAAGTCTATTGCAGAAAATGACGCAATAAGATCTGTTGTTCAGCAATTTATTGATCAGGCAAACAGCACTGTATCTAGAGCAGAATCTATTCGTAAGTTTGTTATTTTAGACGAAGAATTCTCTCAAGATGCTGGTACGTTAACACCAAGCATGAAGGTTGTGCGTCCAAAGGTTTTGAAGAGATATAGCGATATTATAGAAACTCATCTTTATGCTCCAAAACCTAATAGCAAGCCGCTTCCTGCAACAGTTAAGATTCTAGATAAAACAACGGAAACTGTTAAGCAAGCTCAAGAAACTGTTAAGCAGGCTCAAGAGGTTGTTACACCTAAAGTTAAGCAGGCAATTGATCAAGCTGCAACGCATCTAAAGCGTTTTGGCGAAGATTTGCCTTCGCAAGCTGAGTCTAAGGAATCTTATTCTACGGTTGAAGAAGGCAACAATACCGCTAACGAATAACGGTTTTACAAATAAACATAAAGGCTAGTTATATTGCAAATAGATTGCGCAAGTTGGTATTACGCTACGGCTTGTATAATTACTATTTGCGATTTTAATTAGCCTTTATTGTTTAAGGAGTGCTGTGACTATTAGACAAATCCGCGTTGTTCCAGACCCTGTTCTTAGAACGCCTTGCGATGAGATTCGTGAAATTACCCCATCTGTTAAAAGTCTCGTAGAAGATTTGTTGGAAACAGTAAATGACCCAGGGCGTGCAGGACTTAGTGCAAACCAAATTGGCGTTAGTCTTCGGGCATTTTCTTATAACATTGATGGAACAATAGGCTATATTCTAAACCCTGTTATTGAAGAGCTTAGTGGAGATCAATACGGTGATGAGGGCTGCTTATCGGTTCCAGGATTGTGGTACAAGACCCGCAGAGCGGATTACGCTAGAGCAAGAGGCATAGATTTAGACGGCAAAACTGTTGTTTTAGAGGGCAAAGGTTTAATGGCCCGCATGATTCAACATGAATGCGATCATCTTGATGGTCATGTATATCTTGATCGTCTAGAAAAAGATGTTAGAAAACAAGCTTTGCGTCAACTTCGCAATAGTTCTTCTAAGTAGATAATTCTAAGCAGATAATTCAATAAATGATTGCGATTTTTTGTAGCAATTTTTGTAGCAATTATTTGCAAAATTAGTATAAAGCTTCTGTTATAATTTGATTTTGCGTGTTCGCTTTGAGCATGAATATTGTCGCGTTATATGATTGCTCGCTTTTTTATTGTCTATAGAATGCGCATATACGCGCCATGTACGCGTCCGTTCGTGTCGGTCGGCTTGGATTTAGTCATATGCTAGCCAAGTTGCATGCGAACTGACATGGCCAGGCAAGAACCGACAAGAAAGGTATATAGATATGGCACAGATTACCATGAGCGAAATGCTGAAGGCTGGTTTGCACTTCGGCCACCAAACTCGCCGCTGGAACCCAAAGATGAAGCAGTTCATTCTTACTCAGCGCAATGGTATTCATATCATCAATTTGTTCAAGTCGCTCGACATGATCGACAAGGCTTATGACTTCATCAAGCAGACTGTTGCTCACAATGGTACTGTTTTGTTCGTGGGTACTAAGAAGCAGGCTCAAGAAGCTGTGCAGAATCAGGCTACTCGCGTAAACATGCCTTACGTAAGCGAGCGCTGGCTCGGCGGTATGCTCACCAACTTCCAGACTGTTTCTACTCGCGTTAAGCGCTTGAAGGAACTTGAGGAAATGGACTTTACCGATGTTCGCGGCTCTGGTTTAACCAAGAAGGAGCTTTTGCTTCTTGAGCGCGAAAAGGATAAGCTTTCCAAGCAGCTCGGCGGTATTCGTAACATGAACCGCACTCCTTCTGCAATGTTTGTTGTAGACGTTAACAAGGAAGCTTTGGCTGTTGAAGAAGCACACAAGCTCGGCATTCCAGTTGTGGCAATCGTTGACACCAACACCGATCCAGAATCTGTTGAGTATCCAATTCCAGCAAACGATGATGCAATCCGCGGCGTAGAGCTTCTTACAAGCTTGATGGCAGATGCTGTAGCCGAAGGCTTGCTCGACCATGCTGGCAAGGGCGCTAAGTCTGAAGACGCTGACGCTCAGCCAATGGCCGCATGGGAAAAGGAACTACTTACTAAGGAATCTGAACAGTCCGAAGACGAAGCCAAGGCTGAATAAGCCTGTTTGTCTGTTAATGAGGAGAACAAAATGGCAGCAATTACTGCAGCGTTGATTAAGCAGGTGCGCGAAGAAACTGGCGCAGGCATGATGGACGTTAAGAAGGCTCTTACCGAGGCCGAAGGCGATGTAGCCCGCGCTAAGGAAATTATCCGCGCCAAGGGCATTCAGGCCGCTGGCAAGCGCGAGGGTCGCAAGGCTCAAGAAGGAACCGTTGCTTCGAAGGTTGTTAAAACTGCAGAAGGTGAAACTGGTTACGCAGTTGAGTTGAATTCCGAAACCGACTTTGTTGCTAAGACTCCAAAGTTTGTTGAATTCTCCGAAACTGTGTTGAACAATGCTATTGAGGCCAATGCTTCTAACGCAGAAGAGCTTCTTGCAGCTAAGGCTGGAGATGCTACTGTTAAGGAAGAGGTTGAAGAAGCAGCAGCTTTGTTTGGCGAGCACGTTAAGGTTGGTCAGATTGCCAAGGTTAGCGGTCCTCACGTTGAGGTTTATGCTCACAAGAAGTCTGTTGAATTGCCTCCAAGCATTGTTTCTATGATTGCTACCGACGAAGCTGGTGCCAAGGTTGCTCACGAAGCTGCTTTGCAGATTTCTGCTATGGGTGCTCAGTGGCTCCGTCGCGAAGATGTTCCAGCAGATGTGTTGGACTCCGAGCGTCGTGTTGCTACCGAAAAGTCCTTGGCAGAAGGAAAGCCAGAAAAGATTGTTCCAAAGATTGTTGAAGGCCGTTTGAACGCCTTCTTTAAGGAAACCGTTCTTCTTGAGCAGTCTTATGTTAAGGATCCTTCCAAGACTATTGGCGATTTGTTCAAGGAAATCGGCGGTACTGCTTTGGCTTTCGCTCGTGTTGAGGTAGGCAAAGGCTCTGCTGAGTAATTTTCGCTGAGTTTCGTTAATTTTCTATTGCTGAAAATTATTTGAAACGTAAAAATGGACTTGCGTGTTTAACGCGTGAGTCCATTTTTGTTTGCAACATATTGTTTAAGCGGATAAACTAATAACCGTAATGCATACAGAAAGGCTGCGTTAAATGGACGACACTTTTGAATTGTCCGCCGCAAAGATGCGCGAACAAGGTATGAGCGAGGTTGCAATTAGTCAATTCGAGCGTCTTTACAAGGTTTGGAATGAAGATAAATCTGGGGGATTTATTCACGAAAACACAGTAGAGCCAATTAAAACTGTGCCTAATTTCCATGAGATTTATGAAACGATTGACCATGATAAAGCTGTTAATGCGTTTTCAAAAACAGCATTTATTAAGCTAAATGGCGGTCTTGGAACATCAATGGGCTTGTCTTGTGCAAAGTCGCTTTTGCCAGTTAGAAGGCATAAAGCTCGTCAGATGAGATTTATTGATATTATAATTGGCCAAGTTCTTACAGCCCGTCAGCGCTTAGGTGTGGATCTTCCGCTGATTTTTATGAACTCTTTCCGCACATCTAAAGATACTTTGCAAGTTTTAAAGCGCACAAAAAAGTTTTCTCAAGAAAATATTCCTGTTGAGATTATTCAGCATCAGGAGCCAAAGCTTTTAGAAGAAACGGGGGAGCCTGTTTCTTATGCAAAAGATAGTGATTTAGAATGGTGCCCTCCAGGCCATGGTGACATTTTCTCTACTATTTGGGAATCTGGATTATTGGATGTTCTAAAGAAAAATGGCATTAAGTATTTGTTTATTTCTAATTCCGACAATTTAGGCGCAAGACCATCTAGAACTCTTGCTCAGCACTTTGAAAATACTGGCGCTTCAATAATGATTGAGGTTGCTAAGCGTACTCAGGCAGACCGCAAAGGTGGTCATATTGTTAGAAGCCTTGAAACTGGCAGAATGATGCTTCGAGAAATGACACAGGTTGCCCCAGAAGATAGGCGAAGTGCACAGAGCATTAATAAACACCCATATTTTAACACCAACAATATTTGGATTCGAGTTGACGCTTTGCAGAAAATTCTTAAAAAATATAATGGTGTTCTTCCTCTTCCAGTTATTTGTAATCATAAGACTGTTGATCCAACTGATGAATCAAGTCAAAAAGTTGTTCAGCTTGAAACTGCTATGGGTTCTGCCGTCTCACTTTTTGATGACGCAATTTGCGTTGAAGTTGACAGAATGCGATTTTTGCCAGTAAAAACAACTAACGATTTGTTTATAATGCGTTCGGATCGCTTCCATCTTACAGACTCGTACGAGATGGAAGATGGAAATTACATATTCCCAGATATTGATTTAGACCCGCGTTATTACAAAAATATCAATGATTTTAATGAAAGATTCCCGTATTCTGTTCCTGCATTGGCTGCTGCAAAATCTGTTACAATACGAGGCGACTGGACTTTTGGAAACCAAGTTTCTATGTTTGCGGATGCAGTTTTAGAAGATACAGGCGAACCTAGCTATGTTCCAAATGGCGAATTTGTGGGACCTCAGGGGATTGAACCCGATGAATGGGTGTGATTCTTAGAAAATCTTAGAAAATCTACGATATTCTGCGAAAACATAAGAAAAATGCGCATAAAATAAATTAACTCGGCGTGTCGTGTGGAAAATGGCATTATTTCAACGTTTTTATAGTGTTGTCTAATGTCATTTTAAGAAAATTAATGACTTTTTTTAAAAATGTCCACACGTATAGCAAAACACCATTAAAATAGTTAAGGTGTGTGTTGAAGATTTAGCAATTTTCTTGCAAATTTTCTTCGCACAAAAGGAAACTACAAACGAAACGATACGTGAGGATCAATGGCAGAAGGAAGCAACGGAAGACGTCGTTTTTCTGATAAGTGGGGCAAACACGAGCTTGATGTGCTCGCCGTGTTGTCTTCCGCATTCCCACAATGGCTGACTTCGCGTCAGATTGCACAAAGAGTTAAGGCATATGCCGATTCTTATGGAGAGCTTGCTGATCAGGCTGCAAAGGCTGCTTTTGCAAAGCAGTTCCAAAGAGACCGCGCAAAGCTTGCAGCTATGGGTATTGCAATTGAATCTCGCCAGCCTGAATATTCTTCTAAGTCTGAAGGCCAAGATTTTGCATCTTACAGATTGCAGCTTGGGGATGAACCTCGCGTGCGTATTCGTTTTGAGCAAGAAGAGCTTCCAGTGCTTGCCGCAGCTAATTATTTGGCTCGCTCTATGTCGATTTCTTCTTCTGAATCTCATAAAGTAAATCAGCAACATTCTTCTGCGTCTCGTACTGCTCCTCGAGTTCCACAAACTCCTATTCCAGGCCTTGGATTAGATTCAATTGCTCCTGGTCTTGGAACACAAACCATTCCAGATGCTTTAGTCAAGGTTATTGATTCTAGAAGGTTTGCCGCAACAGTTGACGTTGACGGAGAACATTTAAACGTTGCATACACCGATTCAGACGATTTAGCAATGTTTGTTCTTGAACATCCTGGCTCTTGTGTTGTTAGCCCTCAAGAAGCTGTTGATGCTTTCCACCGTAGGCTTAATGCTGCAACAGAATTTATTGCTTGCGATGAGAATTATGTTGATCAAAGCGATAAGTCTGTAGCAACTGGCGAAGAAGATAATCAAGATAGTGCAGAAAATGATTCAGACAAGTCTCGTCAAAAAAAGACTTCTTTCCAAACTGGAAGCGAAGTTGATCGTAGGCTTAGGCTAATGCTTTTCCTTTCTGCTCATCTTGGCGAAGAATTCCCTCTAAATGAGCTTGCTATGAGGTTTATTGGCAAGCCTAAGAACGACGACGAGCTTCGCAGATTTGTTGCGATTTTACATAAAGATATCAATACGCTTACTACGGTTTCCGACGATGGCGAAATGGCTGGCAGTCAGTTCTTTGACATCGATTGGTCTCTTTTGGAAGCAGAAAGCATTGTTTCCGCCACAAATTCCTTGGGTCTTGAGCGTTTAGCTGGCGTATCTCAACAGTATATGAGCATGCTCACTGCTTCTGTTAATTATCTTGCACATTCTCCGCTTTTGCCTCTTGAGCAAAGAGACCAAGCGAAGACCTTGTATATGCGTTTGCGTAGGCATGTTAGCCCTGGAGATACTCCTTGGCTAAGTCTTACAGGCTACGAGGTGGAGCCTAGAAATTGCTCTATTGTTCGCAGTGCAATCAACTCTGGTTCCTTAATCGATATGGAATATACGGATGGCGCTGGTAGGACTCGTAGAAAAGTTGTTGCTCCTTCTAAGATTTTTGTTGATGAAGGCGTGTACTACGTTGCTGTTTGGACGGATGTTGAAAATCAAACTCCAGAAGATAAGCGCAGCCTTGTTGCAAAAGACACTTCGATTAACAAAGCAAATGGTTTGCCTAGAATTTGGCAGGTTTTGCGCGTTGCCAGAATTGAGCATGCAGAGGTTATTGCCCCTATTTGCCCTGTTGAAATTCCAGATGTTCCTGTAAGCGAACTTAGAAAGTGGAGCTTCGACAATGGCACGCAAACATGCTTTATTACAGATGAGCCAGATTTGAACTTCTTAAAGAGTCTTTCTGGAGCCACTGTTGAGCCTTGTGGAGCTGGTGTTAAGGTTCACTTAACGGTTTCTTCCGACTCTTGGTTTGTGGCATTTTGCATTGCTCATGCTCGTCATATTAAGGCTGTTTCTCCAGAAACTTTGCGCACTATGATTATTGCTAGAGCTCAAAGGGAGTTAAGTGTAAATCATAGCGATTCCCAGAACGCGGAGGCTTAAAATGCCATCGTGGATTTGGATTCCTATAACTCTTTTTTCGCTTAGCATGATTGCCCTTGGCTTATTTGTCATAATTAAGGGTGCATTGCGTATTTTTACCAATGTTTCCAATCTTTCCAGCAGCGTTATTAAGTGTTTTGACAAGCTGCAAAGCAGTGAAAATTCAGTAAAAAAGAATACCGATCCATTTTTTACGCGTCCTATTAGTGATGCTGCGCAAAGTGTGGAAGATGCTCGTGTTCAAGTTTTAAAGCGCCGCGAACAAGTGGGGGACTTGCACAGAACTGTTTGGCAGCATTGGAACGATATGTCACTGCGCAAAGAAGATATTGACAATCCTAATTTTACGGAATCTAAAGAATAGTTTATGACCACGCTCCCTTTATCTCCCGCGCAACGATTTAGTGCGTTTCGCAAGACTTTGCAACACTCTAAGTCGATGGCAGCTAAATTTGAAAGTTCTTTAAGTTTTGACTTAGATGATTTTCAGGTTGAAGCTATTGATGCTCTAGAAAATGGGGACAATGTTCTTGTTGCAGCTCCTACAGGCGCTGGTAAAACGGTTGTAGCAGATTTTGCTGTTTTTTTGGGCGTTAATCGTGGTGTTAAAACGTTTTATACAACTCCAATCAAGGCTCTTAGCAACCAAAAATATCACGATTTTTGCGAAGTTTATGGATCTAATAGAGTTGGTCTTTTAACTGGAGATACATCTGTTAACAGCGAAGCAGATATTGTTGTTATGACAACAGAAGTCTTACGCAATATGCTTTATGAGCGTTCAATAACGCTTAATTCACTTGGATTTGTTGTTTTAGACGAAGTGCACTATTTAGCAGATAAATTCCGAGGCGCAGTTTGGGAAGAAGTTATTATTCATCTTCCACAAAACGTTAAAATTATTGGCCTTTCGGCTACGGTTTCTAATGTTGAAGATTTTAGTGCATGGATTTCTTCTGTTCGCGGAAATACGCATTTGATTGTTGATGAGCATAGACCTGTTCCTCTTGAACGCCATGTTATTATTCAAAAAGATGCTAGAACAGAGCCAGAGCTTATTAATCTTTACGATACAGACAAAAATGGCAATGTAACAAATCGCGTGAATCTTGCTTTAACTAGAAAATTAAGCCAGTGGGAAAACACTGCTTTACGCAAAAAATCTTCGTATTTAAGTAAAGACAAACGATTTTCTAAAAGTAGATTCTCTAGAAGAAAATCGCGCGAGCATTCTAGCGATTTGCCAAAAAACTCCAAGTCTTCTTTAGCTGTTCGCCACACTCCTAAAAGGTGGGCTGTTATTGACGAGCTTGATTATCTTAATATGCTTCCTGGGATTTACTTTATTTTCTCCCGTTCGGGCTGCGATCAGGCTGTTCAGCAATGTTTAAACGCTGGATTAGCTCTTACAAGTGACGAAGAAATGTACGAGATTCGTAGAATAGTCGATTCAATGATCTCGCAAAATAAGCTTTCTAAAAGTGACTTAAAAGCGCTTAGATTTGAACGCTTTAGATATGCTCTAGAACAAGGATTTGCAGCTCACCACGCTGGTATGATTGCAATTTTTAGGCATATTGTTGAAACTCTTTTTGAGCGCGGACTTATTAAGATTATTTTTGCTACAGAAACTCTTGCTTTGGGCTTAAATATGCCAGCAAGGAGCGTTGTTGTAGAAAAGCTAGTTAAGTATGATGGCACAGGCCATGTTCCTCTTACTCCTGGCGAGTTTACTCAGCTTACTGGCAGAGCTGGAAGGCGTGGAATTGACGATATTGGCCATGCGGTTTTAATAGATAATCCTGATTTTGACCCAGCCAAAGCGGCTTCTCTTTCTAGTAAACGAGTTTATCCTCTTCACTCTAGCTTTGTTCCAACCTTTAACATGGCTGTTAATCTTCTTAATAACAGCGATGCTAAAACAGCTCGCATAACGCTTAGTAGTTCTTTTGCTCAGTGGGAAGCAAATGCTTCTGCAACGCGCCTTTTAAGCCGCATTAAAGAGCTGCAAGAGGCGATTAGTGGCTATGAGCAGGCTTTTAAATGCTCTAGTGGCGATTTTGCTGAATTTATGACGCTTAGAATGCGCCTTAAAGACGCTCAGCACGACCAGCGTAGAAAACTTAAGCACATGCTGTTTGCTAGCGATTTAGAGCGTTCTAATGCCTTTAAAGAGCTGGATAACACTATTGCTAGCTTGCGCAGCCAAGAAAGAAATCATCCTTGCGCAAATTGCCCAGATATTCAAAGTCACTTGCACTGGGGCTATTATTGGGCAAGGGAAACAAAAGAGCTAAATCAAGTTAAAGAACGTTATAACTCTAGAACTGGCTCTGTTGCAAGATGTTTTGACCGTATTTGCAACGTTCTCTGCAGCTTGGACTACTTAAAAGAAGCCGATAATACGTTTATTTTAACCAATAAAGGCCAGCTTCTTAGACGACTTTATAACGAACTCGATGTTGTTTTTGCGCAAGCCATTTGCGAAGGCATTTTTAATAATTTAACGCCTATTGAACTTTTGAGTTGCGTATCGTCTTTGGTCTATGAATCTAGAGGACCTGTGGGGTCTGAGCCAAGAAGATATCCTGGGGGATTGAACGGCGCTGTATTTAACACCGTTTCTAAAATGAAGGAATTGTTTATGCGCATAAGTTATATGTGTATAAACAATCATCTTGACGCATTGCGTCCGCTTGATTTTGGTGCTGTAGATCTTATCTACGATTGGGCGCAAGGAGCGGATTTGCTAGATATTTTGCAAAATACAGATATTACTGGCGGCGATTTTGTTCGTTTTGCTAAAAGACTTATAGACTTGCTTAATCAGCTTGCTGTTCTTGGTGATTATCTAAAGATTTTGCCTAATGTAGATGATTCTTTAGCTCATAATGCGTATGAGGCAGTTCAGATAATTAATCGTGGGGTAGTAGCCTATTGCGATGTTTAGTCTTTTGCACGTTTAGTCTTTATAGTCCGTGCAATTCGCTAGCTTTATAATGGAAACTAAAAGGAGAATATAATATGGCAGAACGCAGTTTACGAGGTATGAGCATTGGTGCTAAGTCGCTAGAATCCGACGATAATGTTGATTTTGCGGCTCGTAACGATGTTACCTATGTTTGCCCTAAAGGGCATAGGACTATTCTCCCGTTTGCTCAAGGTGCGGAAATTCCAGAAGAATGGGAATGCCGTTGCGGTGCATTAGCGCATAAAGAGGGCGATGCAGATAGGCCAGACGACGATTTTAATAAGCCTACTCGCACTCATTGGGATATGCTTTTAGAGCGTAGAAGCGAAGATGAGCTTAAGGCTTTGCTGGATAAGCGCCTAAAGATGCATCACGAAGGTTGGATTCCTGATTACGAGTAATCTAATCTTTAGTTAGTTTTGCGTGATTTAATTAAATTCTTAAATCATTTTTAGGGAAACGCCATGAAAGTTGTTTTGCTTGATTTAGATGGCACTTTAACTCAATCGCATGCTGGAATTATTGCATGTGCTAAAAAGGCCATGAGTGATTTGGGTATGCAAATTCCAGACGAAGAAGAAATGCTTCGTTTTGTAGGCCCGTCTATTCTTGAATCTTTTCAAAGAAATGGCATGCCAAAAGATTTGCAATCCGAAGGTGTAAAGCTATATAGAAAGTATTATTCCGAAGTTGCAACTTTTGTAGATCCGCAAAATCCCAACGGTAGTAAAATTACGGGAAGTCTTTTAAACAAGGTTTATGAAGGAATCCCAGAACAATTAAAGAAACTACGTGAATCTGGATATTATCTTGCTACGGCGTCTTGCAAGCCAGAATATCAGGTTAAGCCTATTTGTGATTATTTTGGTTTAACAGATTTGATTGATGGAATTTATGGTGCAAGTACCGACATGTCTAGGATTAAAAAAGACCAAGTTATTCGCTACGTTTTAAAAAATATTGGTTTTGACTATTCGCTAGATAAGGCTTTAATGGTTGGCGATCGTTGGACAGATGTTGACGGCGCTTTAGCATGCTATATTGATTGTCTTGGTTGCGCTTGGGGTTATGCAGAGCCTGGTGAGCTTAAAAAGCATGGCGCTTATAGAATAATCGATAATGTTTGTGATTTAAGCAGTGCCGTAGACGAGTATTTTGAAGATACTTGCAATAGATAATCAATAGATAATATAGATAATATTTACCCGATAATGTACGTTATGTCAGATTAGGTATAAAACACACAAATCAAAAATCCTTGACTACACGCACTACTTCGATTACTTTATCTATTTAAATGTGCTACTTGAAAAAGATTCTAATCGAAGATTCTTTAGATTGAAGATTCTTTAGTTAAATCAGCTCGTACCTGCTTAACAATACATCCAACCGCAATTGCAAAAACCGCTGAGCCGCCTTCAAGCATGTTAAACATGTCTTCTTGATTATTGTTGCATTCCATAACAGATTGACCGTTACAAATTATAGTCATATTTTCCAGATGACTAATGCTATAACAATTTAAAAAGACTATAGCGGTTGTAACGTTTGTAAGATTCACGCCAGCGTCCAAAAGACGCTTAGCTACCGCCATAATAGAAATGTCTTTAAAGGAATATAAACGCCTAGAGCCAGATCCATGAGAAGGATTAATCGAAGGCTCAATAATGTTCTTTCTAGCCCAATAATCAAGCTGCCTGTAGGTTATACCAGCAATCTTCATTGCAACGCTTCCGCGGTATCCTACAGACTCCTCTCCATCGCTAGAAAAAGCAAACAACTCCCCTTGCACTGGCCGATTATTTTGAGGCGAATCAACCAGCGCATTCTTTTTAGAAGAGTTTTTTAACACCATTATTGTTTATTGATTGTTTATTGTTCGCTTACCGTTTACTAACAGCGCCTTGTGTAAAGAACATTAAGCGGTACTTGCCAATCATAATCTCATCGCCATTATTAAGAATTGCTTCATCAACTCGATTGCGATTAACATAAGTTCCGTTTAGGCTACCAGCATCTGCAATGCTAAAAACGTTCCCATTCCTTCTAAATACCGCATGCGCTCTAGAAACTGTAGAATCGTCAAGCATAATGTCTGCTCTAGAATCGCGCCCAACCGACACAACATCCTCATCTAACAAATAACGAGACCCCGAAACTGCTCCACGCGTAGAAATAAGCAATGCAGTACCAGGAAGCAGCTTAGATATTGTATCTAAATCGTCCTTTTTTAGTGGGCGATCTGCACTAGAGTTTACAGGAATAGTTATTGCTGGCATGCCAATAATGGTTGTTTCTCCAGCTGTAGGAATCGGTTCAGTCATAATTGCTATTCTACCTTCTTATTCGACTGGTTTTGCATATTGATATTGTTTTGGTTCGCGTGTTGAACGAATCTCAACCTCTTCAGGCGTTGAAACATATACGGAAGCGCCGAATTTAACCTTTAATCTAGATCCAACTCCCCCAGCAATATTTACGGCGTTTTGCAAATTCTGAGCGTCACCAATTGCCTTAACAATATAAGGCGGATTAATATCAATCCCATCGCAAAGTAATCCATGCTTAGTGTCGGAAATATAAGTGGAGGTAACAATACGAATGTCGTTAATAGACATAACCTCCACTCCAGCGTTGCGAAGCTCCTCTATAAGCTGGAACATTGTTGCAGCATCTACGCGTTCCTTTTCTCCAGCGGTAATATGAATAATCACACCTTTTCCAACAGCTGGCAAACGCCCAGAAATCAAGCCATTTGTTTGTGAATTTTGCTTAGCAATTCTAGCAGCCTCTTCTTGTTTATTAACGGATGCTTTTAACGAATTAAGCTGACTTGTTAATTCAAACTTTCGCTGCTCAAGATTTTGGATTTGAGAATTAGTTTCCGTAATTAAACGAGTAAGCTCATCTTCGCTCATAGTTTGATAAACTAGAGTGCTTCGATTTACTTGAATCATATAAGCAAAACTAAGTAGTGCACAAAGAAGCATAACAAGCAAGCCTGTTAGAATGCGCGTTCGAGTAACATGACCTTGCAAAGAAGGCTTATTCTTTCGTTTAACAATTGGGAAAGAGCCTGTTTGAGTGCGGTCGCTTTCTCGATCCCTAGCATGCTGGCGATGCAATTTTTTAACAATATTATCTACATTCTTATCAATGTTTTTATTGTTTAATAAATCATCGTCCATATTGTTTTTTGAAGTATTTGCAAATGGATGTTTCATATTATCCCCTGAATATAAAACGACGAATTGCAGAAACGTTAGAGAAGATTCGTATTCCCAGAACAACAATAACAGCAGTCTGCAGCTGAGCACCAACTCCAAGCTGGTTACCAAGCAAAACTAAGAGCGTTGCAGCAATAACATTCGAGAAGAACGAAATAACAAACACTTTATCGGAGAAGCTGCGCTCAAAATAAGCTCGAGCAGCGCCAAGAAGTGCATCTAGTGCAGCAAGCACCATGATTGGCAAATATGGTTGAATAATCACTGGAATATCAGGATGCACCACAATGCCAATAAGCGCTCCTAGAATCAAACCGAGAATAGCTGTCATAACCTATTTCCTATCTTTCCTATCTTCTACTCGATAATTCTTTTGCAAAATTGACTTCTCCCGTACCTGCTGCAGACAATTTTAAGTTGTTAGCAGACGAAATTTGCGGATTAATACCAGCATTGCTAAGAGACGTAAACCACGAGGAACGTCTTTGAGAATTTAGCTTTTCTATAAGACTTGAACTGTCCCCTATTGCCTCAATTGTATACGGACTTTGAGTTTGATTAACGCCAACAAGAATTGTTGATCCTGCAGTACGAATTGATGTTTGCGAGCCAATTCTGTAACCGTTAACCGATATTGCTTCTGCTCCAGCATCCCACAGAATTGAAACAAAAATCTGAATATCTCGGTCGCTAACAACCTTAATTCTAGCTCCTTTAGACATTTCTCTAGGAAGAGAGCCATTTGAAACATCATTGCTAGCGGAAATAGGATTTGCAATAGTTAAAACAACACCAGGCCCATATACAGCGTGAGTGCCGTTAGTCATGTTATCGGATTTATCTACCTGATTTTCGTACGGAGTGTTAATTCTTTTAGACTCTCGATCTACGTTAGCTCGAAGCTTTGCTACTTCTTTAACAAGACTGTCAAACCTGTTTGCATGAGCAGTAAGCTCATTTGCAAGCGATACGCGTATAGCTTTACGAGAATCTGCATGTAGTTTACGCACAAATTGGCTTCCAACAGTGCCAACAGCAATACAAATAATAAAAACAATTATTCTTGTAATCCAAATGCTAAGCTTGCTAACATTTTGTTTGTTTAGCCTAGAATCCATAAAAAGCGGATCAACTGGCCTATTGCTTAAATCATCGATTAGTCTAAGAGAATAATCCTCAAGCCGCCTACGCCTATCTCTATGCGATGAAAAAGTGTCTGACGAATTAGTTACATGATGAGTGCCAAGCGAAAACACAGATTTTGAAAATACAGCTCTGCGTTTTGAAAACAGAACAACCGTTGGCGCAGGAAAAGACTTTGGAATAGTGCCATTGGAGGCAGAATCCCCATTTTGTTTTAGATTAGAAGTCTTTTGCACCATTATAAATCCGTTTTATTTAACCGCTTCTCAATAATTATAAGCTTATTTGCTCTTTTTTATTAGTAGCTTATACGCTTGTATGCAATATAATATTCCAGCAAACCAATAAAGCGTTATTCCCCAAATTGCGCATGCAATTGCCGCAGCATACAATATGAACATTGGCTCTGTTGCAATAGCGTAAACAATCATAAACAGTACAATAGTTACCATTAACAGTGCTGTTCCAGTTTTGCCCATAAAGTTTACAGGCAAAGGACCATAATCATATTGCGCAAGAATCACAATTAAAATGGCCATTATTACGTCGCGCAAAACAACTAAGCCCAAAGCCCACCACGGAATAATCTTTGCAAATGCGAGGGCTAATGTGCTGCAAACAATAAGAAGCCTATCTGCAATAGGATCCAAAATTTGCCCTAATTTGCTAACTTGATTAAAAGTTCTAGCAATATAACCGTCGGCACAATCCGAAAACGCAGATATTGCAAGAACAATTAGCGCAAGCCACATTTTGTTTTGTGCAATTAAAATAGCAAGATACGGTATTGAGCATATTCTTAAAAAGCTAATAACATTTGGCACGGTAAGAACACGATTAAGTGCTTCAGGGCTGTATTCTTTGCTAGAAACGAATTTAACCATACCAAATTCCCTTAAAAATCTTACTAAAATCTAAAGCTTTATGCGTTGAAATGTTGCCAATAATAAAACATTGGGGCATTTATATGCCCCAATAAAAACAACTTTTCTATGCGCGCCAAGCTTCTTGAGCAATATTACGAATAGAATCAATTGCTTGAGCTGGGCTACTTGCTCCGTAAACTGCAGAGCCAGCAACAAGAACATCTGCTCCAGCTTGTGCAACTGTGGCAGCAGTAGATGGGCTAACTCCACCATCAACCTGAATATGGGTGTTTAAGCCACGACGAGTAATCTCATCGCGTAAGCGGCGAACCTTGTTCATTTGATTGCTTAAGAACTTTTGACCGCCAAAACCAGGCTCTACAGTCATAATAAGAACCATGTCAAACTCATCTAAAATATCGAAAATAGGTTCAACTGGTTCAGCTGGACGAACAGCAAAGCAAGCTTTGCAGCCCATGTCTCTAAGCTGACGAGCCAAGCGCACAGGAGCATGCGTTGCGCCCATGTGGAAGCTAACAGAACTTGCTCCAAGCTTTGCGTACTCTGGTGCCCAACGATCTGGATCTTCAATCATCAAATGAACATCAACTGGAAGATTTGTAACTTCGCAAATGCGTTTTACAATCGGCTCCCCCAAAGTTAGATTAGGTACAAAATGATGATCCATAACATCAACATGAACAAGATCAGCGTTGGAAATTGCTACAAGATCTCTTTCAAGATTGCAAAAATCCGCAGAAAGAATGCTAGGTGCTATTTGTATATTCATGTGTTCCATTCTAGGAAAAGCAAGCGACTAGAAAGCAAAAAATTAACGATTCTGCTTAGAATCTTCTTTGCCTTCATTTCTTGCATTTACTTTTGCTTTGGATTGTAATTCGCGCTCGCGCTCGTCTGCAGTAATGTCAATTAAACGATTTACAAGATTTGTTCGCGATTTTTTACTGTTTTGCAAAATAACAAAAACAATAATCGAAGCAATAAAAATAGCAATCGATACCCAAACGTTAATTCTCACTCCAAGGAAAGTGTGTGAAAAATCAATGCGCAAAGCTTCAATCCACATTCTTCCAGCCGTGTACCACATTACGTAAAGAACGAACTGCGATCCAGACTTAAGCTTGCTTTTAAGAACTTTGCTAAAGCATATGAGTAAAGCTGCACCTGCAAAATTCCAAAGCATTTCGTACAAAAACGTTGGGTGGAAAAGTGTACCTTCTGGACACGTAAGGCCATCGTAGCATCTTTCGCTATGACCAATTGCATTGGATGCAGAATAATTAAGTTTTAATCCCCACGGAAGCGTTGTAGGAGCGCCATAAAGTTCTTGATTAAACCAATTGCCCAAGCGCCCTATACCTTGTGCAATAAGCAGAGCAGGAGCTACAGCATCGGCGAGTAGGCTTATTGGATATTTTCTGTACGCGCACAGTGCACTAGCAGCCAAGGAACCAAGTATTACTCCTCCCCAAATCCCAAGTCCACCATTCCAAATCCTAAATATTTCTAGAAAATCGCCATTTGCGCCAAAAAACTTTTCGGGAGTAGTAATAACATGATAAAGACGCGCGCCAATTATTCCAAAAGGAAGACTTACAAGAGCAAGGTCTAAAATTTGGTTAAAATCTCCGCCTTCTCGCTTCCAGCGCTTGTTAGTAATCCAAATTGCAACTAACGCTCCAGCAAGAATTGAAAGTGCATAAAATCTTAATGTAATCGGTCCAAATGTAATTTGAGAAATACTTGGACTAGGAATAGAGCAAATCGTCATATTCTTTACTTTCCTTTATTTAACCAAAACGTGACTGCTATTTTGCTAAGCATGTTCTAATAAATAATTAAGACCAAAAAGTACAGATAAAGATTAGAATCCAACCGCTTTAATTAGTGCCATTAAAACAGGCGCACACAGCAATATTGAATCTACTCTATCTAAAACACCGCCATGACCTTTAAGCAAATGACCCATGTCTTTGATTCCAATATCTCGCTTAAGCATTGAAGCGCATAAATCACCAAACGTTCCGACTATTCCAGACAAAACACCCATAACAGCAGGCATCCACCAGAATTTAATCCAGGATTGACCGTAGAAGCCGGCAACAATCGCATAAGCGCCAATCAAAGCAAAAAGCATAGACCCTACAAGGCCTTCAACTGACTTTTTTGGAGATATGCGTGGAGAAAGTTTATGCTTGCCTAGCCAAGCTCCAGAAAACAGCCCGCCAGTATCGCTTAATGCTGGCAAGAATATAAGCAACATTGCATGTGCTACAGCTTGCTTAGAATCTGCAATAGATAAAATAATGCAAGAAGCAAGCAAAGGAATGTACAAAACCACAAACAACGAAACAGCTGTATTGGTAAAATTATTCGCCTTTGTGTTTTGAGAAGTTGGGTGTTGCAGCTTTTTTTCAACTGCGCGCAAAGTTCTTTTTGAAACAGTGCTATTTAAAGTTGCAAAAATAACAGTTAGCAACAAAGAGGCAGTTATTCCGCTTGCCATTGCAACTGCATGCCATTTTGCATAAAAAGTTGAAAAAATTGTAATAACTGAGCAAATAGACAGCACTGCAAAAGGAATTCTAAAACCTGCCGTTGCAAAATCAACATGCAATTCCCACAATGCAAGAAGCATAAAAACAGTTAGAAGAACCACAAAAGCATCTATGCTTACAAGAAGGCATGCCACAATTATTGCAATCAGAATAACTGCTGTTGCAATAGCTTGTGGCATGTTTCTGCCAGTTCTTTTGTTTATATCTGTTAAAGCTTCGTGGGTGTCGCTTGCAGCATTAGAATCCAAAGAATCAGACCTCCATAATTTCCTTCTGCTTGCCTTCCAGCAAGGTATCTAAGGAATCGGTAACCTGCTTAGTTACCTTATCTAGCTCTTTTTGCAAGCGATCGCCTTCGTCTTCGCCAATTTCGCCATCTTTTACAGACTTGTCAATGGTCTCCTTAGCTTTACGGCGAATGTTTCTAACAGCAACCTTGCCTTCTTCGGCCTTAGTCTTAGCAAGCTTTACGTATTCTTTGCGACGATCTTCTGTAAGCTCTGGCATTGTAATGCGAATAACATTGCCATCTCTATTAGGGCTAACACCTAAATCAGAATCGCGGATAGCCTTTTCTACTGCGTTTGCTTGCGATGCGTCAAAAGGAGTAACAGAAAGAGTTCTAGGCTCTGGAACACCAATGGATGCTACGGCCTTAATAGGAGTAGGAGCGCCATAGTAATCAACCATAATGCCATTAAGAAGAGCAGGATTAGCTCGACCAGTCCTAATGCCCATAAAGTTTTCTTTTGTAGCTTCAACAGACTTGTTCATTTGTTCAAGAGCCTGATCAATAATAGCTGGCATATGTTCTCCTTTATTGGTATTAGTTTTGCCAATTAAAATTCTATTTATAAATTTTGTGTTTGTTAAATTATTACCTAATTTGCATTTTTTATTTATTATGTTTGATTAATTAAGCAAATGTAGGCTCTTCGTTGGAAACCAAAGTTCCTATTTGATCTCCCACTAATGCGCGAGTAACGTTTCCTTCTCCTTCGAGACCAAACACGCGAATCTTTTGGTTGTTATCTCGAGCCATAGAAAGCGCAGAAGCGTCCATAACTGCAAGACCATCAACAATCGCGCGATTGTAATTAAGAGTTAAGAATTTTTTAGCATTAGGGTCTTTACGAGGATCTGCGCTATAAACGCCATCAACGCCATTCTTTCCCATTAAAACTTCGTTACAATGAATCTCTAGAGAACGCTGAATAGAAACGGTATCGGTTGAGAAATAAGGCATTCCAGCACCAGCGCCAAAAATAACAACTCGGCCTTTTTCTAAATGGCGAATCGCCTTAAGCGGAATATAAGGCTCAGCCACCTGACCCATGGTAATAGCAGTTTGAACGCGAGTTGCCTGACCTGCTTGCTCAAGAAAATCTTGAAGAGCCAAGCAATTCATAACAGTTCCGAGCATTCCCATATAATCGCCGCGGCTACGGTCAATGCCTGCTTGCTGAAGTTCTGCCCCGCGGAAGAAGTTTCCACCACCAACAACAATTGCAACCTGCACCCCATTTTGTACAGCTTTTACAATTTCTCCAGCAATTCTACGAATAACATGAGTATCTATACCAACGGCGCCACCGCCAAATGCTTCTCCCGAGAGCTTTAACAAAACTCTACGAGACTTGCTTTCCTCCGCTTGTGCGATAGTCATAAAACTTTCCTCCAGTCATAACGGCGAACGCAAGCATATCTTTGTTATAATATCTTTCAATAACGACACAGCAAAACACGATTTTGCTAAGATTTTGTGCGATTTTTGTCTTGCAACGATTTGCAACGATTTATATACGATTTTCATACGTTTTATGTATGCTAAGTCATATTTTGTTTAAAAGAATAAAAAATAGCGCAATAGGAGGAATCAACCTATTGCGCTATAGATTCATGAATTAATCTAAAAATTAAGATTAATCATGCTTTTTAATTGTTTTATCTTGGTTAGTATTTTGACTATCATCTAGATTCTCATCACCAGTTTCTAAATGATGCTCATCGTATCCTTGCAAGTAACGAGTACGACGCCAATGATGAATAGAAGCGTTTGTACCGCGGTGATGCACGTGGTACTTTCTAGGAGTTCCGCCATGTGGCAGCTCCTTAACTTCTTTTGCAACAGCAATCTGATTCACGTTAGAAGGATCCATAATTGCAATTGGCGCAACAGGTTCTGGCTCAGTCGGAGCTGCAGTTCTGCTACTAAGCTTTGATGGAAGCCACTCGGCAAACCAAGAAAGCGCCCAGCAAATCAAAAAGTATACAACTGCCGCAACAGTCAAAGTTTGCAAAATGTTAAAGTACATTGATCCAAGTCGTCTAGACTCTTGAAGCAAATCAGTGTACATAATTATGGAACCTAATGCCGTATCTTTTAACACAACTACAAGCTGAGTTACAGCTGCTGGAAGCATTGCGATTATTGCCTGCGGCATTTCGATTTGAGTTAAGGACTGATATTGCGAAAGTCCAAGAGCTAAAGATGCTTCGCGCTGACCGTTAGGAAGATTTCCAACGCCAGAACGAACCAACTCTGCAACAACAGAACCGTTGTACAAAATCAAAGATAAAACAACAGCCCAATAAGAAGCTCCGCTTATTCCAGCAAATGCAAATCCTCGCCAAAGGAAAATCATAAGCAAAAGCACTGGAACAGCTCTACAAAACTCAACAACTATTGCAGATATGCTGCGAAGAATAAGGCTAGGCAACAACCTTAAAAGACCAAACAAAAGTCCAAAAAGTATTGAGCCAACAACAGCAAGAAGTGATGCTTTAAGAGTCATCCATAATCCTGGAAGATAAAAATCACTCCAGGCTTCCGATTCAACTGCAGGATTCCACAAAGCCCACGAAAGCTGATTCTCGCCTTCTGGCGGATTACTAAGTCTTAAAAGCAAAGCCACAACAAAAAGCGCAAACACAACGCATGCAACAATATTTGCAATACGAATCTTCTTTAAAGCCTTTGGCCCAGGAGCGTCAAATAACAGAGATTTTTCTTGTTCTTTTGCCATTTTTATCACCTTCTAACCGCAAGCTTATTAGACAAATAAGTAGTGAAAATACCGATTGGAATAATCAGCACAATGTATCCACACGCAAAAATCAAAAAGATTGGAACAATTAAATCTGCATGCCTCTCAATCATCTCACTCATAAGAGTAGATGTTTCGGTAGCAACAGATGCAGCTGCGGCAACAGTGGAATTTTTAAGCAAAGCAATAAAAGTGTTTCCAAGAGGAGCCACAGATCCGCAGAAAGTTTGCGGCAAAATAACATTAAAAGCCGATTGGAAGAAGTTAAGACCAAGTGCCCTACAAGCTTCCGCTTGACCCAAAGGTACTGTATTTAAACCAGATCTTAACGATTCGCAAACAAATGCAGCAGTGTAAAAACTCAAGCCAGCGATTGCAAGCCAGAAGAAGTTTACGCTAAAAATCGGCGAAAAACCAAGTTTTAGCTGAGCGTACACGCCTAGAACCATAAACACCATGATTATAGTTAGAGGCATATTCTTAAAGAACTCAACGTATGCCGTTGCAACAAATCGAAGCGAGTGTATTGGGCAAATCCTCATCATAACTAAAATCACGCCAAGAACTGTGGAGAATAGAATGCTCCACAAGGTGATTTCAATATTTACCAAGAACGCTCCTGGAATATTGTATGAGGTAAATAATTGCACAAAGTCTTGCATTTTACTCCTCCCCTTCATTTGGTACTGGCGGATTATACTTTGCGTTTGGCTTAAAGCCAGTTCCGCGCATATTATCGTCTAAAGCCCTTTTCCATGAACCGTTTTTAATCATGTCTTTAAGAGCAGCATTAATTCGCTTAGCAAGCTTAGTATTGCCTTTTTTAATGCCAATACCATAGTGCTCTTCGGTAAATGGTTTGCTAACAAGCTTTAGCCTTCCGCGCGAAGCCGTAGCAAGACCAGCAAGAATAATGTCGTCTGTAGTAACAGCGTCTACAATTCCCGAGAATAATGCGGTTGCGCACTCTGCGTAGCCTGGCTGCTGCATAAGTTGTACCTTTGAAGAGAACTTCTCTTTAACAACTATTGCAGATGTTGAACCAGTTACTGAGCATAAACGCTTTCCATCTAAATCATTTGGACCAGTTACCCTATGCTCATCTTTGCGAACCAATAAATCTTGACCTGCAATAAAGTATGGTCCTGCAAAAGAAACAGTGTTCTTTCTTGCGTCTGTTATGGAATACGTTGCAACAATCATATCTACGTCGCCATTTTGAAGCATTGCCTCGCGCTGTTTTGAAGGCGATTCCTTCCAAACAATTCTATCTTCGGAGTAACCAAGCTTTTTGGCAACGTACTTTGCAACATCTACATCAAAACCAACGTAGGTTCCAGACTTTTTAAAGCCAAGACCAGGCTGATCAAACTTAATACCAATGCGTATTACATCGTTGCGACTATTTTGACTGCAAGCGCTAAGAGGGAGAACGCAACACAATGCGCAAATCATAGATAAAATTGCGCGATATATATGCCTTAATCCCAGCTTGCAACGCTTACACTTAAGCGCAATATTGTGTAAATATTTCATAGCTACCTCTTAAAGATTTAAAAATCGATATTAATAATCTAAATTAATGAGTCAAAATCTTTGAAAGGAAGTCTTTTGCCCTGTCTGTCTTTGGATTTTCAAAGAACTCTTCTGGCGTATTTTGCTCAAGAATTCGGCCATCTGCCATAAACACGATTTTATCTGCTGCTTTACGAGCAAATCCCATTTCGTGCGTTACGCAAATCATGGTCATTCCCTCTTTAGCAAGCTCCACCATAACGTCTAGAACTTCGTTAACCATTTCTGGGTCTAGTGCAGATGTAGGCTCATCAAAAAGCATAACCTTTGGATGCATTGCAAGCGCGCGAGCAATTGCCACGCGCTGTTGCTGGCCGCCAGAAAGTTGAGATGGCATTTTATTTGCCTGATTATCAACGCCTACTCTAGCCAGAAGATCCATTGCTAAGCTTTCTGCTTCTTGCTGTTCCATATGGCGAACCTTAATAGGAGCAAGCGTAACGTTTTCTAGAATCGTTTTGTTTGCAAAAAGATTAAAGGACTGGAACACCATTCCAACTTCTGCACGCAATGCTGCAAGTTCTTTTCCCTCTTGAGGAAGCGGCTTGCCGTCAATGCGAATATCTCCAGAATCGATTGTTTCAAGACGATTAATCGTCCTGCACATTGTTGATTTACCAGAGCCAGAAGGCCCAATAATAACAAGCACTTCGCCTTTATTAACCGTTAAGTTAATATCTTTCAAAACGTGAAGCTTGCCATAATGTTTTTCAACATGGCTAAGTTCCACTAAAGGCTGTGCTGATTTTTTTGTATTGTTTACTTTAGTATCCATAAAAAGGATTCTAATGTTCTTGTGTTACATGCGTTTATCGTAATAGTTACTTTTAAACACCTCTAAAGTTACGAAAAACATTAAAAATGATACAAAAATGTTAATTTTACTTAAAAAAATGCCGTTAAGCCTTGATTTTGGTTTAATTAACCAAATTGCTTAACGGCATGTATGAATATTAATTCTTTTTTAACGTTTTAAACTACTCGTCTTCTTCTGGATCGTAGTCAACGCCAGTTTCCGCGCGCTGCTCAGCGGAGATTGGCGCTGGAGCACCCGTTAGAGGATCGCGACCGCCGCCAGCCTTAGGGAATGCGATTACGTCGCGAATCGAGCTTGCGCCTGCCAAAATTGCAGCAGTACGATCCCAGCCCAAAGCAATACCAGCGTGAGGTGGGGCGCCGTACTTAAAGGCCTCAAGCAAGAATCCAAACTTTTCTTCTGCTTCCGCTTTGTCGATTCCAAGAACGTCAAGCACGCGGTCTTGAATATCGTCGCGATGAATACGAACGGAGCCACCGCCCATCTCGTTACCGTTGCAAACAATGTCGTAAGAATCGCTCATTGCATGCTCTGGGTCTTTATCGAACTTGTCAATCCAATCAGCGGAAGGCATTGTAAATGGATGATGCATAGAAGTCCACTTAGAATGACCAACTGCAACATCATCATCGTCTGGATCATCTGTGCGCTTAAACAATGGGAAGTCAACAACCCAAGTAAAAGCAAACTCGTCTGGGTGAAGCAATCCTGCGCGGCTTGCAAGTTCTACGCGAACAGCACCGAGCAAAAGCTGGGAAGATTCACGGCCTCCTGCTGCAAAGAACACAGCGTCGCCATCTTGCGCTCCAACAGCTTCCTTAAGACCTGCGCGTTCTTCTTCGCTAAGATTCTTAGCAACAGGGCCTTTAAGCTCACCATCTTCACCAAAGACTACATAAGCCAATCCCTTAGCTCCGCGCTGCTTAGCCCAATCCTGCCAAGCGTCAAACTGACGACGAGGTGTATCTGCGCCGCCCTTAAAGAGCACAGCACCAACATAAGGAGCTTGGAACACGCGGAATGGAGTGTTCTTAAAGAAGTCAGTCAACTCAATAAGTGGGTTGCCAAAACGCAAATCTGGCTTATCGGAACCGTACTTATCCATAGCTTCTTGCCAAGTGATTCGAGGCAAAGGAAGAGTGATTTCGTGGCCTGCTTCCTTCCAAATAGCAGCAATAACGCGCTCTGCCATAGCCATAACATCTTCTTGGCTTGCAAAGCTCATTTCCATATCTAGCTGAGTGAACTCAGGCTGACGATCTGCGCGGAAGTCTTCATCGCGGTAGCAGCGAGCAAGCTGATAGTAGCGCTCAACACCAGAAACCATAAGCAACTGCTTTAAGAGCTGAGGAGACTGTGGAAGTGCGTACCAAGAGCCTGGAACCAAGCGTGCTGGAACAACAAAATCGCGAGCGCCTTCTGGAGTGGACTTAATAAATGTTGGTGTTTCTACCTCTGTAAAGTCCATATCTTCCAAAGCGTGACGAGCTGCCTTAGCCATGTTAGAACGAAGCTTTAGATTGTGCTGCATAGATGGACGGCGCAAATCAAGGTAACGATACTTTAAACGAACGTCTTCGCTAGGTAGCTTATTTTCGGACTCGTTTTCCAAAGCTGTAGAAACCTGGAATGGAAGAGCATCGGACTTAGCGAGAATCGTTACATTATTTGCAACAATTTCGATTTTTCCAGTTGCAAGATGGTCATTTTCGTTGCCATCTGGGCGAAGACGAACCTCTCCACTAACTTGCACAACAAATTCGCTACGCAATGGTCGCGCAACTTCTTCGTCGTAAATAACAACCTGCACTAAGCCTGTGTTGTCGCGAACGTCTACGAAGGCAACGCCGCCGTGATCACGACGACGATCAACCCAACCAGCAATGGTTACGTTTTGTCCAACTAAGGTCTCAGTCACTTCAACGGCATGGTGTGTGCGATACGCCGTCTGGCTCATAAGTCCACTTCCTCTGTTTTGAATAATTGTATTAATTTTTGTTTTGACTTTAATAGTTTACCGCATGAATCGCGCGTTCAAATATTTAAATTGCAAAAAGTAAATTGAAAAATTTAAATTGCAATTATTGAGCGCAAGAAACAGTCTGACGGGCATAAACAGTATCTGGTTGCCAAGACGTGGAGTCTGCAATCTCTTGATTGCCCGTAATTATGTTCTTTACTTCATCATGCGAAGAGCTGGAATCTGTACTATCTGCTGGGAACCAAACATAAGGAATACCCAACTTGTCTGCATACTTGATTTGCTTTCCAAGCTTTGCGGCAGTTGGAGAAACATCTGCTGCGATTCCTCTGGAGCGAAGATTTTGAGCAATTTGGTTGCATGCTGGTCTATCTTGCTCATTCCAAACTGCAACAAGCACGGCCGCAGGCGAAACGCGCGAAACCGTAGCGCCAGCCGTGTGAAGCATATAAGAAAGTAAGCGCGAAAGTCCTATAGAAAGACCTACGCCTGGATATTTTTTGTTTCCCTGAGAAACAAGATTGTCGTAGCGACCGCCAGAGCAGATTGATCCAAGGGATTCAGCACCGTCTAAGAACGTTTCATAAACGGAGCCAGTGTAGTAATCCAAGCCACGCGCAATCTTTAAATCTGCAACAACAGAGCCTGGTCGAATTTTTGCAGCATCGTCCACAATCATCGCAAGCGTTTCTACGCCTTCGATTGCTAGAGAGTAAGAGTCATTGCTGCTTTCCATAGAAATATTGTGTTTTTCGCACAAATCGTTGAATCGAGCCTTTAACTCTTCGCCAGTATTTGCGCTAAGTTCCGCCAACTCTAGGCATGCTGCAGCTTGAGAATCTGTAGCTTTGCATTCCTTTACAAGAAGCTTTGCAACCTCTTGAGCGCCAATTTTGTCTAATTTATCGATTTCTCGAAGAACACCTTCAATATCGCTTAGGCCAATGCCCCTGTAAAAACCTTCGGAAAGCTTGCGATTATTCGCATGAACGGTGGCTTTAGGAAGACCAAATTCACGCAAACGCTCAAGGGCTTCTACCATAACAAGCGGAAGCTCTACCTCATAGTGGGATGGCAAGTCGCCATTTCCTACAACGTCAATATCTGCTTGAACAAACTCACGGAATCTGCCTTCTTGTGGGCGCTCGCCACGCCAAACTTTTTGCATCTGCCAACGCTTGAATGGAAATGCTAAGTCGCCAGTATGTTCAACAACATATCTGCTAAGAGGAACTGTTAAATCAAAGTGCAGCCCAATGCGATTTTCAACTGGAGTGTCGCTTTCGTGACCAACTTCTTGCAGCCTAGACAAAAGATATATTTCTTTGCTAGTTTCGCCTTTTTTCAACAGGCTTGATCCCTGCTCAACAGCACGAGTTTCAATGCCTATAAAACCGTTTAATTCAAATACTTCCCTTAATGTGTCCATAACACGCTGCTCAACAGCGCGCTCACTTGGAAGCCACTCTGGAAAACCAGATATTGATGAGCCTTGTACCATGTCCACTATAATAGGTTATGTTACGGAAAAATCATGGCATACCGTCATACTTATTCGTAACACTATTACCGTGCATATGCTCTAAGGAGTCGTCCCGTGACCGAACAGACTAAACCTGTAGAAACTACTAAACAAACTACCCCAAAGCCGCATGCGCCGTCGCCTGCAAGTTTTGCAAATAAAGCTCGCGTTGTTGCTGCCGTGCCTGCTATTTCGTATAGCGAAGAAGATGTTAAAACCGCTAAAACCTTTGGGCGTGTTGATGAAAATGGAAATGTGTATGTTCGCACAGAAGAAGGCGAGCGAGAAGTAGGACAATACTCCACTGGCACTCAAGAAGACGCTTTGACTTTCTACGTTCATCGTTATCTTGACTTAAAAATTAAGCTTGATCTTTTTGAAAAAAGACTTGACTCTTCTAACGTTAGACCAAAGGAAATTGATGAGACTTTGGCTACTTTAGACGCAGAACTTAAGGAGCCATCAGTTGTTGGCGATCTTGCTGCTTTGAATGCACGACACGCCGAGCTGAAGACTAAGGCTGCTGCTAAGAAAGAAGAACTTGCTAAGGCTCGTAAAGATGAGCTTGAGAAGGCTCTTAAGGATCGTACAGCTATTGTTGAGCAGGCAGAAGCACTTGTTGCACAAATGGGCGATTCTACAAATTGGCGCTCGCTTTCCGATAAGCTCCGCTCCTTGTTCGATAAGTGGCAGCAGCATCAGCGCACAACAATTCATTTAAATAAGGCAGATGCCGATGCTCTTTGGCAGCGTTTTTCTAAGGCTCGCTCCGCATTCTCGCAGGCTCGCTCCGCTTGGGTAAAGGCACGAGATAATGAGCGAAATAGCGCTAAAGAGATTAAGGAAGAAATTATAAAAGAAGCGGAAAGCCTAAAGGAATCTACTCAATGGCGCGAAACTTCAATGAAGTTTAACGCTTTGATGGATCGTTGGAAGAAGGCTGGAAACGCTGGACGTCAGCACGACGACGAGTTGTGGGCTAAGTTCCGCGAGGCTGCAGATGCGTTCTATCATGCTCGTCAAGAAGATAGAGAAAAGATGAACGCTGGCGAAAAAGAGAATCTTAGCAAGAAGGAAGCTTTGCTCGCTAAGGCAGAAGCTCTTCTTCCTGTTAAAGATGAAGAAGCTGCTAAGAGCGCTAGGGCTGCACTTTCTGCAATTCAAGAAGAATGGGACAAAATCGGCTTTGTTCCGCGCGAAGATATGCGCAGAATTGAAGCTCGCCTAAACGATGTAGATAAAAAGATTAAGGCTGTTGAAGATGCTGCTTGGAAGGATGCAGACCCAGAAGCAGATGCACGTAAGTCTAGTTTTGCTACACAATTAAAGGCTCAGCTCGAAGAGCTTGACTATAAGATTGCAAGCGAAAAAGATGCAAAGCGCAAGGCTAAGCTCCAGGCAGAAAAGGCCACTAAGGAACAGTGGCTTAATGCTATTAAATAATCAGCAATTTAACTGATTTAGCAATTTAACTGATTCAGCAATTTAACTGATTTGAGGCCGCTTGATAAAAAGTCAAGTGGCCTCATTTTTATGGATTCTACGCTTATTTAATCAAATCTTTAGCGAGCTTAACAAAAGTGCTAGCAAGTTGAGTTTTAGATAATTTACCATCTTCATCTAAAACAGCTGGCCTTCCACTTTCACCTATCTCCCTAATGCTTGTATCTAATGGAATTTGAGCTAGAAGAGGAATATTTGCGTTTAATGCTTTGCAAAGCTGATTACTCACGCGTTTACCGCCGCCTGAACCAAAGATTTCTAAGCGTGTTCCGTTGTTTTCAAACCAACTCATGTTTTCTACAACACCACGCACATTAACTGGAATTTGTAACGCCATAAGCCCAGCCCTAACTGCAACATCTGAAGCACTAGGTTGAGGGGTTGTAACAACAACAAGCTCCACATTTGGCAATGATTGCGCAACAGCTAAGGCCATATCTCCTGTTCCTGGAGCCAAATCTAAAAGAAGAACATCGGGGTCTGCCCACCAAACGTCGCAAAGAAATTGTTCCAAAGAACGCTGCAAACGAGGCCCTCTCCACAAAATCGCACGATCTGTTCCAGCAAACATGCCAATGGAAATTAGTTTTACTCCCCATGCCTCAACAGGCATAAGCATGCCGTTTAAATTAGTAGGCTGAGTTGTAACGCCAAACATTTTGGGTATTGAAAACCCATAAACGTCTGCATCGATTACGGCTGTTTTGTAGCCTAGAGAAGCAAAAGTCGCAGCTAAATTAGCGGTTATAGAAGATTTTCCAACTCCGCCCTTTCCCGATGCAATAGCAAAAATCCTTGTTTTAACGCCATTTTTGTTAAATGGATTTTCTTTACGCTCTTCTTTTAAATCCGAAACAAGCTTTGCGAGCTTATCTTTACTCATTGCTTTTACGTTTACGGTTGGAATAAGCTTTGCGTTTGGATATTTTTCTACAGCATTCTGAACTCTTTGCGTAATAACCTGGGCTAATGGGCAGTCTGGAACAGTAAGCTCAATATCAATAGAAACATTGTAAATTTGGTTACTATTTGATTTGATTTCTTGCTTAACTGCGTGCACTCCAGTTACCATGTTTAGTTCGGTAACAGATTTGCCCAATTCTGGGTCAATCACACTCCCCAATAAATCGTAAATACGTGTTTCGAGTTCAGTAACGTTACACATTTTATGATTCACTTTAAATCAAGCTGAGTTTTACTGTTTAAAGCTGCATCAACGCTACCAGTATTTAGCAAAATCTTAAATTGATTTTCATCTAGCATAGGCAACCCCAAATCCTTGGCTTTAGTTGCTTTAGATCCAGCGTTTAATCCAACAACAACGCAATACGTATTCTTGCTAACAGAAGAAGCTGCTTTCCCTCCTCTAGATATTATTGCTTCTTTAGCGGAATCTCTTGTAAAGTCTTCTAAAGATCCCGTAACAACAACGGTTTTCCCTACAAGCGTTTGCTCAAGATTGATTGTAGAAGAATTAGAATTGCCAACAACTCCAGCTTCTTTCCATTTTCTTAAAACCTCACTACGCCAATCTTGAGGATCTTTTGATTTTTTAAACCAATCGTAAACAGCTTGAGCAATCTCTGGTCCAACTCCGTCAATCATAGTTAAATCTTCAATAGTCGCGTTTGAAATATTCTCAATAGAACCAAAGCTTGATGCTATTGCGCGCGCAGTTGGAGGGCCGAGCCTGCGAATAGAAAGAGCAACTAGAACACGCCAGAGCTCTGCCGATTTACCTTTTTGAGATATCTCTTCTAGCATGCTTCTAGTTGTTTCACTTGGACGCGTATATTCGGGAACACTTATTGTTGCAAAAACGTCATTCTTATGAATTTTCTTTTCGACTAACTTTGTTACACAAGCATCTATTGGAACCTCAAACATTGGGTAGTCAGGATTTAAAGACTCATTAAGCTCTTTGCTGTTAGATTCATCATTTGACTTTCGCTTAGTAGCTTCTAAAGGTCTAGTCCAAAACGCGGAAACTTGTTTCCAAAGTCCGCTCCCGCCAATCTTTTTAGTTTTTTTCTTTAATTTACCGTCTTTGCCTTTTTCTTTCCATTCTTCAACAAGAGGAATTTCCTTCCAAACTTTAACGTTTTGCAAATCTTTAGCACTAATGCTAAAAATATCCGCTTCGCTTGTAAGAACAGGCGTTTGAGGTTGAGGAAGATTGTAATTGGGCTCTGAAACAATCTCTGGAATTGAACACCCTTTCTCAACAACAATCTTATCGGTATATGGTCTATACACTTTAGATGTTACTGGCCTAGAATCTTCTGGGTTTGTAAGAGCTAGAGCAGATGCTTCTCCAAGATTTTCAATGTCGAAAGCATGCCTTGAAGCCAAGTTAATTATGCGCTCAGTTAGCTGAGCTGGGCAATTTTCTACATTAGGGCATCGAATGTCTTTATCGCCTTCTTTTGCTGGAGCTAGCTTCGTTCCGCACGACGGGCAATATTCTGGCATAACAAACTTGCGCAATTGCTGCTCTTTACCGCTTCTAGCTTTAATAACTGGGCCTACCAATTCTGGAATAACATCTCCAGCTTTTCTAACAACTACAGTGTCTCCTATTAGAACGCCTTTATGTTCAACTTCGTAAGGATTGTGTAGCGTTGTACGAGATATTGTGGAACCAGCAACTGTTACGGGTTCCAATACGGCCACAGGAGTAACTCTACCCGTTCTTCCAACTTGAACAACAATATCTTTTAGAAGAGTGTTAACTTCTTCTGGAGGATATTTGTAGGCAATCGCCCAGCGAGGAGCTCTAGAAGTTGCTCCTAGTTTTCTTTGCAAAGCGCGATCGTCTACTTTTACTACAATTCCATCTAATGCGTGAATAATATCGTTTCTATGCTCGCCATAATAGTCAATCATCTCTTGTATTTGATTAAAAGACTCGACTTTACGCGTGTATGGAGAAACAGGTATTCCCCATTTTTTGTATAGATTATATGCGTCGGACTGGTTGAAGGACGTTTGATCATGCAGGTTAGATTCGTCATTGCTTTTGGCTACATCCTTCCACCTTAGTTCTCCCAACCCATGCGCTATAAAACTCAAACGCCTTGTAGCTGTAATTCTAGGATCTTTTTGCCTTAAAGAGCCAGCAGCTGCGTTTCTTGGGTTTGCAAAAGGTGCTTTACCTAAATCTTCTTGCTCAATGTTTAGTTTTCTAAAATCCGCCCACTTCATAAACACTTCGCCGCGGATTTCAACAAATTCTGGAATGTCATCCAAATTTTCGCACGTAAGCTGAGTTGGAATTTCGTCAATCGTTCTTACGTTTAGCGATATATCTTCTCCAGTAACGCCGTCTCCCCTAGTTAAGCCTTGTTCAAGAGTGCCATTTCGGTAAATAAGGTTTAGTGCAAGACCGTCGATTTTTACTTCGCAAGTCATTGGTAACGGCTTATTTTCTGGCCATTGTAAATCGCGAATAATTCCTTCGTACCAAGATTTTAATTCATCAATTGAAAAAACATCATCCAAGCTCATCATTCTTGAAGGATGACGAACTGGCGCAAAATCGTTAGAGAAAGTGCCGCCAACTCTGTGCGTTGGCGATTGCGGAGTATCTAAAACTGGAAACGCTGCTTCAAGAGCGCTTAGAACCCGCATTCTTGCGTCATAAGCCGCATCGGAGCTTGTTGGAGAATCGTCAACATAATATGCAATTTGATCGGATTGAGCCCATGCTGCCAATTTAGCCCATAATCTTGCAGCTTGTTCGGTTGTTAAAAGCGAAGGATCTAGTTTAGACAATTGTATTGCATCTGCATCGGAAGGCTCTAGTTTAGTAATCCAATTGTTAAAATCTGTGTTTGAATTGAAGCCAGCTAAAACGCTAGTTTTACTAGTGTTGACGGTGTTGCTAGTGTTATTTAATTGATCTTCACTTGAACTTGAACTTGAATTGCTTGAATTGTTCAAATTGTCAAAATCGTCAAAAAGAGACAGTTGAGCGCCATTTGAGCCTTGTGTCAAATCGCTACTAGATGCAGTCATTAGTGTTCCCTTCAAAGCGTTTTAATCCATTTTATAGTCTATTTAGCAAGAATCTAATCAAGCGTTAAGAGATCGCAAAAATTGCATTTGAACAACACTTTCGGCAGAACCATTTCTAAACAACATTCTTGCTCTAGCTACAGAAAGCGTTCGAGCAATAACAAACATTCCCTCATTAACCGTAATTTTTGCAGCATCATCAATAATTCCATAAGCCTTAATATCTGGCCATTTTGCCACATTGTTGATTCTTAGCACTTCTTCTACCTGTTGCATATCTTTTGGCACAGCAATGCACTGAGATTGCATACGACTTAGAAGCTCTGAAAGTTCAAATTCAAGCGATTCATTTTTTTCGCTAAACAGACTATCCGCAATTTTGTACGCCGCAACAGCAAGAGGAAAATTGTCTTGCATCCACTCGGCGTAAGCCAGCTTGTAGTAGATAAATGCAGCGTCTTCCCTATCAAAACACACTTGTAAAGCGTTTAAGCATACAGCCTCTACCGAAGGCCAATCTTCTTGATTAGATAATTGAGAAGCCAGCTTTAAATGAGAGATAACATACGTAGGAGCATAAGAAACCATTGTGTTCAAATGCTTTAACGCTTCTTTATGTCTTCCTAGCTGTTCAAGCAAATCAGCTATTTCCATATGAGCATAAAAAAGTCCATCTGGTATAAGACGCATTTGCTCATTTTGCGTTGCAAATAAACGATTATAAACAACACGCTCCGCATAAGAGTTAAAGTATCTTGGAACAACATCTCCAGAAGCAAAAATCTCATCAAAATGCTTTATGTTGTTCTCGTATTCTTCGATTGCGCTATTTAAATCTTCGCTCACAAATTGTTCGTGTGCATGCATACGCATGTTGTAAATATCTTTTGACGCCTTAAACGATATTTCTGGTATTTCTTTTTCGTCTATTAAAGCGCTTATTACAAGGTTGGACTGATCGTTTAGCTCTGGATCATTAATGCTTTCAATAACATCCATTGCCATTCGAGCTTTTTCTGCATTCGTTAATATTTCTTTAGACGCTATGTGATTAAAATCTGCAACAGCTTGCTGTAGAACATCTTCACGCTGAATTGAAAGACCTTTTGCATCTTGAGTTGCCAATATTTCTTGCGATTTTGCGTCGAAAATTACATCGGAAAACTCTGGCTCCTCTTGAGCGCCATGCGGAGCAAAGCAGCTGTCTCGTAAATCAAAGTTTGGATTAATCTGATTTAACGCGCCATTTTCGTCAATTTTAAATGTTGCATTGAATTTTTTATATGCTTCAATAGGATTGTTTAAGCCGTTTGCACGTATGTGTTTTAAGAACGACTTTCTAGTAAAAGTAACAGTCAGCAAAGGTATAATCGAAGGGGATTTACTAAATGCTTCCAGCGGATCTTCGTTTTTATTGTCTGGAGTATTGTCGAAAGCATTGGCTGAAGTATTATCGGCATTATTATCCGCGCTATTAGCAGAATTATTATCCGCGCTAATATCTGCGTTAGATCCTAAATTAGAAAAATTACTATTAACGTCTCCATGAATATCCCCATCTTTTGGGTCACCTTTTGACCTTGCTGCATTCTTATTCATGTGATTTAAAGCGTTAATTGTTTGGCTTAACATACGGTTCATTGCAACATCTTGTGCTGCAATCATTTCTTCTAAGCCAATTGAATCTAAGCGTATAGAAACATTCTGCACTTCTTCGCTAGCGCCAAAAGCAAGAGTTGCCATTATTAATCCAAGACGAAGATTGTAGTTAGTTGTCATCTTAGATTTATTTTTTTCGCTTACTGAAACAAAGTCTTTTTTAATAGAATCATAGGCTCTAGAAGGCATCATTGAGCTACCAGTGGCCATAAATGCAAGCGCAACGTTTCCATCTTCTAGATTCGATCTAAAATCTGCGTCAAACCTAAAAGGCAAGTAAAGGCTTCGAATTAGTTCGGAAAGTCTTTGTCTGTAAGACCATTCGCAATCAGAAGATCCACTTGCCTTGTAAACAAATAAGTCATTAGATTTTCTAGCACGATTAAGCAAATGCATAAGTGGACGAACATTATCATCTTGCAAAGGATTGCCAAAAGAATTCATGTCGATTTCGCCACTTGCGCAAAATGCCGGATTGTTTATAAACGCAAAATCCATTGCGCAAACTTGATTGCACGTTACGCTATTTTCTATTAGATTACCGCCATTAGCGCAGTTTTCTTCTAAGCAGTTGCTAATGGACTGAAACCTGTTTATTGCTCCTTCTATGCGTAAAGCTCTTAAAGCAGACTTTGCTTCTAGAGAGTCTTCCCAAAGAAGAAAGTTTGAGTCTGAGCACTTAGATTTTTGCAAATGAAGCCGTTCGGCTCCGTGCACAGCTTCTAAAGCACCAGCGTTTTCTAATGCTCCAGCGTCTGCCATTAGATATTCAAAATATTCTTCCATTGCAGAAACTCGTAAGCCTGCGTTTTTGGCAGCCTTAGAATCACAAATACTTCGCCTAATGGCTCCAAGTGGCGCTTCTTTTGTAAGACGTCTAAAAATGTTTCCAGAACCAAATCCGCTAAAGGCTAGCAAAATATCTGGAACAAAGAATGATGCAAAGAAAGATATAGCAATTGCATCAAAATAAGTAAGATTGCAACGCAGATTATTTGGCAGTTCTACACGCGTTTCTTCTAGGGTATATGTTTCTTCTTTACTGTTTGCTTTACGAATCCAAGAAGATACCCATTGAATTCCGTCATCTTGAGAAAGCTGAACAACAACATCTCCCTTAATAACAACTAGATTGCCACTTGCTTTATTTTTTAAGCTATTTTTTGCAACATGGCTTGGACTGTGACTTGCGTGAATCGTTTTTTTATTGTTAAAACCGTAGAATCTATTAGAGTCAATAAGAGTCATTGAATTTTGCTCAATAAAAGACAATTCTGGTATGCTTTCTATTGCATCTTCAATAGTTATAGTGTTTCCCCCGTAAACTCTACCTTCTAAATCTGCAACAGCAAGTTGGCGAAAACGCTTGCAATCCCTGCTAAACATTCCAATAGCAATGCCTTGTTTTTTGCCAGAAATCTTAATCCAACCTAATTTTGTTGAACAAGGAATAAGAGGAAAATTGTTAAAAATATGCTTTTTTGAAAATGCTTTAACTTTGATTGACTTTCCTTCTTGCCACAAAGCATCAATAGTATGCAGCACAATCTGCACGCGAGTATTTGCACTATCTGCGTAATTTTCTGCGCTACTTTCTGCGCTATTATCTGTGTTATTATTCGCAGAATCTGCACTATCGCTAGATTGCACTTTGTCTTGCATATTCCTCATTCTTTCGTCTTTTAATGTTGATTTTTGCGCAAACCAACAGTTCAGTCACGTTTAAACGACTTTATACCTACAATGTTTATACACACATTGATTCTTACTCAAACATTTTAAGTATAGCGGATATTGAATCTAAAAACACAGCTTAAGCACGCGTGTTTTATTGTATAACAATCTAAGATACCCGTGTTTATTTGCTCTTAAAACCTACATTTAACGATTATTGTTTTTAATTTTTATGCAAGTTTGCACATGCTCCAGAAATAATCTTGCCTACTCCTTCCATAATCTGGTCTACTGGAGAAGCGGCACGCCAATTTAAGTACAATGAGCGATATGGTTTTGGAGAATTAAACTCGCGAATCGTTAAGCCAGTTGGCTGAACAATAGGCGGAAGGATTGCAAGACGCGGAAGCAGAGTTACATCTTTACTTCCAACAACCATGTATCTTAATGTTTCCAAAGATGTTGCGCAAAATTCCGACTGCTTTGCGCCAACTTTTTGACAAACATCAACCATGCTTCGTCTCATGCAATGGCCATCTTCCAAAAGCAACACTTTTTGACTAGACAATTGAGAAATATCTATTGGAGTACTCTGGTGGCCAAATTCAGAGTTTGTAGACGCCGCTAAAACAAAATCTTCATCAAAAATGTGCTTAACTCTTAGTGTTGACTCGGTTAATCTCTCGCTTAATATTGCAGCATCAATCTGACCACTATGCAGCATTTCTATAAGAGTTGCAGACTTTTCTTCAACAAAACGAACAGTAAAATTAGGCTTAAGTTTACGCAAAACTGGCATTATTCTTGGCATAAGATAAGGGCATAGTGTTGGGAAAACACCCAAAACTACAGTAGACGACCATGGATCTTCTAAGCGTCTTGCTGCTTGATAAATATTGGAAATATCTGCGTGAATGCGATTTGCGTAATACACTACTTCTCTTCCAGCTGGAGTTAAAATTTGTTTTCCAGGTGTACGCTCAATAAGACATACACCTAATAAATCTTCTAACTTTTTAATTTGCGTAGATAAAGTTGGTTGAGAAACATGCATACGTTCAGCAGCCTTTGTAAAACTTTCTTCTTTTGCAAAGGCTATTAAGTATTCAAGCGATTTAATATTCACGTATTCCCCTTATATGTTTCATACATTTTGTTTTATTCTTAAAGTCGTTTTAATTTTGTGGACTTCTAATCAAATAGTCAAAAGCGCTAAGTGCTGCGTTTGCTCCAGATCCATATGCTGTAACAATCTGCTTATAAGGCTCATCCGAGCAATCGCCAGCAGCAAAAATGCCAGGAATATTCGTGCATCCTCTTCTATCTGTTATTATTTCCGCTCGATTGTTAAGACTTAATTTATCTGCAACCCACTTTGTGTTTGGCATTAGTCCAATCTGAACAAACACTCCGTCTGTTTGCAAAACTTTTTCGTTGTTTTTGCTATTTTCTGCTATTTCTTTATTGCGCTCCTTATATTGCACGGCTGTAACCTTTTTGCCATCTCCATCTATTCTACTCATTGCAGCGCTAGTTAATACAGTAGTGTTGGAAAGAGAATTCAAAGTGTTTAGCAATACTTGATCTGCTTTAAGAAAATCCATAAATTCAATAACGGTAACGTGATTTGCAATACCTGCTAAATCAATTGCAGCTTCGACTCCAGAGTTTCCGCCGCCAACAACTACAACGTTTTTGTTTTTAAACAAAGGACCATCACAATGAGGGCAGAATGACACTCCCCTGTTTCGGTAATCATCTTCCCCAGGGATGCCAAGTGTTCTCCAAGTAGCGCCAGTTGCAATAATCACAGCTTTAGCTTTTAGGCTTCCACCAGATTTGGTGTGTATTGTGTGCAAACCATAAGCTTTTTTAGCAATATCTAAAGATGTAGCCCAGTCTGGTGTAAAAACATCAATATTGTACTGTGCAATATGATTTGTTAAATCATTAGCAAGTTGCGCTCCTGTTGTGCGCGCTTGAGAAATGTGGTTTTCTATGCTTTCTGTTTCAACAACTTGCCCGCCTCTATGATCCATAATCATTGCCGTTTTAAGGCCTTTTCTAGCGGTGTATATTGCAGCTGCGCTGGCAGCAGGGCCTCCACCTACAATAAGAACATCGTATGGATTTTTAGAGTTCATTTTCTGTGCCATTAAAGAATCCGCAGAATCCGCAGAATCGCCATTTTTTTCTTGACTGAAAAGAACAGAAACTAATTCGTCTATAGAAGATCTGCCAGAAGAAATCATTTTTCCATTTTCAAAAACAGCAGGAACGCTCATAACACCAAGACTGTCTACCTCATTTTTAAAAGCGCTTCCTTCTACCGAAATATGCTTTACTTTTGGATTAATAATGGAAATAGTGTTAAGAGATTGAACAACTTCTGGGCAGTTGATGCAAGTAACCGACATGTATGTAGTAACATTATGATTTCCAAGCTGCAGAATGGCTTTGCGCTGTTCGTTACTAATTTTTGGAGCATAACCACTTACTTGCAAAAGTGCAAGAACTAAAGAGCTAAATTCATGGCCTAGAGGCAATCCTGCAAAACTTACGGAAACATTATTTTGCGGATTTAAAACTTCAAAGCTTGGTCTTCGATTTGCACTACTTTTATCGCCTTCTATAACGGTGATTTTATTGCTTTGATTTGCTACTTCTTGTAAAAGCTCAATAACTTTTTTAGAATTTTCGTCATTTTCAACGTACGCAACAAGATTAATTGGATTAACCATTTTTTGCAGTAATCCAGCAAGTTGAGTAGTTAAGTTTGAATCCAATAAAGTCATTATTTCCACTTTCTATAGCAAATCAAAGCAACATTAAAATTAAATAGGGTTAGAAATTATGCGATTAAATCACACATAAATCACGCATAAAATCAGATTTTTCCAACCAAATCAATTGATGGAGCAAGTGTTTCTTCTCCCTGCTCCCATTTTGCTGGGCATACTTCGCCTGGGTGAGCTGCAATAAACTGAGCAGCCTTAACCTTGCGAAGCATCTCGTCTGCGTTTCTACCAATTCCGTCTGCAGTCATCTCGTAGAACTGAATGTTTCCCTGAGGGTCTACAAGGAATGTGGCACGGTGAGCTAAGCCAGATTCTTCATTTAAAGCATTAAAGTTTTTAGAAAGTGCGCCATTTGGGTCTCCAAGCATTGTGTACTTGACTTTTGCAATGGCTTTAGAATCGTCATGCCAGGCTTTGTGAACAAAGTGAGTGTCTGTAGAAACAGAGTAAACTTCTACACCTAGCTCTTTAAGCTCTTCGTAGTGATTTGCAAGATCTTCAAGTTCTGTAGGGCAAACAAACGAAAAATCTGCTGGGTAGAAGAAGAATATAGCCCACTTTCCAAGAACATCATTATCGCTTACTTCTACAAATTCACCATTCTTATATCCATTTACTTTAAACGGAAGAATATGTGTACCAATAAGGCTCATAATAACTCCAATCTTTAATCGCTTGTTAAAATCTTTTGATTGCGTTGTTTGCAATACTTTTAGTTAAACGTGTTAAATAGCTTGCTAAGAGTCTGGATTTAACTACATTCTTATAATAGATTATTTATATCAAAAATCATATATCTATAGACAATATCTATGGCTAAAAGGGTGTTGTATCAATATCATTTTTATATTTTATGCTTGATATTTCAACGAAAACAACGCATAAGCAACAAGTAATACAAGATTTACGATTAATGAATGATGGAGCGGACAGCGGGACTCGAACCCGCGGTCTCAACCTTGGCAAGGTTGCGCTTTACCAACTAAGCTATATCCGCAAACAGTTAACCAGTATAAGTCCACTTTTTTAAATATGCAAATTGTGGAATGTCGTAAAAAAAAATTACATATTTGTAACTAAAACCAAAAAAATTATGTAAAATAAGAATGGATTTATTCCAGGTTGTTGGAATAAAAGCAATAGAACAAGGAGGTATCTATGAAGGCTATTGTTGCAACAAAGGATAAGAGGGCTCAAGTCGTAGAAAAGGAACTTCGCCCATTGAAATTTGGTGAAGCCTTACTCGACATGGAATGCTGCGGCGTATGCCATACCGATCTTCACGTTAAGAACCAAGATTTTGGCGATAAAACAGGCGTTGTGCTTGGCCACGAAGGCATTGGTATTGTTAAGGAAGTTGGCCCTGGAGTAACAACGTTAAAGCCAGGCGACCGCGCATCTGTGGCATGGTTCTTTAAGGGCTGCGGACATTGCGAATATTGCACTACTGGTAGGGAAACATTGTGCCGTAGCGTTTTGAACGCAGGCTACACTGCCGATGGCGGCATGTCTCAGGAGTGCATTGTTGCAGCAGATTATGCTGTAAAGGTTCCAGAAGGCTTGGATCCAGCTCCTGCAAGCTCCATCACCTGCGCTGGCGTTACAACCTACAAGGCTATTAAGGAATCTGGTGTACACCCAGGCGAATGGCTTATTCTCTTTGGCCTTGGCGGCCTTGGAAATCTTGCGTTGCAATATGCAAAGAATGTATTTGGTGCGCACGTAATCGCAGTAGACATTAACGACGCTCAGCTTGAATTTGCTAAGGAATATGGCGCAGATTTGTGCGTAAACCCACTTAAGGAAAATGTTCCTGAATTCGCTATGAAGAAGGTGGGCGGCGCTCATGGCGCTGTTGTAACCGCTGTAAGCAAGGCTGCTTTTAACTGCGCAGTTGACTCTGTGCGAGCAGGCGGCACTGTAGCAGCTGTTGGTCTTCCACCAGAAGACATGGAACTTAGCATTCCTCGCCTTGTTCTCGACGGAATCCGCTTGGTTGGATCTCTTGTTGGAACTCGTAAAGATTTGGAAGAAGCATTCCAGTTTGGCGCTGAAGGCAAGGTTGTTCCAAAATGCCACATGCGCAAGATGGAAGACATTAACGACATCTTCGACGAAATGCTTAGCGGTAAGATTCGTGGTCGAATGGTAATTGACCTTTCTCACTGAGTTAAACTAAAAAGAGATAAGTTATAAAATCTAAAAGCCACTTAGCAAACGCTAGGTGGCTTTTGGTTTATGTTTTAAAACGTTTTAAGATGTTTAAGATGTTTTAAGACTTAATGTTTTACACACTATTTTAACGGCGGCATAGGCTTCCAGTTAGAATCGTGCAAAATTTTTCTGCTTGCAATCCAACCTGTAAAAAGCTTTTTAATGCCAGTTAGAATATGTTCACGATCTACAGCAACAAGCCTAATAAGCTCTTTTGCAGCCGTTAACGCGGTTCCAAGAGCAAACATAAATGGCCTATAATCGCCGTTAGTCATAAAGTATCGAGCCATAAATCCGCGATTTTTCATAATATAATAGCGGTTCATGTCGGAAGTGGAATTTAGCTGACGAACACCAGCAATATCCCAATTAGGAATATTACGAGTTCTGCGAAGAATAATGTCATTTACAACAATCGGATTTGTAACTTTGCTAGCAAGATAGCCATAAGTAGTGTCATCCCAATAAATAAAGTAGCGCGAATCTGGAAGTCCGATTTTCTCTACAATATTGCGCTTGAACAATCCGCCTTCAAAGCACATTGTGTTCATAACGCGGTAGCCGGATGGGCCAAATGCGGCTGGAGCTATTGGATTAGGGATTCCAAGCGAAACAATAAAGTTATACTGCCAGTAAAAATCGCCGCCGTCGTAATCTAAACGGCTTCCTTGAATTACATCGTGGCTTTTAGTCCACTTGTAAAGACGCTCAATGGATTCTGGAACTGTTTCAACATCGTCGTCCATAACCCAGAACCATTGCGCTCCAAGCTCGTAGGCTTTTTTAACTCCTGCGCTAAAACCGCCAGCTCCCCCAAGATTGCTGCTTTGAGGCGCATAAACAACGCGGTTTGAAGCGCCAGAATCGTCCACGCTAGAAGCACCCCATCTGCGGGAAAGAATATCACTTAAATCATCCACCATTTTGCGCGTTTTTTCGCTGCTTTCGTTGTCTACAACAACAATTCGCCATGGGCATTTATTTAAGCATTCAAAAGATTTAAATAGATTTGCAAGAAGCTCTTGACGCTTGTATGTAACAACAACAATCGCAAGCTTATCGATATTTTGGTTATTATTCGTAACTTCACTCATGATTTTAATTTTACACTTAGCATTGCCATCAAGCGAATTAGCAAGTTTAAATTTTACGCAATATTTCTTAAATGTTCTTAGCATAAGATAAAAATAAAGAGTAGTTTCAGGGAAGGTGAAAATCCTTACTGGCGGTAACGAGGCAATTCTTGTATTACTGAATTTTCTCGAAGCCCGCGAGCGGCATTGCGCTGCTGATTCGGTTAAAGTCCGAAGCCAACGGTTAAAGTCCGGATGAAAGAAACGGAGGCTCTAATGAGCATTTCACATAATAGTAATAATAAAACAAGCAATCGCACGAGTAGTTACGCAAACAATCACAAAACAAACTCTGGCACAAGCTATTGGTCAAGCGAAAAAATCGCTAAATACGCGCTGTTTGTTGCTCTCTCAATGGCTGTAAGCTTTATAGAATTTCCACTTATTCCAGACTTAAGTTACCTTAAATACGATCCTTCGGGAATTGTGTGTTTAATTGCAGGATTTGCCTACGGGCCTTATGCTGCCGCAATCGTAAGCGTGCTAGGATTTGCTCCACACTTCTTCACTAACCCGTTTGGAGCAATAATGGCAATATTAGTTTCACTGGGCGCTTCTGTTAGCGCTGCAATCGTCTACAAAAAAATTAGAACTAAAGAAGGCGCTATTATCTCTCTTGTAGTTGGCTCTATAGTTGCGATTGCTCTTGCAATAGTTGGAAACCTTATTATTACGCCGCTTTACGCTCATATGAGTGTTGAACAAGTTGCCGCTCTTATTGTTCCAGCTCTGCTACCATTTAACTTGATTAAGCTTGCTCTACACTGTGCAGTAACAATGCTTGTTTATAAGCCTGTTTCAAACCTGCTTAATTACAGCAAATAATTATTTGCATCTTTAATTAAAGAAACAAGCGAATTATGCAAAGCAATAAAGTTATTCAAGATAAAACAATTTGCAAAGACGAAAAAAGCAATACGGATTATTGTGTTAAAAAAGATAATGCTGTTTCTTTGCAAAAAGTTTGCTTTAGCTATGATGGCGGAAAAACTTGGATTCTAGATAAAATAGATCTTGAAATTGCATATGGTCAAAGAATTGCCATTATTGGCAAAAACGGGTGCGGAAAATCAACACTAGCTAAAATAATCGCTGGCCTTTCTTCCCCAGATTCTGGAACTGTTACGCTATGCGGAATAAAAGTTTTTGAAGCAAACAATGTTGATTCAAAAGCGTACCAAAAAGCACGAGAATCTATTGGAGTATTGTTTCAAAGCCCAGAAGACCAAATTGTTGCAACAGTTGTGGAAGACGATGTTGCTTTTGGACTGGAAAACTTAGGTGTTTTGCAAAAAACGATGATTCAGCGCATAGACAAGGCTCTACTCGCTGTAGGAATGGAAAATAGGCGTTTTAGCGACCCAAGCAATATGAGCGGAGGTCAGCAGCAACGCGTAGCTATTGCATCGTCGATTGCTACAAAATCAAAGCTTCTTGTACTAGACGAACCTACTAGCATGCTAGATTCTTATGCAAAAGCAGACGTTGACAATCTTTTTGACGATTTGCAAAAACGCGGAACAACAATCGTACAAGTAACGCATAAGATTAGCGAATGCAAAAACGCGGATCGAATACTTTTACTAGAAAACGGAAAATTGCGTGATGTAAATTTATTGGAATTAGAAGAGTTTTACGCGCAAAAATCGCAAGCTGCTATTGAATTAAAAAGCATGACGAAAAATGTAGAAAATTCAAATATAGCAGTTGAGGTATCGAATTTAAGACTTAGCTATAGCAAAAATCAAACTCCTGTATTCTACGATTATTCACTAACAGTAAAAACTGCAGAAACCGTTGCAATTATGGGCAAAAACGGGTGTGGAAAATCAACGCTAGCAAAAGCTATATGCGGTCTTATTAAATACGATTCTGGATCCGTTTGCGTAAATGGCGTAAAAATTTGCAAAAATACAAGCAAAAAACAAATGCGAGAAATTCGCAAAAACATTGGTTACGTTATGCAATTGCCAGAGCAGCAACTTTTTGAGCAAACTGTGTTTGAAGACGTAGCATATGGGCCAAAAAACTTTGGGCTAGATGGGCGCGAATTGCATTCCCGAGTATTAAGCACGTTAAAATCGTTGAATATTGAGCACTTAGCACAAAAATCACCGTTCGAACTTTCTGGCGGCCAGCAACGCTTAGTGGCAATTGCGGGAATTTTGGCATGCAATCCAAAAATTTTGGTTTTAGACGAGCCTACTGCAGGGTTAGATCTTGAATCCGCAAAAACCATACGAAAAATTTTAGGTGATTTACACAATAATGGCGTAACTATTATTGTTATTACACATGATTTAAACGAAGCAAAAACACTTGGAGCGCGCATAGTTACACTAAAGTCGAACGAAAATAAAGAACAAGCACAAAATAAAACGTGTAAAAAGATTAATCAAAATAATCAAAGCTCAAAAAATAATCAAAGCTCGCAAAGCAATCACAATAAACAAAACCAATCTTTACTTTCTAACTTAGACCCAAGGATCACACTGTTTTCTTGCTTAATACTTATGTTTAGTGCATTTAGTATTACAAACTTTATTCAGCTGGCAATGCTTGCGCTATCAACTCTTGCATTAGCGATTTGTTCAAAAATGAACATTATAAAACTCTTACAATCAATCCACATGTTTATTGCAATATTTGTATTTTCTGGATTGCTTAATATGCTGGTAGTTCGCTCTGGGACTGAAATTTTTAAAATTTTTACAATACCAATTACAAGCGATGGAATAAAGTTTGCAATATTATTCTCCGCAAGATTTTCACTAGTTATAATAATCGGATTAATAATCGTATTAGCAATAAGTCAAACGCGACTAACTGAAGCATGCGCATCTATTATTTCACCGCTTAAAATCGTAGGATTGCCAATCCAAGAAATTGCTCTTATTATGAGCCTTGCTCTGCGATTTTTGCCAACTCTTATAAAAGAGGCAAAGTCAATTGCGCTAGCACAAACTGCACGAGGCGGAAGCATAAAAGAAGGATCAATAAAAAAACGACTACACGCAATTACGTCTCTTATAGTTCCAGGATTTGCAAGCGTTATTCGCCACGCAGACATTCTTGGACTTGCGTTAGATTCCAGATGCTACGTACCTGGCGCAAAGCGAACGCACTTACATGCGCAAAAAATACAGCTAAAAGACATTATTTTTGTAATAATTACCCTGGCCATTGTGTGCGGAATAATTTTTGCTGGAATATTTATATAGACGGAATATTTATATTAAACGCGCCATATTAATCGCGATTCTTACGGTTACTGTATAATCCGATAAGCATTAAAATTTAAGCGTTACAAATAGATAGTCGCATTTGTGTAAGTGTTTTGTTTAGTATTTACTGTTTAAGTTTTAATACTTTGCACTCGGCAAATTTAAACTGCGATTTGGAAGGAATAATAATGGCATTAACTAAAAAGCAGATTAAGCAATTGCGTGCGCTCGCTAACACTTTAAGCCCATTGCTTTACGTTGGAAAGAACGACATTAGCGACGCTGCTGTTAAGCAGGCGGATGAAACAATGCAATCTCACGAGCTTATGAAGTGTGCTGTGCAAGACGGCTCTGGCTTAAGCGCAAAAGAAGCTGCGACTGAGCTTGCGGAGCATCTTGGTGCAGAAGTTGTGCAAGTAATTGGAAACCGCTTTGTGTTGTTCCGTGTTTCCAATCGCGAAGATATTGACCACATTATGCTTGTTCGTGAATAGAACTCTAGCAATTAAAACCCTAGTGAGTAAAACTCCTTATAAGCATAAGCTATTTAATTGTTTTATCTTGAGACTCGTTAAGAATATTGCGGATTTGAGATAAACGTTGCGAAATCTCGTGCTCGTAGCCGCGATTATTTGGGTGGTAATATTCTCTGCCAACTAACTCGTCTGGCATATATTGTTGAGGAGCAACCGCACCTGGATAATCGTGAGCATACTTATATCCATCATGATTACCCCAGCTTTTCATCAAAGCAGTTGGAGCATTGCGCAAATAAAGCGGCACTTGACCAATATTGCCAGAATCAACATCTTTAAGAGCCTGATTAATCGCATTATAGCTTGCGTTTGATTTAGGAGCAGTTGCTACAGCAATAACAGCTTCCGAAAGAATAATGCGTGCTTCTGGCATGCCAATTAGAGCAACTGCTTGAGCTGCAGCAACAGTTACTTGCAAAATTTGAGGAGCAGCCATTCCAACTTCTTCGGCAGCAGCAATCATAATGCGTCTTGCAATAAAACGCGGGTCTTCCCCAGCTCTAAGCATACGTGCTAAATAATGCAAAGAAGCATCAACATCACTTCCACGCATTGACTTAATAAAAGCAGAAATCACATCGTAATGATCGTCGCCATCTTTGTCGTAGCGAACTGTATTAGTATCCATTACGTTAGAAACAATATCGGCAGTAATTACAGGCTTTTTCTTGCCGTGCTGCAGCGCAATATCTCCAGTTACCGCTCCTGCTGCCGCTTCTAGAATCGTAAGAGTTTTGCGCGCGTCTCCCCCGCTTAAGCGAATAATAGAATCAATAGCTTCATCATCAATTTTAAGCTGATTATTAAGTCCATTTTTGCTTGCAACAGCTCGTTCTACAAGCGTGTGCAAGTCTTCTACACTAAGCGACTCAAGTTTAACAACTACTGATCTGCTAAGCAGCGGCTTGATAATTGAAAAACTTGGATTTTCGGTTGTAGCACCAATAAAAGTTATATCGCGATTTTCTACGCTTGGAAGCAAAGCATCTTGCTGCGATTTAGAAAAACGGTGAACTTCATCAATAAACAGTACTGTTTCTTGGCCTTTACTAACTAAACACTCATGCGCGCGATCTAGAACTGCGCGAATGTCTTTAACTCCAGAAGTTACAGCAGAAAGCTCTTCAAATACACGACCAGACTGATGAGCCACAATATACGCAAGAGTGGTTTTGCCAACACCTGGAGGGCCAAATAACACAACAGAGCTTGGAGATGTAAGAGAACCTTTAGATTGCGGATTTGCAAGCCTTCGCAAAGGCGAACCATCTTTTAGCGCATGAGTTTGACCCAGTACATCTTCAATTGCACTTGGACGCATGCGAACAGCCAGAGGACGAATTAAATCCCCTGGATTGCTACTTGCTGTAAATAAATCCTGAACCATAATCTAATTATACGCAATCTATAGAACAAACGTTCGACTATATTTTGTATCTTGCTCTAAATCTTAAGTAAAACAAGACTAAACGTGCGACACGCTGTAGTCAAAGAAAACAACTTCGCCCGTATCTTGTGTGGAGTCCAAATCAACAATTCCAGTAATAGCCCAATTATGGTCTCCGTCCGAATCGTCAATAATTTGCCGAACCTTCCACGAATGCTCACTCTTCTCTAGCGAATCGTCCAAAATAAACAAGTCGCCACCACGAGCTTTAGCATCAATACCAACATATTCATGCTCATCGTAATAGTCGTCGAGCACATCATTCCACTCGTGAACGCCGTAACCCCAAGCTTTATCAAGCTCTCCTAAAGTATCCGCATCTTCCAAATCCATAAGCTGCACTCGTCTAAACATTGCGTTTCGAATCAACACAATAAGTCCACGACGATCCTCAACTACAGACTCAGAAGTTCCAGGCGCAGCCATAGTTACAGCGCTAGCTTCAGCGTCCGACCCTCCAGCACTCTCCCACTCGTCAACAAGACTAGAATCAATAGAGCGCACAACAAGGCGAAGCCAAGAAATAATATCACGCAATTCTTCGTTAAGCATATCTTCTGGCACAGTGCGAGCAAGCGAACGGTAGGCATCCGAAAGGTAACGAAGAAGCGTTCCCTCACTTCTAGCAATGCCATAGCGCGAAATGTAGCCAGTAAAATCGGAAGCAGTTTCAACCATGTCTCGAAGCACAGATTTAGGCTTTAGCCAGTAGTCGTTTGCCCACGGAACATCTTTGCGATATTGCGCAAAAGCAGGAGTTAGCAAATCTTCCAAAGGCTTAGGATAGCTAACTTCCGCCAAGCGTTCCATGCGCTCTTCGTAATCAATACCATCATCCTTCATGCCAGCCATTGCAGCATCGCGAGCCTTGCGTTCTTGAGCGCGCAGAACAGGCTTAGGGTCATCCAAAGTTGCTTCAACCATAGAAATTACGTCAAGAGCGTAGCTTTCAGATTCTGGGTCTAGAAGTTCCAAAGCTGCGAGCAAGAATGGAGAAAGCGGCTGATCTAGCGCAAAACCTTCAGGCATAGCAACATCAAGATCATAATCACAAGAACCGTCTGAAAGCTCTCTGCATTCAATGACTTGAGTATCAAGCAAAGTTTGGAAAATATCGTCGCAACGCTCAAGCAATTTTTCTTTATCTTGCGGCTTTTGTGCGCTATCTTCAATAAGTTTTTCAACGCGTGCTCTAGCATCCCCACCTTGCGTAACTTCGTTCAAAATCATTGAGTGTGTTACAACCATGTGAGGATTCAAAGTTTCTGGAGCGCTTTCAATAAGCTTAGTAAACGTTGGCTCGCCCCAGACAACAAATCCTTCTGGAGCTTTCTTACGCTTAACTTTTTTAAGCTTTTTAGGGTCATTTCCAGCTTTTGCAACAGCGCGAGCATTCTCAATCTCAAACTCTGGAGCCTCTGCAACTACTAAGCCCTCAGTATCGAATCCCATTCTGCCTGCACGTCCTGCAATTTGATGAAACTCGCGAGCGCGAAGCTTTCTACTACGATTTCCGTCAAATTTTGTAAGAGCTGTAAGCACAACCGAGTGAATTGGCACGTTAATACCAACGCCGAGAGTGTCTGTTCCGCAAATAACTGGCAGCAATCCCTGCTGTGCGAGCTGTTCGACAAGCCTACGGTAGCGCGGAAGCATGCCAGCATGATGCACGCCAACTCCTGTGCGCAGTAGTCTTTGCAAAATTTTGCCGAAGCCTGTAGTAAATTTAGTACCTTTAATTGCTTGAGCAATTTTGTCTCGCTGCTCTTTGCTAGAAACTCCAGTACTTGCGAGCGCTTGAGCTGTTTCTAGAGCTGCATCTTGCGAAAAATGAACTACGTAAATCGGCGTTAAACCCTTGTTAAATAAGAGTTCTACGGTTGTAGCAAGTGGCTTATCTGTGTACTCGTATTCGAGTGGGATTGGCCTTGGCGCGTCTGCAATAATATCAACACTTCTTTTTGTTGATTTTTCTAAGCGTTCCGCAATATCCGTTACGTCTCCAAGAGTTGCGCTCATAAGCAAAAATTGCGTGTTTGCAAGAGTAAGTAGCGGAACTTGCCAAGCCCATCCTCGCTCTGGGTCTCCATAGTAGTGGAATTCGTCCATTGCAACGCAATCAACTTTTGCGTTTGCACCTTCGCGCAGAGCTTGATTTGCTAAGATTTCCGCCGTGCAGCAGATTATTGGAGCATCCGCGTTAATATGCGAGTCGCCAGTAATCATGCCTACGTTGTCTCGCCCAAAAATCGCAACTAAATCGAAGAATTTTTCGGATACAAGTGCTTTGATTGGCGCAGTGTAGTAGGAGCGTCTGCCTGTGGCGAGTGCCGCAAAATGCATGCCGAGCGCTACTAGTGATTTTCCAGAACCTGTTGGAGTGTTTAAGACTACGTGGTCTCCTGCAAGCAAATCCATAACGGATTCTTCTTGATGCGGCCACAAATCTACATGCTTATTAGTCTTAACCCAATCAACAAATGCTTGAAAAATCTCGTCTTCGCTAGCATGATGCAAATCAAGAGCTAACTCGCCTAATCCAGCCATACTACGCTCCTACTCAACTTTACTTGCGATTTTACTTGCGCTTCTTTTTATCTCGTACTTTTACGGAGATTTGAATAGGAGTTCCCTCAAATCCAAACTCTTCTCGAAGAGAACGCTCAATAAAGCGACGGTAACCGTGCTCTAAGAAGCCTGTTGTAAAGATTACAAAACGCGGAGGGCGCGTAGAAGCTTGCGTAGCAAACAAGATTCGCGCCTGCTTTCCACCTCGCAAAGGATGTGGATGAGCAGACTGAATACGGCCTAAGAAAGCATTGAGCTTGCCTGTAGGAATGCGCTTATCCCAGTTTTCTAAGGCTGTTCGCATAGCGCGCGCAAGACGGTTAGTATGCCATCCCGTTTTTGCAGAAAGGTTCACACGCTCAGCCCAAGTGACGCGCTCAAACTCCGTTTTCCACAAGCGTTCCATACGCTGCCTGGAGAACTCGTCCATCAAATCCCACTTGTTAAACACAAGTACGATTGCGCGACCTGCATCCACAGCCTGGCTCATAACTTTTAGATCCTGCTCTGCAATCGGCTGAGAAGAATCAAAAAGAATCAAAGCAAGTTCCGAGCGTTCAATCGCAGCTTGCGTACGAAGTGAAGAATAGTATTCAGCACCCGTAAGCTTATGCTGCCTGCGCTTAATACCAGCTGTGTCAATAAACAGCCAGTCTTCTCCGTCAACTCGCACAACTTCGTCAACAGGATCTCTAGTAGTTCCAGCTAAGTCGTTTACAACAGAGCGTTCTTCGTGAGCCAAATGGTTTAAAAGCGAAGACTTTCCAACATTTGGTCTGCCAACTAAAGCAACCCTACGAAGACCTTGCGGAGTTAAGAATCCAGAAGTCTTATTCGCTTTCTTTAAAGATGCAAGAGCCGCGTCAAGCAAATCTCCAACGCCTCTTCCGTGCATTGCAGAAATTCCGTAAGGCTCGCCCATTCCAAGCTTCCAAAACTCTGCCGTTAAATACTCGCTTCTAGCGTCATCAACCTTGTTAACAGCCAAAGTAATAGGCTTACCAGCAGCACGAAGCATGGAAACAATGCGCTCGTCGGTAGCTGTTAAGCCAACTTGACCGTCTACTAGGAAGATTACAGCGTCACTTAAACGCACTGCTACTTGCGCTTGCTGAGCAATCGAAGAATCAATGCCTTCAACATCTGCTTCCCAGCCGCCCGTATCTACCAGCTTGAAGTTGGTTCCGGCCCACTCAGCATCGTAGCTTACGCGATCCCTTGTAACACCTGGAGTATCTTCAACAACTGCAACTCTGTGCCCTAAAATACGGTTTACAAGCGTTGATTTTCCAACGTTTGGTCGGCCTATAACGGCAATTACACCAACCGCTTTTGTATCTTTCGATTCATCTTCGCCTGCTAGATCTCCGCTAAGAAGCGCACGGTCTTCATCATCGAGATCGTAGCCTTCAAGATTCGCTGCGTAACGGTCGTATTCGTCTTGCTCAATAGCAGCGTCAACCATCTCCACAAGCGCGTCGAGAGTCTGCTCAAAAGTCAAATCAGAATTATCGAGCGTCGTAACACCGTCTGCTGCTTGAAGAAAATGCGTTACTTTAGCATCTTTAGCATCGCGAGCGCGAATATTGTCTTCTTCAGACGATTGATTATTTTGCAAATTTTCTTGATTACTATCTTGCTTATTTCTACGCGCCTGACGCACATCTTCTCTTGCAGTAAGAAGCACGCGAACTTGCGCATTAGGGGCTACAACAGTAGTAATATCGCGGCCTTCTGCCACTATTCCTAAGCCAGCCGAGAATGATTCTTCACTAGATTCTGCCGATATATACGCGCGCTGAGCAGCAATTAGCATGCGGCGCACTGCAGGAATAGAAGATACGGTAGAAACGCACGAAGAAACATCGCTAGAACGTAATTCTTCGCTAACATCTTTTCCGTCGAATTTAACTACGGGATTTTTTGGATCCACACTAAATTCAGCATGATCTTCGGTAAATAATGCTCCAACGGCTTCAATAATTTGATCAAAACGCTTAGAATCCGCAGGATTCGCAGGCTGACCTTCTTCATTCAATTCAAGCTGTGTGCTTAAATCAATACCTTGCTTTAAGCAAAATAACGCCGCAGCTCTATACATTGCACCCGTATCTAAATACGCAAAGCCGTAGTATTGTGCTAACGCGCGAGAAGTAGAGGATTTTCCAACTCCTGCAGGACCATCAATTGCTACGCAAATCACAGACCAACCTCCTTAGAAAGCGAGCGCACTTCTACTTGCGAAAGAACGCGATATGACCCAGTTTTTAAGTCTCCTAATTTAATCGGGCCAATTTGCGTTCTAACAAGACGTTTTACTGGGAATCCAACGGCTCCAAAAATCCTACGCACAATGCGATTTTTGCCAGAGTGTAGAACAACTTTTACCATTGTTGTATCGTGATTTTGGTCGATTATTGCGCAGCGATCTAGCTTAATCCACCCGTCGTCTAAATTTACGCCTTGGGAAACTAGTCTGCGGCAAATCATGCCGTTAATCTTGCCTTCAACGGTTGCAATATATGTTTTTTCAACTTCATACTTTGGGTGCATTACGTGCTGGCTTAACTCACCATCGTTGGTCATTAAAATAAGACCTTCCGAATCGTAGTCCAAGCGACCCATGTGGAAGATTCGCTCGTACTTATCTCCAACAATATCTCTTAAAGTAAATCGACCTTTAGGATCATCCATTGCACTCAAAACTCGTTTTGGCTTGTTAAGAGCCAGCGTTACAAGCTTGTGATTGAACTTTACTCTAGAGCCGTCTACACGAATCTTTTGCTTGCTTGGATCTACTCGAGTTCCGAGTGTTGTTACAAGCTCATCATCTACTTCAACACGCCCATCAAGGATTATTTCTTCGCATTTGCGTCTCGAACCAAATCCAGCTTCTGCTAGTAACTTTTGCAGTCGAACGGCGTTTTTGTCATCTGAATGCGCCTGATTGGCGCGGGAATATGCGTTTGGCATCGTTCTCCCAACGTGACCTAATTAATGTTATTTACTAATTTTGTGGCTATTTTTGCATATTTTTTTAATATTTTTTAATAATCACAGCAAATTACCACGTTTTTCTATGTTAGCGTATGGCATAGCCGTGATACTATAGCAAACGTTTGGTTGTGTTGTAAATAACAAAAACAATACAACAATATACAAAATTAACGTAAGGAATTGTTATGACTAACACTTTGCAAGCGGAGTGCTCAGCTTCTAAACAAAAATCAGCTGCTAGTGCACCTCTTATTTTTAGAATTTTTGCAGAATTTGTTTCAAGCGTTTTTGCTTTGTTTACTGTTTACATGTTTTCGTCTGTTGTAACAGCAATGTATGGCGTAAACGTTCTTTTGATTGCTGCAGGAACTGGCTTAGCTTATGCTGCAGCAATTAGCATATCTGCTAAAGTTTCGGGCGGACACGTTAATCCTGCGGTAACTATTGCATCTATGCTCACTGGAAGAACGTCTTATATTTCGGGAATTTTGTACATTGTGGCTCAGGTTATAGGCGCTATTGTTGCTGCAGCTTTAACCGTTTTTATTCTTCCACAAACTAAGATGGTTCCAGCAAAAACATGGTTTGCTCCAGTTGTAAACGGTTTTGAAAGCGCTTCTATCTCCGCAAACCAGCTAAAGAGTGTTAATGCTTCTTTTGGCGTTATTGCAGCCCTGATTGTTGAAGTCATTGCCGTTCTTATTATTGTTGCAACCGCAATGACTTACACTCGCGAAGATGGTAGTGCAAAATGCACGTACGCAGCACACATGGGCATTGCCTATTCCGTTGGCACTTTTATTACCTACCAAATCACTGGAACAGGTCTTAATCCAGCCCGCTCCACTGGAATTGCTATTTTTGCTCAGTCAAAGAAGTTGGCTGTTGCTCCGTTAAGCCAGCTTTGGGTATTTTGGATTGCTCCTATTTTTGCGGCAGCTCTAGTTGGATTTGTAATGCTTATTTCTAAGCTTGTAAGCACTCCTTCTATACACGAAGCTAGCAGCATTAACAACTCCAACAATGCTGGCGATTCTTCCTTAAACGATTCTTTGCAAAACAATTCAGCACTTAACGCAGAATCGGAAAATAGCGAGAGCAAGGAAGACAAGGAAATTAACCCGTTCTATAACGAAGATAAATAGTTATAGATAAATAGTTATATAAACAAAAAGATTACATAAAAACAAAAATGGAAAAATACGTTACTAAGAGTCCAACTCCTAGTGCGATGCTTATAAAAGAGTCAAAACCAACTGATCTGACTTTCCAAGGGCTTCGTTGAGTAAAAATTAAACGTATTGCTCCAAGAATAATGGCTGTTGCAGAAATAATAACTGTTGCAGCCATTATTTTTCCAATAAAAGCTAATATTGCGCACACGCATACAATTGCTGCCACAAACCATTGAACATACGGCTTTCCCTCTTTTGCTTCCGAAACATAAATATGATTATTTGCCGGATTATTTGCCGGATTATTTGCTGGATTATTTTCCAGATTGTTGGCGCTATTGTTTGTGCTTTCTTTAAACGCGATTTTTGATTCTTGTTCGTTGCTCTGCTGGTTAATTGTCATACTTGTATAATACATAAAAAGCCTTGGAAAGTATATTAAACACAATCCAAGGCTTTACGTTAATCAATTAATCGAGTTAATCTAACTGACTAATCATCTATTTGCAAAAACACAATCTGCAAATAGCGATTGATTTTTAGTGGAAGAAGTGCCTCGTTCCAGTAGTGTACATTGTAACGCCAGCTTTACGCGCTGCTTCAAACACTTCCTCGTCTCTAATTGAACCTCCAGGCTGAACGATTGCGCGAACGCCTGCATTAATCAGAATTTGAGGACCATCTGCAAATGGGAAGAATGCGTCGGATGCTGCAACAGATCCTTTAGCACGTTCTAATCCATCTGCCAAAGTATTGGCTCTTTCAACTGCAAGATTGCATGAATCAACTCTATTAACTTGACCCATTCCAATTCCAACAGTTGCTAAATCATGCGCAAGCAAAATGGCATTTGACTTTACGCATCTAAGCGAACGCCACGCAAACTCTAAGTCTTTTAAGGTGGTTTCGTCTACTGGATCTCCAGAAACAAGAGTCCAATTTTTAGGATTATCCCCTAAATCATCAATCTTGTCTGCGCTCTGAACCAAAGCTCCGCCGTCAATAGGATGTACTTGCAAACCTAGAAGAGGAGGATTTGCAACCTTTAGGATTCGCAAATTCTTCTTTTTTGTGCGCAATAATTCTAATGCTTCTGGATCATAATCTGGAGCCACAATTACTTCTGTAAAGATTGGACGCACACTTTGCGCCATTTCTAGCGTAACTGTTGAATTACAGGCAATCACTCCGCCATATGCGCTTACAGGATCGCATGCATGAGCCTTTCTATGAGCCTCTGCAGCCGTTTTTCCAATCGCTAAGCCGCAAGGATTGTTATGCTTGCAAACTGCAACTGCAATTTGTGGAACAAAATCCCAAACAGCACGCCATGCCGCATCCGCATCAACATAATTGTTATAGCTCATTGGTTTTCCGCCAAGAAGTTCAGCTTGCGCTAAACCACCTTTATGCAACGGGTCAAGGTAAAGCTCCGCCTGCTGGTGCGGATTTTCGCCATATCGAAGATTATGCTCTAAATGCCAAGTGCGTGTGTAATCTGCAGGAAGCAACTCTTCGCTTGATTTATCAAGAGAATCCTCGCTGTTTTCTGTATTTTCTAGCATGCTTTGCGGCATTGGCCAAGCGTTATTTGTCCATTGGCATATTGCAGCATCGTAAGCTGCTGTATGAGCAAATGCTTTACCAGCCAAATATTCACGCTCTTGCAAGCTAAAGCCTTCTCCAGAAGCAATTCGATTAGCTAAAAGTTTATAATCTGCAGGATCTGTAATAACTGCCACAGATTTATGATTTTTAGCAGCTGCTCGAATCATTGATGGACCACCAATATCAATTTTTTCAATAATGGCGTCATTTTCCGCACCACTCATAACCGTGTTTACAAATGGATACAAATTCACAACAACAGCGTCAAATGGCTGGATTTCTAAGTCTTTAAGCTGCTTTACATGGTCTGGATTGCTCATATCTGCTAAAATGCCAGCGTGAATATGAGGGTCTAGAGTCTTAACTCTACCATCTAAGCTTTCTGGGAATCCTGTTACATCCGCAACCTGAGTAACGCTAACACCCAATTCTTGAAGCTTTAAAGCAGTTGAACCTGTTGAAACAACCTGAGTTCCACACTTTTTAAAAGCTTCTGCAAGCGTTTCTAACCCTTCTTTGCAAAATACCGAAACCAGTACTCGCTTTATAGACCTTTTACCTGTGGTTATCAGCACATCTGCACTTGATTCTTGCGCATGTATCTGTTGCACGGGGTTCCCTCCTTGTGTTGGATGAGGATTTATTTTTTATTAGCTTTTGAACTAACTATTCTAGAATTTCTAGTTTCAGTTTTGTTCTCAAGCAAAGGTTGATTTTTGGATAAAATTTTGCTTCTTAAAACTTGAATTCCAACTATTATTGCGCAAACTAAAAGAACAATAAGCCAAGCGCAGCCAAAACCGTATATTGTTAAATGACCCAAGGAACGAACACTTCTGCTTACATTAACTCCAACATTCGCTAATCTAAATCTACCTAAGCTTCCGTTTGCAAATATAAGCAATATGCTCATGGAAAGTATTACAACCATACAAGACGCAACCAATACTATTGCAGACTGCGCAAATGCGAAAGCCGTTTTTTTCCAATCAACTTTATTTTCATCAAAGCAAATTCTAAGATTGCACAACTTTGAATACAAGATTACAAACAAAGCCAAAATAGTGCATAGAACAAACAATATGCTAACTGTGGCTGTTCTATACAGTGAATCTTTTATAGCATCTGGAAATATTGAAAATAGTGGAACAGGAGGCAATGATTTTTTGTTAGTAGAAAAAACACTAAAGCTTGCAACACTTCCAATGTTAAATCCTGATCCAGCAATCCAAGATAACGCCCATAACGCAATATTTGGAAGCCAAACTAAACAAGCAATAGAGGTTAAAATCCTAGATCCGATTTGCATTCCAAGTTTAGAAAAAGCAATCTCAACGTTGCTTGAACCAATTACACACCAAAAGATAATTGTTAAAACCGCAACAATCGCATAAATAGCCAAAACACTTATAGAACAATAAGCACAAGTTTTTACAGATTTAATTGTTCGTTCGGAAAAATGTTTTGCTAATTCTTGTTTTATTTGAGCAAATATGGAAGAGTGTGGTGCAATTACAATAATCATTGCTAAAACATACACACAAATGCTTTTTAGCAATATTATTGGCAAAGAATCCAATAGCTCAATATTTGTATTTTGAGATATTACAGCGTTTATAAACACCCAAACAAATAGGCCAATTAAATTTTCAACCTGCCCGCTTTTTAGTTTTTTCATTGCAATTGCAAGAGTAGAAACTAAAAGAATCGTTAGTCCAAGAGGAATAATCGTAAGAATAAAATCATTAAATCCAAGCCCTACTCCTTGAGAAAAAAGAAGCAAAGCCCAAGTTAAAGACATTGAAGAATCCGAAAGATTGCCAGTTCCTTCTTCAATAGATATAACCAAAAGCGTTAAAGACATAAACAATCCAACAACAAGAGCAAAAACAAAAATTGTTATTGCTGGAATAGCTAAACCCTTTAAAACACTAATAAGAGAAGACTTTAGCTTTTTCACAATTACTTCCCCTCCTACTGTTTAAGGTTTATTTTGGATTATTTATATATTTAACGCTTTAGGCTTAAACAACAATCTGTAGTATTTTTAGGCTGGCATTCTCATTAGACTAGAGCATTTATAGGATTGCAAATCGCTCATTCCATTAATGCCAGTTAACTCCATTACAAAGCAGAATCCAGCAACAACACCTTCAGCTCTTTCAACAAGCTTTGCGGCTGCTTTTGCTGTTCCTCCTGTTGCAATTAAATCATCCACAATAAGAACACGCTGACCAGGCTTAATCAAACCTTTTTCTATCTCGATTTTAGCTTCGCCATATTCAAGAGAATATGATTCACTAATAACCTCTGGAGGTAATTTTCCAGCTTTTCTTACTGCAATAAAACCTTTATTTAAGCGCGCAGCTAATGCTGGGCCAAATAAGAATCCACGAGCTTCAAGACCTGCAACCAAATCAAATGAGTCTTTAGAAACAGGTAAAGAATCAACAAGTGATTCAATAAGAATTTGCATTGCACGAGCATCTGCAAATACAGGTAGAAAATCGCGAAAAACAATCTTTGGATTTGGGAATCCTGGGATTGTGCGAACAAGAGACGCTAAATAATCAGCATCCTGATTGCTAACATTCTTTAAAGGCTTTACAGTAATATCAGTTGTTGTCATAATCCAAATGTTCTTATTTTAGTTTTCTTTATTTTCACCAGATTCATTAGATTCTGGAACCTGATTAGAATCGTTGGATTCTTGCGATTCATCAACATTTTCAGAGTTTGAATCTTCAGCGCTGTTAGCATCTTGAGAATTATCTTCTTTATCGTAGCTATTAAAATCTACGCGAACATAAACTCTATTAACAGCACGGAAAGATACGCGCAACAAACTGTTTTCAGAATCTATAACAATCTCTTCGTGATCGGCATCAACGCTAACAACCTTACCAATAATTCCACCAATGGTTATAACCTCAACACCAGGCTTTAGTGAATCATGGAAAGAGCGCAATTCGGTTTGACGCTTCTTCATGCTACGAGATTGGAACCACATGATACCAACCATGGCTACTACAAGAACAATAAGCATGCCATACTGGCTAAAGAATTGGGGCACAATAAACTCCTTAAGTTATCCAACCCTAAGACGGTAAAACACCGCCCAAATCAAGAATTTTAGGCTATCTATCTGACATTTTTGGCGACTCCAGACCCAAATGCTCCCAAGCTTTTTTGGTTGCAACGCGACCCTTTGGAGTACGAATAAGAAAGCCCTCGCGAACTAAATATGGCTCACAAACAGTTTCAACTGTTTCTGACTCTTCTCCAACCATTGCAGCCAAATTGTTAAGGCCAACAGGGCCTCCATTAAATTGGCTAACAATAGCTTTTAGCACAGCAATATCTAGTCTATCTAAGCCCTGCTTATCAATCTGGTATAAAGCTAAAGCTTTTACAACCGATTCACAATCTACTTCTTTAAGATTGTTAACAACAGCCCAATCTCTAACGCGCCTTAAAAGACGGTTTGCAATCCTAGGAGTTCCTCTAGAACGCATTGCGAGTTCTTTAGCAGCCTGATCTGCAAGTTTTACGCCTAAAACTGTAGAAGAACGCTCAATAAGTTTTTCTAGCTCATCTTTAGGGTAAAAATCAAGATGCGCTGTAAAACCAAAACGAGCACGAAGCGGAGAAGGAAGCATGCCTTCTCTTGTAGTAGCTCCAACAACAGTAAAATGCGGCAATGTAAGCGGTATAGAAGAAGCTCCAGGGCCTTTTCCAACCATAACGTCTACTCTAAAATCTTCCATTGCAATGTAAAGCAATTCTTCAGCAGCGCGAGGAAGTCTGTGAATTTCGTCAATAAATAGTACCTCGCCCGTATCTAGCGAACTTAAAATCGACGCTAAATCGCCAGCATGTTGAATTGCAGGACCAGAAGTTACACGAATAGACACACCAAGTTCGTTAGCAACAATCATTGCTAACGTTGTTTTTCCAAGACCTGGAGGACCCGCAAGAAGTATATGATCTGGCGGAACATTACGTAATCTTGCCGCATCCAAAAAAAGTTGCAGCTGAGCTTTTAATAAAGGCTGACCAATAAAACCTTCTAGAGCATGAGGCCTTAGCTCTTCGTCGCTAATCTGCTCGTTTTCTATAGGAGACGAGGAAACCATTCTTAAAGAATTTTCTAGCACGCCCGTATTTAACGCTTGCATATCTTGCATATTATTGTTTACGCTGTTCATATTGTTTACGCTGTTAGCACTGTTTTCTTTTAAAGTCACCATTATCACCTGCCTCTATCGAGCGAAGATAAAGCCATACGCAAAACTTTTGGCATATCTGCATCACTAATTGGCAAAGAAATATCTTCCTGAGCACAAACATTTTCCACCGCTTTTTGAGCGTCAAACTGCTTCCAGCCTAAAGACATTAATCCAACAACAACTTTGCGCATAGAAGAATCGCCAAAATCACTAATATTCTTGTTTGCATTTTTATCTACACTATCTTTGCTTAGCAAAGACATGTCAATAGATCCTTTAAGTTCAAGAATTATTTTTTGCGCGCCCTTTTTGCCTAGCCCAGGAGCGGAAGAAAGCGCAGAAACATCTGAATCTGCAATAGCCTGCATTAAACGATCTACGCTTAATGTTGATAGTAAAGAAAGAGCCACTTTAGGCCCTACTCCACTAACTTTTTGCTGAATTTGAAGAAAAATACGTTTGGCTGCAATGCTTGTAAAACCATAAAGAGTAATAGCATCTTGACTAACTTGCAAAGACGTATAAACCTTAACTTCTTGACCTTCGCGCAAAGACGACAAATCTGAAGAAGGCATATAAACCTCGTAGCCAACGCCACAAACACAGATAAGCGCACAGCGAGAATCAATAGACTCCACAACGCCACTAAGCATACCAATCATGCGCTCACCTTTCGGATAAAATCTGCAATTTATAGAACAGATGTTCTATAAATATCCTACATACCTCGCCCGACAGAACTTGATCCGCGCGCCGCACGCAAAGATTCAGCCCACTTTCTTTGAGCAGCCGTTAAATGTTGTTCTCTCTCCCCTCCCTGAAGTGCTCCAGCAGGCCTAAGCGCATGGCAAATAGCCTGAGCTAAAGCATCGGCAGCATCTGCAGGAGTTGGCAAAACATTAAGATTTAAAAGACGAGCAACCATGCGCTCCACTTGCTGCTTTCCAGCACCGCCATTTCCAGCAACAGCCAACTTAACCTCTGTAGGAGTGTGCAAAGCAACAGGAATACCCCTTTGAGCTGCGGCAAGCATTGCAACTCCAGCAACTTGAGCAGTACCCAAAACGGTGTTTAGATTTTCTTGAGCAAATACCCTCTCAATCGAAACAACATCTGGTGAAAACCGCTCTATTTTTTCAACCAGTCCGTTGTAAATCTCAAGAAGTCGTAAATCCTGAGAAGTCTTTGGATTGCTTCTTAAAACGTCGACGTGAATAAAAGAAAGCCGACGAGAAACGCCGGCTTCAATCACGCCGACCCCGCAGCGAGTAAGCCCGGGGTCAACGCCCAAAATCATCATTGGAAACTATTCTGCTTCCTCAAGCTGAGCCATAACTTCATCCGAAGCGGTCCAGTTGCTATAAATGTTCTGAACATCGTCCAAATCATCGAGATTGTCAATCAAGCGAGACACCTTTTGAGCATCTTCAAAGCTCAACTCAACCTCATTATTTGGATGCATAACGATTTCAGCAGAATCGTAGTCAAAACCAGCCTCTTGCAAAGCCTTACGAACCGTTACCAAATCGCTAGAATCCGTGTATACAGAATACACATCTCCATCATCAGCAACGTCTTCTGCACCTGCTTCTGCAGCAATATCAAAAAGCTTGCTGTAGTCAACACCTTCGCTAGGAACTTCAATCAAGCCCTTGCGCTCAAAGTTAAAGCTCACAGAACCGCTTGTAGCCAAAGATCCATTGCCCTTTGTAAGAGTAGAGCGAACATCTGCTGCAGCGCGATTACGATTATCTGTAAGGCACTCAATAATCAAGCCAACGCCTGCAGGAGCATAGCCTTCGTAAACAATCTCTTCGTAGTTTGCGCCGCCTGCTTCTTCGCCAGAACCACGCTTAACAGCGCGCTTAATGTTATCTGCTGGCATAGAAGCTTTCTTAGCTTTAACAATTGCATCGTACAAAGTTGGGTTACCATCTGGGTCTCCACCACCAAGACGAGCTGCAATTTCAATATTCTTAATAAGCTTGGCGAAAAGCTTGCCGCGCTTTGCGTCGATAGCGGCCTTCTTGTGCTTTGTGGTCGCCCACTTGGAATGACCTGACATGATACTCCTAAAAAGTGTACGGTTACGTAAACGTGATGATTTTAATGCGCTTTAGCGACAAATCACCAAATTTGATTTAGTCAAGCGCATTTTTAACTTCAAAAATACGCTGAACAACGGTTATGGCTCCACCAACGCAAAGAATAATCATTGCCAAGCAAAGCCACAGTAGCCAACCAGTTAATCCGCTTAATCCCATTGCAACTAAAATTATGGCAACTCTATCGGCGCGAGTAATCAAGCCTTTTTTAGCATCCACTCCAACAGACTCGCCTCTTGCTCTTGCATATGACGTTACAAAAGCAAACATCATAGCAACTAAAGAGCAGACTAATCCGCAAGAACGCAAAAAATTATTTACGAAAAATGGCAAATATAAACAAATGCTTAGATTATTTGAGCGATATAAACAAATGCAAACACACGCAAAAAGCGACCAATCCGCAATTCTATCGAGCGTAGAATCTAAAAATGCACCAAATTTAGTTCCACCATTCTTATTTGTTAAAGCAGCAACAGAACCATCCAAAGCGTCTGCAAGAACAAAAATCGTAAGTAAAATCGTACCAAACAAAAGTTGGCCAGTTATTGAAACAAAAATAGCCGTTGCAACAAGTGCCAAGGCGCCAAAAACAGTAACACCGTTAGCAGTACAACCAAATTTAACAAGAAGCTTTGCAACCGGCGAAATAACACGTTTGAATCCGCTTCTTAAAGATTCCAACATATTAAGCCTTTCTTTGAAAACAAGCACAAAACACGCACAAAACAAGTACTACAAACTCGTTTTAAAACCCGTTTTAAGCTACAACAGCTATGTTAACAAAAACGCCGCTTAAAACTAAGCGGCGCTAATTCTAGCTCCCTCACCTGGATTCGAACCAAGACAAAGGGTTCCAAAGACCCGTGTGCTGCCATTACACCATGAGGGAACGGCGGAAAAACCGCCAAGTCACTATTATGCCATAACAATCGACATCGTCAAGTTTGGCGTGGCGAAATAGGATTTATGCAAATAAGAACCCTTGTCCATGATGCTCTGGATAGGTGTCAAACAGCTTTGCAACAGATCCATCTTCAAACACAGCCTTAATTGCACTAGCCAAAAGCGGAGCAATAGAAAGAACTGTTAAGCCATCCCAACGCTTTTCTTGTGGAATAGGAACAGTATCTGTTAACACCACTTCGCGAGCGCCGCAATTCTTTAAGCGCTCAACGGCAGGCCCCGAAAGAACGCCGTGCGTTGCAACAACAGTTACAGACTTGGCTCCAGCGTCTTTAAGAACGCTACAAGCTCCAGCAATTGTTCCAGCAGTATCGATTAAATCGTCAACCATAACGCAATCGCGACCAGCAACATCTCCAACAACACGATTTGCTACAGCTTGATTTGGACGCGTAATATCCCTGGTTTTGTGCACAAATGCAAGAGGACCTCCGCCTAAGCGCTGCGCCCACTGTTCTGCAACACGAATTCGACCTGCGTCTGGCGAAACAACTGTTACATTGCCTAAATCTTTGCTAAAGCGGTCTCTCACATAATCTACTAGCACTGGCATAGCAATCAAATGATCGACTGGGCCATCAAAGAATCCTTGAGATTGTGCCGCGTGCAAGTCAACGCTCATAATACGATCGGCGCCTGCGGTCTTAAGCAAATCAAACATCAAACGGCAAGAGATAGGCTCACGACCGCGATGCTTTTTGTCTTGTCTTGAATATCCAAGCAACGGGCACACAGCGGTAATAGAACGGGCAGATGCGCGCTTTAAAGCATCAATCATAATCAACTGTTCCATAATGGACTTATTGACTGGATCGCTGTGACTTTGAAGCACAAACACGTCTGTTCCTCGCACAGACTGAGTGTATCGAACATACATTTCGCCGTTAGCAAAATCGTATGCCGTTGTTTCCAATACTTCTATACCAAGCTGATTCGCAACATCTTTAGCAAGCTTAGGATGCGCGCGACCAGTTACGAGAACAAGGTTTTTATCTGGCTTTCCTTCAAGGATGATGCTCACCATATCTCCAAACGCTAGTTCGCTAACCGCCCACAAAAACGGACTGTTTTTAATACTATCTATTTGCGCAGACTATAAGTGTCAAGCTGTTTCGTACATAACAAATCGTTGCAAAGAATTGCAAATCGTTACAAAAACATTACAAATCATTACAAATCGCGCATATACAATCCGTGCTTAACAATATATTGCACAACGCCATCTGGAACCAAGTACCAAACTGGCTCACCATGTTCTGCACGCTTGCGAACATCTGTTGAAGATATTGCCAATGCTGGAATCTCTAATATGTCAACTGGAAAACGATGATTGTGGCAATTAATCATATCGTCGCAAGAATCGTAAGATGCAGAACGAGCCTCAATTTGAGCAAACTTCTCAGGATTTGCATACCCTGGCCTAGTAACTGCAACAAATCTTGCTAAATTCCACAATTCCTTAGCGTCTTTCCATTGCATAATCTCCGCAATGGCGTCTGCACCAGTAATAAAGAACAGGTCTGCTTGCGGATGCTGAGCACGTATATCTTTAAGCGTATCAATGGTGTAGGTAACGCCTGGCCTATCAATATCTACTCTAGAAACAGTAAATTTTGGGTTCGAAGCCGTTGCAATTACGGTCATTAAATATCGGTCTTCCGCATTTGTAACTTTTTTATCTAGCTTAAAAATAGGCTTTCCAGTTGGAACGAATATAACTTCATCCAAATCGTACACCCACGCAACTTCGGAAGCTGCCACCAAGTGTCCATTATGAATTGGATCAAAAGTACCACCCATAATTCCTATGCGCGGTCGCTGATGAACATTACCTCTTGCAGACTGCTTGCGCTTAGAAGCATTTACCGAAACAGGTGCACTAGTTTGACTCTGATTAATAGATCCTTGGAATAAATCCGACATCCTGCGTTCTGTAGAATTATTACTACTCATTTACTTGAGCTTTCGCATCTTCCTCATCGTCTGCTTTAGCTTCACTAATCACGCTAGAAGCAACATTTGCCTTGTCGGGGTTAATATTGCCCATTTCTTCATTCCACTCATCCTGAACCACTCGCTTAATTTCTTCAAAAGTTGGAAGAGGAAAATCAGGCTGGAAAACACCCCTAATATTGGCAACACACTCGGTTATTTCAACAAGAACTTCGCTCATATTATCAACAAGACCAGCACGCTCAAGTTTACTAAACTCCAATATGTTGCTTTCCATTTTTTGTAGATTACAATTAATCGATTCTACGGCCTCATTGCTGCCTGGCGTAATAACATCTCGATTATCCCTATCTGGCCAACCCATTAAAACTGCATCAGCATATTCAAGAGAAGACCTTTGGCTAGCAGAAGCAATTCCATCTTCTATTTGAACCAAAAACACATAACGAACAATAGACAATCTTTCAGCTGCAATATCTAAAGCATCAAGCACATTAGAATTAGATATGCTTACAAATCCATTTACGCGTTCTTTATGTGTTTTAGATAATTGTGATGTATCAGGCATATTCTTAACCTTACTCTTAAGCCCTTATTTGTCCATCTCCATAGCCAATCCACTTTGTAGTTGTCATTTCTATTAAGCCCATTGGTCCTCTTGCATGCAACTTTTGAGTGGAAATTCCAAGCTCGGCTCCAAAACCAAACTCGCCGCCGTCCGTAAACCTTGTTGAAGCGTTTACCATAACAACAGCACTGTCTATTGACGAAACAAACTCATTAATCGTTAAATAATCTTGTGCAATAATCGTTTCCGTATGACCCGTTGAATATTTTGAAATATGATTAACGGCATCTTTAACACCATTTACAACTTTTACTCCGATTTGCAAAGATAGATATTCTGTAGACCAATCCTCATTATTTGCTTGCTCTAATTTAATGCCATTTATGTTTGCATCGCTTAGAATGTTGTAGGAAATCTCATCTGCATGAATCAAAACATTATGCTTCGCCAATTCACTTGCAACTTTTGGCAAAAATTCTTTAGCAATGCTTTTGTCTACAAGCAATTTTTCTGCAGCGTTACAAACTCCAACTCGTTGCGTTTTTGCGTTTATAATAATCGGAATTGCTTCATCAAAGTTTGCTGTTTTATCTACGTAAATATGAACATTTCCAGCGCCAGTTTCAATAACTGGAACTGTTGATTCTTTAACAACAGCTGCGATTAGATTTGCGCTGCCTCTAGGAACCAAAACATCAATATGACCATGTGCGTGCATCATTGACGTTGCGCCGCTTCTGCCTAAATCGTCCACAGATTCTATAAGATTTTCGCTTACGCCAGAATCTTTTAAGACTTGCCTAATTACTGTAATTGTTGCACGATTTGTATTCTCGGCCGCACTTCCACCTCTTAAAATTACAGCATTTGAAGATTTTATGCATAAAGACGCAACATCCACAGTTACATTTGGCCTGGCCTCATAAATCATTCCCATTACGCCAATTGGAACTCTAACTTGCGAAAGTCTAATACCATTTTCCAGCGTGTATCCTCGAACAACTTGGCCCACAGGATCTTGCAATTGCGCTATTTTTTTAACACTTTTAGCAGACTGAATTATTCTTTCTTTATTAAACACAAGTCTGTCTAATTTCCCAGCATCCATGCCGTTACTTTTAGCTTTTTCTATATCTTTAAGATTTGCTTTTTCAATAAATTCAGCGTTACTTTCAATTGCATTTGCTATAGCGTTTAAAAGATTATTCTTAAAAGTCGCATTAGCTTTAGCAAATTCCCGCTGAGCGTTTCGCGCATCATCTGCTCTAGAAAAAACAATAGAATCGGCAGCAGAATCTAAAGAAGCCCCACATTCTTTAGACACATTGCCTTGTGCATTATCACGCGTTTTATCAAACTTTATATCACTATTAGTCATATTGAACATATTAGCAATAGCAGTGCTTAGGCTCCACCTCTTCGGGTAACATGTATAACAATTGGCACAAATGGAGGAATTATGGCAGAAAACACTACGAATGCAGTTATGTTTCATAGCACTAGGTCGAATTCTAAAACCTATACGTCGAAGCAAGCTATTCGTAGAGGCATAGCCGAAGACGGTGGCTTGTTTGTTACCGATTGCCTTTCAGATGCGCGCTACGATATTTCTAATCTTCCTGGAAAAACTTATAAGCAGATTGCTAAAGACGTTCTTAAAATCCTCCTTCCAGATTTTACATCTAGCGAGCTTAATGAATGCGTTGAAAATGCTTATGGAAATCAGTGGGAAGATTGCGAAATTACTCCGTTAAAGCCTCTCGGCACTAACAACGATTTTGTTCTAGAGCTTTTCCACGGCCCTACTTGCGCATTTAAAGATGTTGCTTTGCAGATTTTGCCACAATTTATTAGTCATGCAAAAGATGCGTCGGATTCTAATCAAAACGTTATGATTCTTACTGCTACTTCTGGAGACACTGGTAAAGCTGCTTTATCGGGATTTGCAGACGTTGAAGGCACTTCTATGGTTACTTTCTACCCAGAAGGAAAGGTTAGTAAAGTACAAGAGTTGCAAATGACAACTCAAAGTGGAAACAATGTTAGAGTTTGCGCAGTTAGAGGTAATTTTGACGATGCGCAAAGCGGAGTTAAAAAAATCTTTACCAACACTTCGATTAATGAATCGATTAATAACAATAATCACGCTTTGCTTTCTTCTGCAAATTCAATCAATATTGGAAGGCTGATTCCGCAAGTTGTTTATTACTTCTACGCTTATTCAAAGCTTGTTGAGCGTGGCTCTATAGAACTTGGCAGCGAAGTAGAATTTTGCGTTCCAACTGGCAATTTTGGCAATATTCTTGCAGGATATTACGCAAAAATGCTTGGTCTTCCTGTAAAGCACCTGATTGTGGCAAGTAACAGCAACAATGTTTTGTTTGACTTTTTGGTTAGCGGAACCTACAACAAAATTCGCCCGTTCCATCAAACTGTTGCTCCTTCTATGGATATTCTTGTTTCTTCCAACTTGGAACGCATGCTTTATTACATGTGCAATAAAGATACACGACTTATGCAAATGCTTATGAATGATTTGCAACAATGGGGTGCTTTTGAAATACCAGAAGACGTGCTTTCTAAAATTCGAGAACTCTTTGGATGCGGCTGGGCAAACGAGAACCAGATTCGCGATTCCATAAAAGAATGCTGGAATAATCACAATTATGTTATTGATCCACATACTGCTTGTGGTTACTTTGTTATGAGCCATATTCCTCACGATTCTAGTGTCCCTCGTGTTCTTTTAAGCACTGCAAGCCCGTATAAATTCCCTAGAGTTGTTTGCCAAGCATTGGGCTTAAATGTTGAAGGTTTAGATGACTTTGATTGCATGGAACTATTAGAGAATACAACTTCTACTAAGGCTCCTAAAATGCTTAGCGATCTTAAGAATAAAACAGCTAGATTCAACGACGTTATTAATGTTGAAGATATGCCAGATTACGTTCTTAAATGTGCTAATCAGATTTGCTGAATCTTTATGATTTAAGACTTAAACAAAGCATAATACACTTCGTTTAGCATGCTTAAATCATGACCTTTTCTAGCTCCTGCAGAAAAGAATCTTCGTCTTCTAACGTCTGATTCTAGACTTTTTGTTCGCTCTGCTGTTTTTTTGCCTAAATCCCATGCAGCTTGTTCAAAAACACCATTTTCTCTAGCCTCTTGCAAAGATGAGGTTATTATTATAGATGGAACTCCCTTTTTTTGCAGCTCCATGCGAGTTGCACGTTCTCCTAATGTTCTAGATGCACATGAGCGTATAACAGACTGAGCGTACTGTTCATCGTTAATTAGATGCAAATCTTCTAATCTGCTTACTACAGAATCAATAGTGTTCTCGTTATATCCCTTATTTATAAGCCTATCTTTTAAATCATTTGAAGATCTTGGCGCATAATCCAACATTCTTAAAGCAGACTCTCTACAGCTATCAAAATCACATGCTTTTTTAGAATCAACTTTTTTAACAGCTTTATTATTGTTAAAAGAACTGTACTTTTGCAATCTATAAGACGAATGGCATGAGTCTTCTTCGCAATCACCTATTTCAGCACTATTCTCTAAATAATGCGAATTAACAACTTCTAAACTACAATCATCTTCTGCACACACATTCTTGTTTTTAACATCATTTTTGTTAAAAACAGAAGCATCTGCTGGCTTATGATTGCGAAGAAAACTCTCAACACTAATCATCTATTAGTCTTCTTACTATTAGTCTTCGTTCTTGGAATCCTTAGTTGAAGCGTTTAGCTTATCTTCTGCTACAGAATCTGACTTTGCTTTTGCACTATCGTCTTCGTCTTCTACTTCAACAAACTGATCTTCTGGTTTCATTAGCCCAAAAGCAACTTTTACCTTATCGCTAATTTCTTCCGTAATAGCTGGATTGTCTTTAAGGAATTGACGAACGTTTTCCCTACCTTGACCAAGCTGTTCACCCTCATAAGTAAACCAAGAACCAGACTTTTTAATAACATCGCACTGAACAGCCATATCGATTACAGAGCCTTCAGTAGATATTCCTTCTCCGTAAAGAACGTCAAATTCAGCGGTTTTAAATGGTGGAGCCATTTTGTTCTTAACAATCTTTACTTTAGTTCGGTTACCAACGGCTTCTTCTCCGTTTTTAATAGTAGAAACACGCCTAATATCCATACGAACAGACGAATAGAATTTAAGAGCTTTACCGCCTGTAGTTGTTTCTGGACTACCAAAGAATACGCCGATTTTCTCTCGGAGCTGATTAATAAAGATTGCTGTTGTTCCAGCTTGAGACAAAGCGCCAGTCATCTTTCTTAAAGCCTGGCTCATTAAGCGCGCTTGCAAACCAACATGGCTATCTCCCATGTCTCCGTCAATTTCTGCCTTTGGAACCAAAGCCGCAACAGAATCAACCACTATAACATCTAGTGCGCCAGAACGAATAAGCATATCTGCAATCTCTAAAGCTTGCTCACCATTATCTGGCTGAGAAACAATAAGAGAATCTGTATCAACACCTAATTTACGCGCATAAACTGGATCTAAAGCATGTTCTGCATCAATAAATGCTGCAACTCCGCCATTCTTTTGAGCGTTAGCAACAATGTGCAAAGCTAGTGTTGTTTTACCAGAAGATTCAGGTCCATAAACCTCTACAATACGCCCGCGAGGAACACCACCAATTCCCAAAGCCATATCTAGAGCAAGAGAACCAGTAGGAATAACCTCTACATCTTGTAGTGGCCTATCTCCTAATCTCATTGCAGAACCCTTGCCGTACTGCTTTTCAACATTTGCAAGAGCCATCTCTAATGCTGCTTTTCTACGAGGATCCGCCTTGTCGGCATCAATAAGACGATCCACAGCACCCTTTTTTGCTTGTTGTGCCATATTATTACTCCTTTCGCATGCCGATGTATTGACGACCATACTCAATACATGATGCCCGTGCAAGCGTTTTAGAGCAATGTGGTTAAAGGCTTTTTTCCACTAACCAATAGGCACTTACACGCTGCAAGAAGCCCAACAATTAAATATTATACACCATAAACGAACATTTGTTCGATAAGCGTGTTGGCTTGAAATTTCAACAAAAATACAGGCAGCCAGCCATCAACTAAAATAAATCCAAAATAAAATAATCATTTATTTTGCTGGAAGTGGCGGAGCATTATGGTCTTTACCCCAACGCTTGCTATCTGGAATATTCATGTGATCGCATAAAACATTCCAAACAATCCTAGGCTCCACGCCAGCATCAATCGCCTCGCGCGCGCTCATGCCATCAAGTTTTTGCAGCTCCTGATCTTTAGCAATACTCCTGCCGAATTCTCTGCCAAAAACCTCTTCAAGAAGCTCCCAAAATTCACGTTCGCGCATAAAAAATCCAATCTTCAAAAATAAGCGCATAAAAAATCTTGATTAGCACATCAACAACTCCAACGCGAACATCTTGTCTCTGCCCAACAATATTTAACTGCGCACAAATAGTAAATCCGCAATCCAACGAGTCAATATTGCATTTGCTTAAAGAAATATTGCTTATTTTGCCGCATCCGCAATCAAAAACATAGTCTTTAATCTCGCTGATTTTTAACGAAACAGAATCAAAATCAAGCAAAGAACAGCAATCTGAAGCAGAATTGGGAATAAAAATACCAACGTAAGCTAAACCAGCTGGCTTTGTGCCATCTGAGCCAGGCCCTGCAACTCCCGTAGTAGAAAATCCAACAACAGGAAAATCCGCATTATCAACGTCTTTTTTAGGCTCTAAACACTCGTATTGCCACTTGGAGCCGCTATATAATCTTGCACAACCGAACGCCATTTGTTTAGCAACGCTAGGCTCTACAGCACCGAAAGTTTTAAGCAAATCGGGGTCCACTCCAAGAATCTTAGATTTTTCGCGAATGTCATACGTAACAGCAGAACCGAGAAAAACCTTTGAAGCTCCAGGAATCTTTACAAACGAATCTGCAAGAAGACCTCCAGTTAAAGATTCTGCACAACAAATATGCAAAGACTTGTTTGCGCAAAAATCAAGAATCTTACTTACTAAAACGTCTGTAGAATCATTCACTAAATCGTTTGCTAAAGCGCTTGCTAAGTCGTTACACATTTTTATCAACGCTTAAACGCACCGCGAACATAAAGGAATCCAGAATAAAGTGCAAAACCAAGAGCAATGCCAATAAAACCGTAGCAAACAGCGTAATAGCACACAACCCACATCGGTACGTTATAAACGCAGAATATTGGAACAATAGGCGCAAGAAGCATTGCTATGCCAACAGATTGAGAAAGCGTCTTATATTTTCCTGCCCAAGATGCTGCAATAACTTTTCCGCCTTTATCAATAACATAAAAACGCAAAACAGTAATGCCGATTTCTCTAAGAACAAACAAAAGAGTAATCCACCAATAAAGTTCGCCAAAAGCAGAAGCAATAATAAGAGCGGAAAGTATTAAAAGCTTATCGGCAATAGGGTCCAAGAGCTTTCCAAGTTCTGTAACTTGATTGTATTTTCTAGCCATCCACCCATCAAGCTTATCTGTTGAAGCTGCGACTATAAACAGCACAAATGCGCTCCATCGAACCGAAGTGGACGCATAGCCCCAAGGACCTGAAATAAGGTACAAAACGATGAATACAACAGAAAGAGCTATTCGCACATAAGTCACAATGTTTGGAGCGCAATTCCAACCTTCAAGCAACTTAGACTTACCTTTTTGCAACATTGTTAATACCTCCATAACCGCTACACAAACATGGTATAGCAAACGCAAAACTTAATTAAACATTTATAAAATTTATAAACGATTTATAAACAATCCTTAATTCAAAGAATCAGACTCACCTTTAATAAAAGCTAAAACTTTAGGTAAATCTTGCGGCTGAACAAGAACTTCACGAGCTTTAGACCCTTCGGAAGGGCCAACAACTCCTCTAGACTCAAGCAAATCCATAAGTCTGCCCGCCTTTGAGAATCCAACACGAAGCTTTCGCTGAAGCATAGAAGTAGATCCAAACTGCGCACCAACAACAAGCTCAGCAGCTTGAAGAAGCTCGTCCATATCGTCACCAATATCCGTTGTTTTAGCTTGAATCTGAGCCTGTTCATCTGCCTTTGCAGCCATTTGCTCAATATCTTCCCTATAACGAGGCTTTCGCTGAGTTCTAACGTATTCCACAGCTTTACGAATCTCCGATTCACTAACCCAAGATCCTTGAACTCGCTGCGGCTTAGCAGCACCCATTGGAAGAAACAGCGCATCTCCTTGACCAATCAAAGTTTCCGCACCAACAGTGTCTAAAATAACACGAGAATCTGTAGCAGAAGACGTAGCAAAAGCTAATCGAGACGGAATATTTGCCTTAATCAAGCCAGTTACAACATCAACGGACGGGCGCTGAGTTGCAAGCACCAAATGCACACCAGCTGCACGAGCAAGCTGAGTTATTCGCTGAATAGAACTTTCAACGTCATTTTTTGCAACCATCATCAAATCAGCCATCTCGTCTACAACAACAAGCAAATACGGGTATGGCGCAACTTTTCTCTCGGAGCCTTTAGGCGCATGAACCTTACCTTCTCGAACAGCCTTGTTGAAGTCTTTAACATGGCGGAAACCAAAGAATTGCAAATCGTCGTAGCGCGCATCCATCTCTTTAACAACCCATTCAAGAGCCTGAGCTGCTTTTTTAGGATCTGTAATAATCGGAGTTAACAAATGCGGAATTCCGGCATATGCAGAAAGCTCCACTCGCTTTGGATCTACCAAAATCATGCGAACCTGCTCTGGAGTTGCACGCATAATAATCGAAGTTAGCATAGAGTTTATAAAGCTTGACTTACCAGAGCCAGTAGCTCCCGCAACAAGAAGATGCGGCATTTTATCGAGCGCTGCTGTTACAAAATGACCCTCAACATCTTTACCAACACCAGTGAGCATAGGATTTGAATCTTGTCGAGCTTTATCCGACCTTAAAACATCTCCAAGGTTTACAATCTCTCGATCTACGTTTGGAATCTCAATACCAATCGCAGACTTTCCTGGAATTGGAGACAAAATACGCACATCCGTGCTTGCCACAGCGTATGCAATATTCTTCTGCAGATTTGTAACCTTCTCAACTTTTACTCCAGGGCCTAATTCAACTTCGTATTGTGTAACGGAAGGGCCTCGCAAAAAGCCAATAACCTTTGCATCTACTTCAAACTGTTCAAACGTAGAAGTTAGCGCACGAATTACTCGATCGTTTGCAGGAGTTCTAGTTGCGTGAGGCTTTCCATGAACAAGCATGTTTAAATCTGGCAATCTGTACGGTTCTTCTTTGTAGTCTTTTGAACCATCGCTTAAAGATTCATCACCATTATTTGCGCTATTTGCACTAACACTATTTACATCAGCGCTATTTTCATCATTTTCTTGCGATAACCTATATTGATCCAATTGCTCGGCAGGAATTTTACTCCAAGGGTCTGCTCCACTATATTGCGAATTGCCACTAATAGGCGCCTTTGGGTACTCATCAATATACATTTTTCCAGACGATTGCAAAGAACCATTAGAGGCAATAACACGAGGATGTTGGCTACGATTCTCATCTTCTTGCTCGCCAATCTTAGAGTCATATTCTCCAGCAGGGCCATCTTCTTGATTTGTCTTAGAAGAAGCAGAAATAAAAGCGTCGTCACCAGCATACGCATCTAAAAGCTCGCTGTTGTTGTCTTTCTTTTTAGAGCCAAACAGAGTGTTGAAAATCTTTGAAATTACTGAATTATGCAGAGTTCTGCGCGACTTTTCACCTTCGGAAGCATCATGAGTTGGAACTCCTTCTGCAAACTCAAGATTTTCACCGTTAGCAGAGTTCAAATCTTTAGAATCATAAGATTCATCATCTGGATTATCTTTAACGTCTCTGGACTTTTTAAAAATAACAGAAGATACAAATTGAGTAATGTCTGTAACATGCAGCTTAAGAATCATTAGAAGAGCAAAAATAGCAATAATAACAAAGATTGCAAGCGCAAAAGTTTTAGATAACCCCCATGCTAATGGCGAACCCAAGGAAAATCCTAATAATCCTCCAGCTTTTTGCAAATCATCTATATTAAATTCCTGATTTTTGCTTGCAAACAAAATGTCTAAAATGGAGCAAATAGACCATAGTAGAAGAACAAAGCCGCCTATAACGCGCGGATTACCAGATTTAGCACCACTATTTCGCATAAGTCTAATTGCAACCGCACTAAGCCACACTGGCAAAACAACACTCATAACTCCAAAAACAGCAGAAGACAATGAGTGCAAGGCAATTCCTAAGAATCCGCTAACTCTAAACCATTCGGATGCACAAAAAAGAACAGCAAGAATAAGCATTACAAAACACAAGCCGTCCCTGCGATAGGCTTCATCATATTGCCCAACTCCAAAAAGTGAGCGAACTGCTTTGCCAATAACACGCGGTACAAAAAGAAGAGCAGACTCCCAAAATGGCTCACCAGAAGAGACTTTTGACAATGTTTTAGACTGCTTACCACCCTTGTCTGGCATACAACCACTCCTTTTTAAAACGCTAAGTCTAAGTCCACTAACCGCTAATTACAGCACACAATCGCCAGCTTTTAGCTAACTAAGTACCACACCAACCGAATTACTTAAACAATATACAATCACCTATTAGCAAATCATTAGCCTTAACTATTCTACTCCATTGCATAAAACAACTCGTGCATAAATAGGACGGATTATGGGTTATAGGGGTTGGGCTATAGCCTAAAAGTCATAAAAAAAAACGGCTGGAAACCAGCCGAATAAGTGGGGTGGCTAACGCGGCTTGAACGCGCGACCTTCTGAACCACAATCAGATGCTCTACCGACTGAGCTATAGCCACCATTACGGCGCGAAACCCTTCGGGAATCGCACAACAGAGGAATACTATACACGATTTTTTTCATTTACGCTAGCCCACACGTTTTCGGCGCGTCGCAAGAAAATACGACATTACTTAATGACACAATATAAATATGAGTTTTTTGCAAAAATCGGATGCAAGCATTGCGTCTAATAAAGAGCCAAACAATAACAAAAATGCAAATAACGATTTAAGCAAGAGCATTGCAAACAATCGAACTTTTGGCATTTTAAATTCAAAAACACACACAACTACAGTCCTTCTTTTAGGTTCTGGAGAACTTGGAAAAGAAATTGCTATAGAACTTATAAGACTTGGCATTAAAGTGTGCGCTGCAGACAGTTATGCAAATGCTCCAGCAATGCAAGTTGCGCAAGAAAATCGCGTTTTAGACATGAGCGATTCCAAAAAACTGCAAGATTTAATAGATGATATAAATCCAAACATAATAATTCCAGAAATTGAAGCAATATCAACCGAAGTATTAAAGAATGTTGTAAAAAACAAAAAGATTCAAGTTGTTCCAAGCTCCGATATTACTGCGATTGCAATGGACCGCGAAGCTTTACGAAAAATAGCACACGAAGACATTGGCTTGCCTACTACACCATATCGCTTTGCTTCTAGCTACAAAGAATTAGAAGAAGGCGCCAAGCAGGTGGGATACCCTTGTGTTGTAAAACCAATAATGAGTTCTTCTGGGCATGGTCAATCTATTGTAAAAGATTCTAAAAATCTTCAAGAAGCTTGGTACGAAGCTCAAAATGAAAGAAGATCTAAGCATAAAAGTGCAGATGCACAAAACGATATATCTCGCGTAATCGTGGAAGCATTAGCACCTTTAGACTATGAGCTAACGGTTTTAACTGTATGCTCTAGCGCTGGAATAACAACATGTGAACCTATTGCTCAATGCCAAAAAAATGGCGATTATAGACAATCGTGGCAGCCAGCAAACATACCAGAAAGCGTTCGTCTTAATGCTCAAAACATTGCTAAACAAGCAGTAGAGGGCTTAAGCAAAATTGCAAAGAATAACGGCGAAACTGGCTGGGGCGTTTACGGAGTTGAACTTTTTGTTCTTAAAAATGGAGATTTACTTTTTAACGAATTATCTCCAAGACCTCACGACACTGGCATGGTAACAATGATTTCGCAATATTACAGCGAGTTTGCCCTACACGTTTTAGCAGTGTTAGGCGTTCCAATTACGCAAAAACACACAGCTCTTTGCCTAAAAGATAACGAAGTTGCTTTAAGCTACGCTCTTGTTGTGCAAGGAAACGGAGCCGTAGGATTTACAAATCTTGCGCAAGCATTGGATGAAGAAGATTGCCAACGCAGCAGCATACGAATTTTTGGAAAGCCAGAAGTTCACGGCTCAAGAAGGATGGGTGTTATTTTGACAGTGTCAAGCAGCCAGCAGAAGGCAAAATCTTTTGCGACACGCATTGCAGATAAACTGCACACAGTTGAACTTCCCGCATAAACCGTTGAAAAATCAAGGTTTTTACCATTATATTTACGTAAAAAATCAAAAAATAATCTAACTAAATTGTAGGTAACAATTGTTAGTCTAAACGTGCTGGCAGGTTGAATAAACCATCAAATATGATGATTTACACCGCCCGCATAAATGCAACAGAGAGGCACGTCAATGGAAAAACTTGACAAGTTGTATGAAGGCAAAGCAAAGAAATTGTATGCCACCAATAACGATAACGTATTGTGGGTTCAATACATGAATCAAGCCACAGCTGGCAATGGTCTTAAAAAGGCTCAAATTGCTGGAAAAGGCAGCTTAAATAATCAAATCACCTCTTTAATATTCAATCTTCTTAACGCCCGCGGTGTAAAAAGCCATTTTCTTGGCAGAATCTCTAATACCGAGCAGCTCGTTAAACGCATGAAGATGTTTCCGCTAGAAATAATCATGAGAAACACAGCTGCGGGATCTTTTGCAAAACGATATGCAGTTAAAGAAGGAACTGCCCTAAAAAAGCCTCTTTTGGAATTTTGCGTAAAGTCAGACGATCTTGGCGATCCGTTTATTAACCCAGATGGCGTTGTGGCTCTTGGTCTTGCTAGCGAAAGCGAAATGGCAGAAATTACAAAGCAGGCTCACGCTGTAAATAATGCACTTTTAGACATCTTCAACAAAATTGACGTTCAACTCGTTGATTTTAAGATTGAAGAAGGCGTTGACGCGCAAGGAAACATTCTTCTTGCAGACGAGATAACACCAGATACGTGCAGACTTTGGGACAAGCGGAATGCAAATGGATCCGAAGTAAGTCACTTAGACAAAGACTTGTTTAGACGCGATTTAGGAGACATAATTCCAGCCTACGAAGAAATATTCTCAAGGCTTAAATCTCTTGCGCAAAGCGAAGGAGTGAACTTCGACGAAGTCAATCCAAACGATTGCACTGAACAATGATTTTAATGTGGCTCGCATCTTTTAAGGTGCGAGCCACGCGCGTTCTTAAACGAATAAAACAAAAACAAAAATAGCCAAACTACAAAATAGCAAAAACTACAATTGCAAGGCAGGTTCACCGTGGTATTTCGCGTTTATGTTGAAAAACGATCTGGTTTCGATATAAAAGCCCAACATCTTAATCACGAGCTTAAAGAGATTCTTGGTATTAATTCCCTAAGATCCACGCGCATAATCAACAGGTACGACGTAGAGGGAATATCTAAAGAACTTTTTAATACTGCAATTAAAACTGTTCTTAGCGAACCGCCAGTAGATAATACATACGACTACTTGCCTATTAGCACAAATGAACACGTTTTTGCTATAGAGTTCCTTCCAGGGCAATTTGACCAACGTGCACAATCGGCAAGCGAATGCATACAAATGATTAGTCAGGGAGAATGCCCTAAGGTTAAAACAGCTCAAATTCTTGCATTTAAAGGCGATTTAACTAAAGAAGACCTTGATGCAATAAAACACTACGTTATTAATCCAGTAGAAGCTCGCGAGGCATCTCTAGATGAAGTTAGCACGCTTGCAACCGAAGCGATTGTTCCAGCAAATGTAGAAGTATTAGACGGATTTAACGACTTAGATTCCATTGGATTACAAAAATTCATAGAAGACCGCGCGCTTGCAATGGACTTAGCTGATGCCAAATTCTGCCAGGATTATTTTAAAAACGAAAATCGTAATCCAACTATTACCGAAATAAAAGTAATAGACACGTACTGGTCTGATCATTGCCGTCACACTACGTTTGGAACACATTTTAAAGACGTACAAATAGATGATGAGCAAGTAAAAGATGCTTTTAATCGCTATCTTAAATTACGAGAAGAGCTTAAGCGTACAAATAAGCCGATTTGTCTTATGGACATGGCAACTATTGGCGCAAAATATTTAAAGCATACAGGAAAGCTTAAAAACTTAGACGAATCCGAAGAAATCAACGCGTGCACAGTAAAAGTAAAGGTTGACGTTAACGGACACGATGAAGACTGGCTGTTTTTGTTTAAAAACGAAACGCATAATCATCCTACAGAAATAGAACCTTTTGGTGGAGCCGCAACATGCATTGGCGGTTGCATTCGTGACCCACTTTCTGGCAGATCCTATGTGTATCAGGCAATGCGAGTAACAGGAGCAGCCGACCCTAGAACGCCTATTAGCGAAACTTTAGAAGGAAAACTATCTCAAAGAAAAATCGTAACTTCGGCAGCTGCAGGATATTCGTCTTACGGAAATCAGATTGGACTTGCAACAGGCGAAGTTCACGAGCTTTACCATCCAGGATATGTTGCAAAGCGCATGGAAGTTGGAGCTGTTGTAGCTGCTACACCAGCAGACCATGTTCGCAGGGAAACGCCTGAGGCAGGAGATGTGATTATTCTTCTTGGTGGCAGAACTGGAAGAGACGGAATAGGCGGTGCAACTGGTGCTTCTAAAGCTCAAGATACTGAAAGCATTGAAGAATGCGGAGCAGAAGTACAAAAAGGAAACGCACCTATTGAGCGTAAACTACAACGACTTTTTAGACGAAAAGATGCATGCCGTCTTATTAAGCGTTGCAACGATTTTGGCGCGGGCGGAGTTAGTGTTGCCACGGGCGAAATCGCAGATGGATTGATTATTGACTTAGACAAAGTCTCTAAAAAATACGAAGGGCTTGATGGCACCGAACTTGCTATTTCCGAGTCTCAAGAGCGCATGGCTGTTGATGTTGCCGCAAGCGACGTAGACGAATTTTTGAGCTACGCTCGTCAAGAGAATCTGGAAGCGCAAGTTGTTGCAACAGTTACAAAAGAAGCTCGAATGAAGATGACTTGGCGAGGGAAAACAATTGTTGATTTAAGCCGAGAATTCTTAGCTTCTAATGGCGCTTCTAAAACTCAAGATATTCACGTTGAAGGCGGCAAAAACTACACTACAAAGTGGCAAGACGCAAGTGACGAATATGCTAATAAGACTTTTAGCGAGCGCATAAAAGATCTTGTTTCAAATATTAATGTTTGCTCAAATAAAGGTCTTAGTGAAATGTTTGACTCCACTATTGGAGCCGCAACGGTTCTTATGCCATTTGGAGGCCGCCGACAACTCACTCCAGCACAAGCAATGAGCGCAAAATTCCCAGTATTCGGCGAAACAAACACCGCTTCTGCAATGGCTTGGGGCTTTAACCCGTACATTATGGAAAAGAATCAATTTACGGGCGCTTACTTAGCTGTTGTAGAATCTTTGGCAAAGCTTGTAGCAAGCGGTTTTACAATCGAAAACGCTTATTTAAGTCTTCAGGAATATTTTGGCAAGCCGCAAAACGTTCCAGAACGTTGGGGCAAACCTACTGCAGCCGTTCTTGGTGCTTTATGCGCTCAAATTGATTTTGGAGTTGCTGCGATTGGCGGTAAAGACTCTATGAGCGGAAGCTTTGAAAATCTTGATGTTCCACCAACCCTTATATCTTTTGCTGTTTCTACAGGAGACGCTCGCTTGGCAGTATCTCCAGAGTTTAAGAAAACAAATAGCAAAATCCTTAAGATTTCGCCAATCTACAAGCAAGACGGCCTTACTCCTAACGCTCAAAGCTTCTTAGAGGCGATTAGGATTGTGGAAAATCTTACTTCAAATAAGCATGCGCTCGCAGTTAGTACTCCAGGTTTTGGAGCTAGTGCGGAAAGCTTGTTTAAGATGACTTTAGGTAATCATATTGGCTTAAAGCTTAATGAGTCTGTTAAAACCGACGACTTATTTAAGCCTAGCTACGGAACTTTCTTTGTAGAAGTAAACGAAGATTTTAACGTTAACGATTTTGCGAGCGAATTTAGCAAAGATCTTGTAAATGTTGAATTTATTGGCCAAACTTGCAGTGAGTTTAAGTTTTATGCTTGCAATGAAGCTATTAGTTTAGACGATTTGCAAGAAGATTGGGAAAGTCCTCTAGAGGGCATCTTCCCTTACAGAGCTAAGGGCAATGCGGTTCGCGCAATAAATTCCACTAATCGCAAGCCTATTCGAAATCATATGAAATCTCACAGAAGAACGCCGTTAAGCAAGCCGCGCGTTATTATTCCAGTCTTCCCTGGCAATAATTGCGAATACGACACTCAAGCAGCGTTTGAAAAGGCTGGAGCAGAATGCAAAACGCTTATAATCAACAATTTAAGCGCTAATGATGTTGTAGAGTCTGCACAAGAGCTTGTTAAAGAGATTAATAAAAGCCAGATTGTTATGATTCCAGGCGGTTTTTCTGGAGGAGATGAGCCAGACGGTTCTGCAAAGTTTATAGCGGCATTCTTTAGAAATCCTGCTGTTAGCGACTCTGTTCGCGATTTGCTAAACAATCGAGACGGCTTAATGCTTGGAATTTGCAACGGCTTCCAAGCACTTATTAAGCTTGGTCTTGTTCCATTTGGAGATATTGTTCCAATGGATGCAGAATGCCCAACTTTAACGTTTAACACTATTGGAAGGCATCAAAGCAAGATTGTTCGAACTCGCGTTGCTTCTAATCTTTCTCCTTGGCTTTCAAATTGCAAAGTTGGAGATATTCATAATGTTGCAATATCTCATGGCGAGGGTCGATTTGTAGCGTTGCCAGAAGTTATGGATGCGCTTATACAAAACGGTCAGGTTGCCACACAATACGTTGACAGCAATGGCGTTCCAAGCATGAATCTTAAGGTAAATCCAAACGGGTCACTTATGGCTGTAGAAGGAATCACAAGCCCAGATGGAAGAGTGTTTGGAAAAATGGGTCATTGCGAGCGCACTGGAAGCGGCTTGTACGTAAATATTCCAGACTTTAAAGAGCAAAACATTTTTAGCGCTGGCGTTGAATACTTTACGTCGTGATTGGGGATTTTGTGTTTAAATATTCTAATCAAACTATTTGCAGCAATTTTAAAACAATAGGGGGCGCAAATGTCTGCTGAGCTTGAAGGTGTTCACGAAGAATGCGGTGTTTTTGGAGTGTGGGGTCATTCCGATGCTGCAAGACTTACCTACTTTGGCTTACACGCATTGCAACACCGCGGCCAAGAAGGTGCTGGAATAGTAGCCAACAATAATGGCCATCTTAAGGGATACAGAAACTTAGGTCTTTTAACGCAAGTTTTTGCAAACGAAGACATTATGAAGCAGCTAACCGGAAACAGTGCCATTGGCCATGTTCGCTACGCGACTGCGGGGTCTGGAAGCGTTGAAAACATTCAACCTTTTCTGTTTTCTTTCCACGATGGAGACGTTGCTTTAGGCCATAACGGCAATCTTACTAATTGCACAACTCTTAGAAATAAGCTAGAAGATTGCGGAGCTATTTTCCACTCCAATTCCGACACCGAAGTTCTTATGCATCTTATTAGAAGGTCCACAAAAACTTCGTTTATGGATAAGCTTAAAGAAGCTTTGCGCACGGTTCACGGCGGATTTGCATACCTGCTTCTTACGGAGAACTCGCTTATTGGAGCAACGGATCCAAACGGTTTTAGGCCGCTTTCTTTGGGAAGAATGAGTAACGGAGCTTATGTTCTTGCATCCGAAACTTGCGCTTTAGATATTGTTAGCGCAGAGTTTATTCGAGATATTGAGCCGGGCGAAATAATTGTTATTAATAACGAAGGCTACAAGATTGAGCGTTATGCAAAAAACATTCAGCACGCTGTTTGCTCAATGGAATTTATATATTTTGCTCGCCCAGATTCCAACATATACGGCATAAACGTTCATTCTGCACGAAAACGAATGGGAGCACGTTTAGCTAAAGAGTCTCCTGTAGATGCAGACATGGTTATTGGAGTTCCTAATTCTTCGCTTTCTGCGGCTGGAGGATACGCCGAAACAAGCGGAATTCCTAACGAGATGGGTTTGATTAAAAATCAGTATGTTGCACGCACTTTTATTCAACCAACTCAAGAACTAAGAGAACAAGGCGTTCGCATGAAGCTTTCGGCTGTTCGAGGTGTTGTTAAAGGAAAACGCGTAATTGTTATTGACGATTCAATAGTTCGCGGAACCACGTCTAAAAGAATTGTTCGTCTTCTTAGAGAAGCAGGAGCAAAAGAAGTTCATATGAGAATCTCTTCCCCGCCTCTTAAATACCCGTGCTTCTACGGAATTGATATTCAAACCACTAAAGAGCTTATTGCAGCTAAACATTCCGTTGAACAAATTCGCGAATATATTGGCGCCGACTCTTTAGCTTTCTTGTCTTTAGATGGTCTTGTTGAGTCCATTGGATTAAACAAACCAGCTCCGTATGGAGGATTATGTGTTGCGTATTTTAATGGCGACTACCCTACTGCTTTAGATGACTACCGAGATGAATTCCTCGCTTCGCTTTCTAAAGAAGATAAGGAAGTTTTAGAAAACATTAAAAAGAATAGTAAATACAATTTTTGCGATTCAAACTGCGATTAAATCTATAACTAAAACAACTAAAAACTGCATTTAAAACTGCGATTAAACACTTAAAACAAACACGAAAGGACTTTTAAATGCCAAACGCATATGAACAAGCTGGCGTTAGCGTAGAAGCGGGCTACGAGGTTGTGCGAAGAATAAAATCCCACGTAAATCGCACAAAAAGACCAGGCGTTATGGGAGGAATTGGCGGTTTTGGCGGCCTATTTGACTTAGCAAGCCTTGGATACAAAGATCCTGTTCTTGTTTCTGGAACAGACGGTGTTGGAACAAAACTGATGATTGCGCAAATGATGAAAAAGCACAATACAATAGGCATTGATTGCGTTGCTATGTGCGTAAACGACATCGCTGCTCAAGGTGCACAGCCCCTGTTCTTCCTTGATTATATTGCTTGCGGAAAAAACAATCCTATAGTTTTAGAACAAGTTGTTTCAGGCGTTGCAGACGGATGTATTCAAGCAGAATCTGGCTTAATTGGCGGAGAGACCGCAGAAATGCCAGGAATGTATAAAGAAGACGAATACGATCTTGCAGGATTTGCTGTAGGCGTTGCAGAAAGAGAAAACATTGTTGACGGCTCTAAAATCACACCTGGAGACGTTCTTATAGGTCTTGCATCATCTGGAGTTCATTCCAACGGATTCTCACTTGTTCGAAAAGCTTTATTTAGCGAAGGCGGCTTAAACGTAAACAGCAAGCCAGAAGAATTGAGCGGCAAATCTGTTGGAGAAGTTCTTTTAGAGCCTACAAAAATCTATGTTAAAGCTCTAAAGCCTCTTTTTGCCAATCATCTTATTAAAGGCGTGGCTCACATTACAGGCGGCGGATTTATAGAAAACGTTCCAAGAATGTTTGCAGAAAATCTTGCAGCACAAATAAACACAAACAGCTGGCAAGTACCGCCAATCTTCAATCTTATTGAAAAATCAGGCAAAGTAGACCACGCAGAAATGTTCAATGTTTTTAACATGGGCATTGGAATGGTGCTGGCAATAGAGAAAGATAAAGCCGATGAAGCCATGCAAATCCTTAAAAACAATAACGAACAAGCGTATATTATTGGCAAGATAATAAACAGAAACAATAGTGCTGTAGAACTGGCATAAACGCAAAGCGCGTAAACAAGTAGAACAAGTAAACCAAGTGAACAAAACGTGTTAACAATACAAAAGGAACAATTATGAAAGTCTTAGTTGTTGGCTCAGGCGCCCGAGAACACGCAATCGCGACTGCGTTTTTAAATAGTAAAAGTGTTAGCGAAGTTACGGTTGCTCCTGGAAACCCTGGCATGATTAAAAGCGGAATCAAAGTTGAAGCCATTAGCGAATCAGACCATAACGCTTTAATCGAATTTGTTAAGAACAACAACTACGACTTTGCATTCATTGGACCAGAAGTTCCATTAATCGAAGGAATTGTTGACGATTTTAAATCACATGGCCTGCTTGCATTTGGACCAAACAAGGCGGCAGCTCAAATTGAAGGCTCCAAGGATTTTGCAAAGCAGCTTATGCAAAGGCACAACATTCCAACAGCCAGCTACCGCACATTCAGCGAGCTAAACCCAGCGGAAGAATATGTTAAAAAGCATGGTGCTCCAATTGTTATTAAAGCAGACGGTTTGGCTGCTGGAAAAGGCGTAACAGTTGCAACTAGCGTTGACCAAGCATTAAATGCATTAAATGAGATTTTTGTAGACAACCGTTTTGGAAAAGCTGGAGCAAAAGTTGTTATAGAAGAATTCTTAGACGGCGAAGAGTTCTCATTAATGAGTTTTGTTAACGGAACAGATTTTTGGGTTATGCCAATTTCTCAAGACCACAAGCGCGCTCACGACGGCGACACTGGCCCAAATACGGGCGGGATGGGAGCCTATAGCCCAGTTCCACAAATTAGCGAAGATGTTGTAAAACAGGCGATTAGCCAAATTGTGCGTCCAACTGTTGAAGCTCTTTCAAGCGAAGGCATGCCTTTTACAGGAGTTTTGTACGCAGGATTGATTAACACAGCGCAAGGTGCAAAAGTTATAGAATTTAACGCTCGCTTTGGAGACCCAGAAACCGAGGTTGTTCTTCCAAGGCTCACTAGCGACTTTGGCGAAGCCATTTTTAACATTCTAACTGGCAAAAAACCAACGTTTACTTGGGTTAAAAATGGCGTAACTCTTGGCGTTGTTCTAGCAAGCAAAGGTTACCCTGGAAAGCTTGTTACAGGCACACCTCTACCCCAAATTAGCCTTAATAGTAGCGACCAGCATGTTTACTACTCTGGCGTTAAATTAGACGAAAACAATAATCTTGTAACATCTTCTGGAAGAGTGGCACTTTTGCAAGTAAACGGCAAAGACGTTAAAGATGCGCAATCAAAAGCCTACAGCATATTAGACAATATTGATTTTTCTAACATGTTCTATAGGCACGACATTGCATCCAAAGCGCTTAAAGCGTTGCAAAGCTAGAAGTCAAGAAAGTTTGTGTTTTTAAGATAATGCTTTCCTGCTGTAATATCGTATTGAATCAAGCGGTAGTCATGCAATAATTGCTTAGTTTTTTTGCTCATTTTACTAGCAATCATTGGCTTTCCGCTTGGATTCAAGTAAATTGGCTGGCCTTGCGGAATTCTATCCCACCCCTGAATCTTATTTACTACAGGCGGCTCCATTGCACTAATCTTTTCGTGCAATCTTGTAAGGAATGCAAGATATGGCGAAACTTTAGAATTTGTGTGAGACGCCACTTGCGATATAAAGAAGTTTGGAGAAGAATAATAGTCCCTGATTTTGTTTGGAGCTTTATTATTTTCTTTAGCTTTTTTATTTGACCAAATAAAGTAATCAGTTAGATGCAAATCAAGAGAATTATTTTCATCATCGCTTGCTGTGCTATATATTCCAGGAAGATGATCGCCATAGAATACAACAGTCACTGGCTTATCTATAGAATCCAAGTCATTTAAGAATGATTGAGTTGCTTGGTCTGTGTACTTTACACCCTTAGCATATGTTTCAATCGAAGATATCTCCGACCTTCCAAGCTTTGGCGAACCGTGCTTTGTACTAGCCTTAAAATCATTGTTTTTATACCAGTTTCTAAATGGCATATGATTTTGCATTGTGACTATTTGCACAAACTGGTTATTCTTGCTTGAGGCGATTTTTTCGAACGCACTTTTATACGCAGACTCGTCACAAACATAAGGCGACTTATCAAGCATATTTTTATGTGCAATAACATTTGGAGCTTCTAGAGAGTAGAACTTGCTAAAACCAAACTTCTTATAGTTTGTTGAACGCAAGTACATACTCGGCTCGTATGGATGGAATGCTATTGAATTACTTTCGCTTCCCCAATATTGATTAATTGTAGGAGTCCAAGAAGAATTTGGAACAAGCTGCTGATACGGGCTTGTAAGAGATGAGTTAAAGTTAACCATGCTCAATCCGGTAAGAGACATGTATTCAAGGTTTGCTGTTCCGCCGCCGTAGCCAGATGAAAGCATTAATCCACTATCTGTATGCTTTTTTAAAGCACTTATAAATGGCATTGGATTTTTATTTAATTGCAATCCAGGAACCCTCATTGGATTAGAGAATGATTCCGAAAGAACATAAACAACAGTGTTATCGGAGATTTTTGACTTTCTAGAAGCATTTATTTTTTTAGCCTCATTATTGTATTTTTCTAGCAAAGCCTTCATAGTTTGCTCGCTATAATCCGAAGGCTTATCCATAACCTTTGGATTCACTTGCCTTAAAAAGGCCACTAAAGTACCGTTTCTTTGAGCGTCGTAAACGGAATCCCACATAGACGGGGAATCTCCCATAAACTTAGAGAAATTATTTGCATTAGAATCAACAGTTCCAACTGTGCAAACGTACCATCCAAAAACCGCTGATAGTGCGATTACAGTTGCAATACGAACCAAAATCGCAGTTCTTAAATCTGCAATAATAACAATTTTCCCATGATTTGCATCCAAAACATGCATTAAAACAGCAACAATCCAAGTTATTATAACGGCAACAATAGAGCTAAAAATAACGGCGTTAGCATTGTCTGGAAGAAAAGATGCAATGTTTCCAGTGTTGCTTTTTAAAAAGTTTAAGTCGGCTGGAAGAATCGTTTCGTATCGAACGTTTACCTTCATATATTCAATAACAGAAACAATTATTGACGCACTAACCAAAATTGCAGACGCAATCCAAAAACGATTTATGATTATTAACAAAATCCCATAAATCAACGCAACAATAAGAAGATTAAGCACAAAAACAAAATTAAGCTTAAGCCACATTTTTGAAATTATGTTCCATGCGCTAGCCGAAAGCGAGGAAGTCATTTCCACTCGCCCAGAACGCTGAACAGAAAGCTGCACAATCATAACTGTTATTGCGCATAAAACAACAAACATAACAGAGTACGCCCAGCGAGCAATCGTAAGCTTAAAATGCTCAAATCGCCTAAAAATTGTAAGAGAATTGCTTAATGGCAATTTTTCACCCTTCTGATTCATGCCCATGTTTAATGCCTAATGTTTAATACATGTTTAAGTCTTAATACATATTACGTATACATATTACGTACGCATCTGCTTTACACATACATCTTAAGTATCACTATCGTCATACCAGCAATCGCAGTATTATAAATATTCATACTTTTGGTGTATTGTAATAAGTTCTACAGTCTATATCATTATAATAGATGACAAAATATAGAAAATTTTAAGGATTATATACTATATTTGCAATGGTTGTGTTTGTTGGCTCCAATCTAGCGAGGTTTTAAGGAACAGTAAGAATGAAGCAATTTGTTGCCACAATTAACTTAATGCACGGCATTTTACCTGTAAGCGTATTCGCAATATCTGGGTTATGCCTAGCTGTTCTTTTAATTACAAAACCTAAAGGGTCAAAGTATTTTTCAAAACTCTTAACTCAACTAGGCTCGGCATTTTTATTCGCCATTATTTTTGGATTCATAACTTGGCTTATATCCGACGTTTTTCTTGTGTTTGGCGTAAGTCTGGGATGGCTTGTTATCTCCTCTATTGCAGCAGGATTTGCAGCCGTAGGTTTTGCACTAAGCGCAGCAATAATATCTAAAGGATTTAGAAGAGCCTTTGCTATTTTTTCAATCATCTTGTTTGTTCTGGCAACAATGATTCGCGTAAACATGATTTACGGAGAATACACAACAATCGGGTCTGTTTTTGGATTAGGAAACTACCCAAAGCTAGAAGAGCACAATAAGCATAATGCCGTTATGGAAATCAAAAATTGGAATTTGCTAGCAGAACAAAACAAACTGCCTAAAATGCCAGCTAAGGGTATTAGCCGTTCAGTTAGAATTCCTGCAACTCAATCCGATTTCCGCGCACGAATCGCAAACGTATATCTGCCTCCAGCTGCGCTAACAAAATTTGCTCCAAAACTTCCTGTAATGGTTCTTCTTTCCGGACAGCCAGGAAGCCCTAATAGACTATTTGCTGCAAGCGAAATAGTGAATACTTTAGACGCTTACGCTAAAAAACACAATGGTTTAGCTCCGATTGTTGTTTCCCCAGACCAAAATGGCACTTCAACGCACAATTCACTTTGCGCAGACACAAAGATTTATGGAAACGCTCAAACTTATTTAACTAAAGATGTTGTTAACTGGATTCGTAAAAATCTTCCAGCAAGCACAAATCCAGCACTTTGGCTTATGGGAGGATTTTCTCAGGGAGGAACTTGCGCAACTCAAATAGTTCCAGCATATCCAAAGTTGTTTGGAAACATGTATTCTGCTGGCGGAGAGCTAGAACCAACGTACAAGAATCGAAAAGAAACAATAAACCGTTATTTTAACGGCAATCGCAAGGAATACGAAAAGCATATTCCGTCAAACATAATGAGAAAAAATGCTCCATTAAATCAAAACTATTATTCAGTAGCTGGAGCTTGGGATCCTAAGTCTCAAGTAAATCAGTCTACTATTGCAATGGCAGCGCATAAGGCTGGAATAAGCGTTATAACAATGATTTCTAAAGGCTCTGGCCACGATTGGCATACGGTTCAAAGCGGATTAAAGGTTGCAATTGATCATCTTTGCAAAGACGCTGGAATAGCAAAGCATAATCCAGATTTAAGCTCTTATAGCAATATTCAAGTGGTTGTTAATCAGAAGGTGAGGCGATAAACATGCCAAACTTTTTATCAAAAAATCACAAGTCAACAGCAAGACATCATTTATCTATACTAAGTAATGATGTTAGAATCTGGCTGTCTCAGAGAGTTCTTGCAGTAAAAATCACGCTTGTTTTTTTGCTTATAAACCTTTTACATTGGATTTTCCGTACCGTAATGCACATTTACACTTACGGCACAAACGCTACACTTGCACAGTTTTTCTCGTACCATAAGCCAAAAATTGGCTCCACATTCCTTTTTGGGCATAGAAACATTCCTCAACTTTTGCTTAAACTGTTCCATTCGCTTTTCTTTGTAAACAGTTTTCCCTCTCTAGCCGTTAACGCCATTCTTTCTTTGGTTTTAATTGGATTAGCAGAAACAAGAATTGGAAAAATACGCTTGCTTTTTGTTTCTGTATCTAGCACGCTTATTGGAACTTTGCTAGGGATAACACTAATTGGCAATCTTTCTGCGATTATTCGCAATATGCATTGGATTACTAGAATACCAATTAGGCTTTCGCCTTTTACGCTTTTTGTTGGCGCATTTATGTCTGCAGCAACATGCGAATCAATATTGTGGCGTAGACGAATGCTTGTTTTGGGATATTCAATAACCTCGGCAATGCTTCTTTATAGTGGAAATCCTGGAGATTATTGCACGATTTTTGCGGCGATTTGCGGCCATATTATTGGCAATGTAATGAACAAAAACAACAAAACTAATACCACTAAAAGCGCAAGCTGGTGGCATGGAACAGACTACGAAATTAGGCGTCTTTTTTCAATAACGCAGCTTATTATGGCGTTAGGCCCTGTTCTTGCATTGTCTTCAAGATCTCACGCTGGAATACTAACAACACTAGGCTTGTTTATGTCTCCACAAATGGGTACAAAACCTTGGCTTGCAAGATGTATATCGAACTATAGCTCCAGCAGCTGTTTGCTTCATTCTGGCTTGCAACACGCAACAATTGGCGGTCTTTGGATTCGCATTCTTTTGCCTATTGTTACTCTAATGATTATATCTTGGGGTCTTTTACGCGGAAGGCGACTTGCAGCTTATGCTGCTATAACAATTAACGGGCTTACGGCTGTGTATGCAACCATGTACTTTGCAATTTTGCCGTTGATTGCAGCTAAGCAAGCTATGATTTCTCACAAGAATAATGCCACATCTATAGCCTTTATGCTTACCGCTCTGCCTCCGCTATTAATTGCAATACTATTGTTTATAAACATAAAGCACTTCCAAAATCATAGCGACAAGTTTGAGCGAAGAATTGGCTTAACAGCAATAGTTTTGGCCATATTATCTACTGGAATAGGCTACATTTGCTTTGGATTAATTGCACCTAACGAGTTTAAACCTCATGCAGACTTGCATCATTTACTGCAAGATCTTCCAGGGCGTTGGATGCCTATGGGATTTGGCTTAAGATCAAACGCAATGCTGACTCCTCTAACGCCTCTTGCATCTGCTACTGCTCAGTGCGTGGGAGTTCTTCTTTGGATTGTTCTTTTTGTTGTTTGCCTTATGTGGTTTAAAAACAAAGTTACAATTAACGAAGAAGACCGCAAAAAAGCAAGTCAGTTAGTTCATTTTGGCGGAGACACAATGAGCTTTATGACTACTTGGCCAGATAATCACTATTGGTTCTCCAACACAGAACGCTCGGCAATAGCATACAGGCTTAAGTACGGAATTGCTTTAACTTTGACTGGTCCTTTTGGAGACAAATCTGAATATAATCAAGATTTAAAATCATTTATTAAGCTTTGTGAGCAAAATTCTTGGTCTCCAGCATTCTACGCTGTGCACGATGAAGATAGAAAAAACCTAGAATCTCTTGGTTTTATGTCTATTAAAGTTGGAAGCGATATGCTAGTTTACCCTAAAGAATGGCAAACTAGAGGTAAAAAATGGCAGGATATTCGTACTGCTATAAATAAAGCTAAGCGCGATGGCATAACAGATGTTCTTAGCACCTACAACGAAGCTCCGTGGAATGTTAAGCAACAGATTATTGAGATTTCGGAAGAGTGGGCAGAACTTAAATCTCTTCCCGAGATGAAGTTTACTCTTGGCGGATTAGAAGAATTGCATGATTCTAGAGTAAAGATTTTGTACGCGATTGACGATAATGGCAAAGTTCTTGGCGTAACCAGCTGGATGCCTACTTATAGCAACAATCGCGTAATCGGTTGGACTCTTGATTTTATGCGTCATAGAACAGATAGTCCTAATGGAATTATGGAACTTCTTATTGCGCGAATGGCAGAACGCTTAAGAGACGAAGGCCTTGAGAATCCAGAATCTGCTGTAGAGTTTATGAGCCTTTCTGCAGCTCCTCTTGCAGGAATAACCGATATTTGCGATTCGGAAGATTCTAGTAATTCTGCCTCTTTGCAAAATAAAGATAGCGTTATTAATAACCAAAACGAAATAATTGTTCATACTCTAGAGATGATGTCGGATATTTTGGAGCCAGCGTACGGTTTTAAATCGTTGTACTTCTTTAAGAAAAAATTCCAACCAACTAATAGGCCTGTGTATATATGCTATTGTGATTCTGCAAAGCTTGCGCAAATATCTCTAGCTGTTACAAGCTCTTATTTGCCAGAAACAAATCCAAAGCAAATTCTAGAAATGATAAAAACGCTTAAAAAAGACACAAATCAAAAAAATCTCCGTTAACTTGCGGCATTATAGCTTGCATGTTAACGGAGACTAAATTTATTAAGAAATCTTAATTAAGATTTTAAATCGTACAACTAAGATTCAGATTCAGCGGATTCTTGCGATTCTGCGGATTCTTGCGATTCAGTTGAATCTAAAGAATCAGTTGCATCCAAAGATTCAACTGGCTTAGAGCTGCTATCTGCTGAATCAAACTTTCTGCCACGGAAAATAAATTCTCCAAGCAATCCTTCGCCTTCAGCATCAACCTCAACGCATTCGCCGTCTGTTAAATCGCCAAGCAAAATCTTCTCGCTAATTGCATCTTCAATGTCTCGCTGAATAACTCTGCGTAGCGGCCTTGCTCCAAGAAGTGGATCAAAGCCCTTCTGCGCAAGAAGATTCTTAGCCTTGTCTGTAAGTTCCAAAGCCATATGGCGCTCAAAGAGTCGATCATTTAAACGCTTAACGTCTAAGTCAACAATCTGGCGAACTTCTGGCTCCGTAAGCTGACGGAACACAATAGTATCGTCTAAGCGATTTAAGAACTCTGGGCGGAATTGACGCTTAAGCTCGGAATTAACCTGATCCTTCATGCGCTGATAAGACGCATCCGCATTGTTTCCAAGACTAAAGCCAGTATTTGCCGCCTTAGCAATATCTCGAGTACCAAGATTTGTAGTCAAGATAATAATCGTGTTCTTAAAATCAACTTTTCGCCCCTGACCATCTGTTAAGTGGCCATCGTCCAAAACTTGCAACAATGTGTTGAAAATATCTGGATGAGCTTTTTCAATCTCGTCAAACAAGACCACAGAGAATGGCTTTCTACGAACCTTCTCTGTAAGCTCGCCACCTTCCTCGTAGCCAACATAGCCTGGAGGCGCACCAAAAAGACGGGAAGCTGCATACTTTTCTGCAAACTCCGACATATCTACACGAATAAGAGCATCGTCGTCATCAAACAAGAACTGAGCCAAAGTCTTAGCAAGTTCCGTTTTACCAACGCCAGTAGGTCCAGCAAAAATAAACGATCCAGAAGGACGCTTTGGATCTTTTAAGCCAACTCGCGCACGACGAATAGAGCGAGAAAGCGCACAAACAGCCTCATCTTGGCCAATAATGCGCTTATGCAGCTCTGCTTCCATACCAAGCAGCTTTTTAGATTCTGCCTGAGTTAGCTTAACAACAGGAATACCAGTTGTATTCGAAACAACAGATGCAATAACATCTTCGTCTACAACCATATTCACATTGGATTCGCCTTCTCGCCAAGCTTGCTCTTTAGTCTTGCGATCTTCCTCTAGCTTTTCTTGCTCATCGCGCAAATCAGCTGCTTTTTCAAAGTCTTGATTCTTAATAGCTTCGTCTTTTTTATCGGAAAGCTTAGAAATCTTAGAATCAAGTTCTTTAAGCTCAGGAGGCTCTGTTAAGCGCTTAATACGCAAGCGAGCGCCAGCTTCGTCAATCAAGTCAATTGCCTTATCTGGCAAATTTCTATCTTGAATATATCGAGCAGACATTTCGGCTGCAGCTTGTAAAGCACCATCTGTAATAGTCACATGATGATGATTCTCGTAACGCGCACGCAAGCCCTTTAGAATCTCAATTGTTTCTGCAATAGAAGGTTCTTGAACCTGAATAGGCTGGAATCTGCGTTCCAAAGCCGCATCCTTTTCAATATACTTTCTATATTCGTCTGTAGTTGTAGCACCAATTGTTTGTAACTCACCGCGCGCAAGCATAGGCTTAAGCATATCGGAAGCACCTAAAGCACCATCTGCAGAGCCTGCTCCAACAATAGTGTGAATCTCGTCAATAAATAGAACAATATCTCCGCGAGTCTTAATCTCTTTAAGCACCTTCTTTAAGCGCTCTTCAAAATCACCGCGGTAACGAGACCCAGCAATCATTGAGCCAAGGTCAAGAGAATAAACTTGCTTGCCTTTTAGTGTTTCTGGCACATCCCCAGCAACAATCTTTTGCGAAAGACCTTCTACAACGGCTGTTTTTCCAACACCTGGCTCGCCAATAAGAACAGGATTATTCTTTGTTCTTCTAGAAAGAACAACCATAACGCGTTCAATCTCTTTAGAACGCCCAATAACAGGATCAAGCTTACCCTGCTGCGCTTCGGTTGTAAGATTTCTTCCAAATTGATCTAGCAAAGCAGAACCAGACTGATTGCGCTTATCTTGTACTCCTCCAGCGTTGGCAAGATCGGCACCTTGACCATCTGCAGGTATGCCAGAATTGCCACGAATCAAATCCATTGCTGTGCTACGAAGGTCGCCTAAATCAACCTCCATTTTAATAAGCACTTGCGTTCCAACGCCTTCGCCTTCTCTAATAAGGCCTAGAAGAATATGCTCCGTGCCAATATAACTATGGCCAAGCTGTAAAGCTTCACGCAAACTAAGCTCAAGCACTTGCTTAGCATGCGGAGTAAAAGGTATGTGGCCGCTAGGAGAAACCGTTCCAATGCCAATCATCTCTTTTACTTGTTTGCGCGTACCGTCTAAATCTACACCTTTTGCACTCAAGGCTTTTGCGGCTATTCCTTCGCCTTCTCTAATAAGGCCTAAAAGAATATGCTCCGTGCCAATGTAGTTATGCTGAAGAGCGCGCGCTTCTTCTTGAGCTAACACAATAACACGCCGAGCGCGGTCAGTGAACCGTTCAAACATAATTGCCTTCCGTTTTTATCCTTCGTTCCATGGTAACGAGTTGCCATGACTCTAGCACAATGCCACAGTCTAGAATCTTCCAGCACTAATCATTTGATTCATTGGATTCATTGGATTGCGAATCATCGTCGTTACTTTTTTCGCTATCCAACTCGTTTTCAACGTGTGTATGCTTAAGTCGCTCCTGGCGATTTTCTTTACTATCTTCGATTGCCTCTTCTATAAGCTCAACGTCTGCACGCTCTTCTCTAGGTGATTGAGGCACAACTTCAATGTGATAATCGTCGTAAGCTGGCTCCGATTGAATCCAAAGCTGAGAAGGCTCTGGGGGCTCTATTTCGGAATGTTCTCCACATCCGTGATCAAGCGCCACCACTCGCCCATCATCTGGACTCCACATATTTGCGCAAACGCCAAACATGTTTCCCAAGCTTCCTGCAAGTGGAATCATAAAACCACAAGATGAACATGCTTTTCCGTCTGCAATCTTAGTAGAAAGCGACTTTGGTCCATGCTGGCCTGCATACCATCTTTTTGCAGTTTGAGCTATAGCCTGAGCGGTCATAACCCTTTTTCTGGTTAATCGGAAAGTTTCAACAGCCTCTTCAAAATCTTCTGTTGATTCGCCATTTTCCGTATTCTCTGTATGCTCTGCGTCTGTATGCTCTACATCTTTTTGCTCTGTGTCTGCTGGCGATTCTTGAGCATCTTCGTTATTTTGCTCATTAACGCCTTCTTCTAGCCTGGAGTCATCTTCGGCAGTTCCAATGGAATCCATAACCGAAAGATCTGTAGGCTTAAGCCTGTCTTTCCAAGGAATCCAAGGAGGAGGAAGTAACGAATCTTCTGTTGGAGCAAGACTGGATTCGTTAACCGTCCAACGCCCAGCATCTTCGTCGTGATACAGCGTTACCGACCATTGCCAGCCTTCATACCCAAGCATAGTGCAGGCAAAACGAAAATCGGTAACATTGCTACCAATATCCACTTTCCCTACAAAATCGCCTACAGCGTTTTCGCGCTCAGAAGTTTCCACAGCAACTTTATAAGCAAGATCCTGTGGATTTATTACTTCATCTTCCATAAAAAATCCTGTTAACTGTTAATCTTGTACGTCAAAATTATCTGCCACAGCACGCAGCAAATGAGCAAGCTTCTTACTTTCTGCACTAGACGGATAATGGCGTCTGCGCAAGCCGTTGCCAGCAGAATCCAAAAGCTTAATAAGATCTTCTACAATTGCAGCCATGTCTTCTGCCTTTGGCCTTGTAGCTTTTACCAAAGAAGGAGCAGAAGCCACAAGCGTAAGTCCCATTGCCTGCGGGCCTTTACGACCTTCTACAACAGAAAATTCAACGCGTGCACCTTTACGCAATTCTTTTACTGATTCTGGCAATGCAGAAGAAGGCAAAAACACATCTTTGCCGTCTTCATCTACTATAAAGCCATATCCCTTTTTGGAATCATACCAACGAACGCGCCCGTTGGGCATAACACACCTCACTCAAATTCACTAAACTTTATGCGAACTATCTATTTTACTACAATCCACATAATCTCTAAAGATTCACACTGCTTCCATTGTAGCGCATGAATCTAGAACAATCTAAATAATCCAGAACAATCTTAAAAACAATATGCAGAACATCTAGAATAGATTAGTCTATTTTTCTGTTTTCTCTACATCGATTGCATTGCTAGCATTATTAGTATTGCTTGTATCCTCATCAAGAATAACGTTTGGAAGCACAACCGTAAGTGTTAAGCCATGAGGCTTAGAATCCTCCGAGCCATCATTTTTCAATTCAACGCCACTCATTGTGTTATCAATAGAATCATCTTCATTATCTTGATTAGAACTAGTTCTATATGCACAAGACGTTGTTGCACAAATAAAACCATGATGTGCCTTAACAACAGATTGCGCAATAGACATACCCAGACCCGTACCGCCTTTTTCTCTGGCTCTAGAAGGATCAGCAATATAGAAACGCTCGAAAATATGAGGCAAGGATTCTTCTGGAACACCAGGACCGTGGTCAACAACTCTAATAACAACATACGAATTGCCAGCGCCCGTTGATTGGCTAACTTCTGCAGCTTCCAAAAAATCCTTAAGAGACTTAGAAACAGAGCTCATTTTTTGCAAAGCTTCGGGACTAATCGAAGCTTTAAAAATCCCCATTCCTATTTCTACTGGAGAATCAGTTGGAGTATAACGATGAATGTTTCCAACAATATTAGTAAGAACTTGGCGTAATCTTGCCCCATCGCCCTTTAACATAACATTAGGCAGCTGCCCTGGAGTAAAAATAAATTTTCGATCAAGACTACAATTTGTAGGCTTAGAACAATCCATTAGCTTTAAGTCGTCTGCTAAATGCAAAGTTCCTTGTTGAACAACTCTAACTTGATCAAGCGCTCGCAAATCATTTGCAGCATCTTTAAGAATTGGCGTTACATTAACAGTTTGAGAAACATTGATTCCTCGCCCCTCGTCAAATCGCGCTAGCGAAAGCAAATCTTCAACAAGCTCCGTCATTCTTTCGCTGGAAGCTTTAATGTGAGCAATAGAATCATCCGCCTTCTCTTGCTGCCCTGGAACACCTCTCCACATGTAATACAACTCGGCATAACCGTGGATTGCTGCCAAAGGCGTTCTAAGCTCATGGCTAGCGTCCGAAACAAAACGCTTCATTTTTTCTGTCATTGCTTCTTGATCATTAAAGCCTTGCTCAATCCTAGAAAGCATTGAGTTTAGCGAAGCTGCCAAAGAACCAACTTCCGTATTTTCTGGAGCCGAAGGAACTCGCCTGCTTAAATCTCCAGAAGCAATTTTAGACGCAGTTTTTTCTATTCGTTTTAGTGGAACAAGCGTTGACTGAATAATCAAAGCAGCCAAAACCGCTCCAAGGAGAATCACAGTTATACTAACCATTAAGCAGTATCGCGTAAGCGTATCCAAAGTGTCCATTTGGTCGCTCAACGAAAGCGCTATATAAACGTAACCCCTAACACGCATTTCTGAGTTGTAACCGCTTCGCTGACCCCATGTAAGAACCAGCACACGCCACGGCGACTGAGCAACCTTTGCAGTTGCCTCATCAATGCTTTTAAGATCACCCTTAACTACTGCAGGAGATGTAAAAGGCTTTCTTTTTACAACAACGTTGTTAATTTCACCATCTTCTGGAAGCGTTGGCATAGAAACAACATTCCCCTTAAGAGGTGGAACTAACGGAGTTGTAATAATCTTGTTGTTAGTGTCTCGAATTTGCAAAAAATAATCGTTAGGGCCAACCGTAGGCTCTTTTGAATCTTTGCTTCTAAGCAAATCTATATTGTCGTAAATAAGCTGAGCCTGGTCTGCCAACTGAGCATCAGTTTTATCCAGCAAGTAGCTTCCAACTAACTGCCTAATCGATAAAGATATGCAAAATGCAGCAATAGTTAAAACAACAAGAGTACATGCCAGTAATCGAGTGCTTAGCGGTATTGCATCAAGATGTTTGCGCATCCATTTTCTTGCTTTATGATCTTTATTAGAATTCGCTTCTTTGCCGTCATAATCCGAGTTCTCGCTAGCAACAGCAGGATTATAAATAGCGACTTCCGTAGATTTGCCACTATTCATAATCAGGCTTGCCCTGCCTTTGGAACACGAATCATGTAACCGATTCCACGCTTGGTCTCAATAAGCGGAACAACTTTCTTTAACGAACCATCGTCGTTCTTAATCTCAATGCCGTCGATTTTCTTTCTAAGATAAGAAATGTAGGATTCAACAATTGCAGCGTCTCCACCCCAATCGTACTGCCAAACGTGATTAAGAATCTGGCTTTTAGACAAAACTCTGCCTTCGTTATCCATTAAATAATGCAAAAGCTTGTATTCTGTAGGGCTTAGTTCGATTGGAACTCCAGCTCTAGAAACATCGTGAGAATCCTCATTAATCTCTAAATCTGCAACTTTAACAACAGGAGTGTCTTCTTCTGCCTCCTGGGTTCTGCGTAGAATTGCTCGAATTCTAGCAACTACTTCTTCTAGGCTAAATGGCTTAGTAACGTAGTCGTCTCCGCCAACCGTTAAGCCCATAATCTTATCTTGCGTATCGTCTCTTGCAGTAAGGAACAACACCGGAACAGCTACACCGTTTTGACGAATTCGCCTTGTAACGGTAAAACCGTCTATATCTGGCAGCATAACGTCCATAACAATAAGATCTGGATGAACACGTTCTATAACTTCAATTGCTTCCGACCCAGAAGCAGCGGTTTCTACGTCAAATCCTGCAAAATGCAACGATGCAACTAAAAGTTCGCGAATTGAAGGTTCGTCGTCGACCACAACAATTGATGCTTCTACATTCTTACCCATACTGTTTAGCATCACTTATAAAGCTGAATGTTTCCTGAGTGTTTCCTGAAAAAAATAGATTTATTTGTGCGCAGCATGCCTTCTCTTGGCTTTTCTAAATCCTAGCGCAACTTGCTTTAACACGTAATTTCTTCTATACAAAATAAGCGCAACAATGGCAAATAATGCAAGAATTACAACAATCATCACAACAGTTGCAATAATGCTTGTTGAAGGTGTAATCGACGTTCTTTTTGCGCGAATAATCTGCTTCATAAGCGAAATCGCAGATTTAGACCAGTCGGCTCCTTGCGCACTAACTAATGGCCTATAGGCTGCATCCGACAACAAGTCGACGGTTGTTTTTCTTTTAAGCCATTCATCGGAATTAGGCGAAACTGCCACAACAAGTCTTCCATCGTGAGTGGCAACTGCTAAAAGAACAGTATTTGCAGCAGGATTTGTGCTTGTTAATAAATCGCTAGCCCACTTTGATGGATCTTTGCTGCCACTAAAATTAGCTAAATAAAGAAGTCGCACAGAAACACCTGTTTGCTTTTTTGTGCTAGCAATCATGTCGGAAACTTTTGCAACAGAGTCCCCTAGAAGATTTTCTGTATCTGTGATTGAATCCGTAGTAACAATGCCATAATTATTAGGATTTTTATTTGCCGAATCGCTATTTTTTGACTTTTCTTGAGCAAAAACAGGGCTGGCAAATAAAGCAATTTGACCCAAAAACACAAGTATTATAAAGGCGCATAAGCCTTTAACCACATTAGTAAAAAAATCTTTGACAAAATCGCTTGACGGCATATATTCATAATACCGTGTTTTTAGATTACAAGAAACAATAGCAAAAATTGGGTTTAATACGTCATTTCTACACAAGCATTAAATAACACGGAGATAAAGCATAACAAAACACAATTTACAAGCATTAAGGAGTAAAAATGGCACAATTTAGAGTTGATTCAGAACAGATTCAGCAATCTGCTGCAGCAGTTGGATCTTCGATTAATGCAATTCGAGATGCAACTAACGGAATGTACGCAAATCTTCAGCAGCTGCAAAGCGTATGGACTGGTCCTGCTGCCACTCAGTTTGCAACAACCGCCACACAATGGCGAGCAGCGCACCAGCAAATGGAACAATCACTAGAGGCAATTCAGCTTGCAATGCAAAATGCTTCTAACATCTACATGGATACAGAAGCGCAAGCAACATCGCTATTTGCAATGAACTAAACAAGTTACAAAAACAAGTTACAAAAACAAAAACATGAGCGGCAAAGCCAAAACTTTACCGCTCATGCCTGATAACTAAACAGACTCAATCAAAGAGTTAATTTAATTTAATTTAGTAGCCCATCTCTGCGCCGCCAGCTGGAGCTGCAGCTGGCTTTTCTGGCTTGTTGGCAACAACAGCTTCGGTTGTTAAGAACAAACCAGCAATAGAAGCAGCATTCTGTAGAGCAGAACGAGTTACCTTAACTGGATCAGTAACGCCAGCAGCCATCAAATCTTCGTAAGCGTTGGTTGCAGCGTTAAAGCCCTGGCCTTCTGGAAGCTCGCGAACCTTGTTAAGAACAACGTCTCCAGAAACACCGCTGTTTTGAGCAATCTGCTTGATTGGAGCTTCTACAGCGCGGAACACGATTGCAGCGCCTGTTGCTTCTTCGCCCTTAAGATCGGCAATTGCGGCAGACTTTTCTACCTTTGCAGCAGCCTGAACAAGAGCAACGCCGCCGCCTGGAAGCAAGCCCTCTTCGATTGCAGCCTTAGCGTTACGCACTGCATCTTCAATGCGATGCTTGCGTTCCTTGGCTTCTACCTCGGTAGCAGCGCCAACCTTAATAACAGCTACGCCACCAGCAAGCTTAGCAAGACGCTCCTGAAGCTTTTCGCGATCGTAATCAGAATCGGTGTTTTCAATTTCTGCACGAATCTGAGCAACACGAGCCTCAACATCTTCCTTAGAGCCAGCGCCAGAAACAATAGTTGTTTCATCCTTAGAAACGATTACCTTTGCTGCATGACCAAACACAGAAGCATCGATAGAATCGAGCTTTAAGCCAAGATCATCGGAAACAACCTGAGCACCAGTCAAAATTGCCATATCTTGCAACATTGCCTTACGGCGATCGCCAAAGCCTGGAGCTTTAACAGCTACAGTGTTGAAAGTGCCACGAATCTTGTTAAGAACAAGCGTTGGCAAAGCTTCGCCATCAACATCTTCTGCAATAATAAGCAATGGCTTTCCAGACTTCATAACAAGTTCAGCAACATGAACAATGTCTTGCTGGCTAGAAACCTTACCAGAAGTGAGCAAAATGTATGGGTCTTCCAAAACAGCAGTCTGATCTTCTGCATTGGTTACAAAGTAAGGGGAAATATAGCCCTTATCAAAACGCATACCTTCGGTAAAGTCCAAATCAAGACCAAACTTGTTGTTGTCTTCAACAGTAACAACACCGTCTTGGCCAACCTTATCTAGAGCTTCTGCAATCTTTTCGCCAACTTCTGGGTCGGCTGCAGAAATCGTAGCAGTAGCAGCAATTTGATCCTTGGTTTCAACATCTTTAGCAGATGCAAGCAATTCCTTAACAATTGCCTCGGAAGCCTTTTCAATGCCCCTGCGAAGAGCAATTGGATTGCTTCCAGCAACAACGTTCTTTAAGCCTTCGTGAACCAAAGACTGAGCCAAAACGGTAGCAGTTGTAGTACCGTCACCAGCAACGTCGTCGGTCTTCTTAGCAACTTCCTTTACCAACTCTGCGCCAATGCGCTCGTATGGATCTTCGAGATCAATCTCCTTAGCGATTGAAACGCCATCGTTGGTGATTGTTGGAGCACCGTAAGACTTATCTAAAACTACATTACGACCCTTTGGTCCAAGTGTGACCTTTACTGTATTTGCAAGCTTATCAAGACCAGCAAGCATACCCTGACGGGCATCCTCTTCATAGGCAATAATCTTTGCCATTATTCCTCCACATAACTTAACTATGGACACCCACTCAAATCTTTTAAAGCTAATCAACCGTCAGCTGTTGACTAAACCGTTTAAACTGAGTGCTAAATGAAGATTAGCACTCTAAGTACCCGAGTGCCAACTGTATTCAAAAATCTATAGAAAAAATCTATAGTCAAAAATCAAAAATAGCCAATCAAAAAGCCACTTATTAAGACTTTCCAATTGGCTATTTAAGCGTTTATTTATTAGTCAAATCTATTACGTTTATTTATTTTGTACAGCAAATCTACTTGCACAAAACCACAACAATAGTGGTTGCTATTTGATCCGCAGATTCAACATTGCTGATTCCGAGTGTTTTAGCAATATCTTCAGCAGCAGCTCGATTCTCGCTCCCCTTATACCAAACAACAGAATCAGCAGGAACAGTTCCAGCAGGATTTGCAGCCTGTACATTTTCGTAGCCCGCTTGCTTAAGCTTTGCAGCTTCTTGAGCAGCATGACCCTGAATCTTTGTTGCATTAATAACTCTTACTGGAACAGTCTTGTTAACAGATTGCCCAGAAGTGTTTGAGTTGCTTGCATTATTGTCTTTAGAATCCTTAGAGCTATTAGCATTTTTATCTTCTTTATTAGACTTATCGTTTTTTACTGGATCCCTATCTTCGTCTGAATCGTCGTCAGCATCATCCGACTTGCTCTTGCGCTCGTCAATTTTGCCGCTCTTAAGTTTAGAAGACTTAGCAGTTGTTGACTGATTTGCGCTCCATGGCAAACGAATGTTGTTGATTTCTCCAGACATAATAGCCCATGCAAAAATGCCTAAAACAACAGCAATAGTTACGACTACTACATACGGGAACAATACGGCATACCAAGCGCGATTTCCGCGATGTACTCCAACAGGGCCTTCTGGTGGATTATCAAAAGCATCTGGCGTAAACGACACGTTCTGGCTTTTATGCGCCATAATTGTATCCCTTCTAAAAAATCAGCTAACAGTATGAGTCCATATTAGCGAATACCGCGCACAAAGCATAAAGAATTTTATTTATTTTTACATTTGATTTTGTATTTATCACCCTTGTTTTAGAGTTGATAAATATGGATATTAAGCAGCGAAAATCTTTGCACGAACTCATAGACCCAGATTGGGCAAATGCCCTTGAACCAGTTGAACCACAAATTCACAAAATGGGAGATTTTTTACGGCAAGAATTAGCATGCGGAAGACGATTTTTGCCAGAAAGTCATAATATTCTTAGAGCTTTTACAATCCCTTTTAATCAAATAAAGGTTCTTATTGTTGGTCAAGACCCATACCCAACACCAGGGCACCCAGTTGGTCTTAGTTTTTGCGTAGACCCTAGCGTTAAACCGTTGCCTAAAAGTCTAACCAACATCTATAAAGAATTAGTTAATGATTTAAACGTTCCAATGCCTAAAAATGGCGATTTAACACCTTGGACTAAGCAGGGCGTAATGCTGTTAAACAGATGCCTTAGCGTAGAAGCAGGCAAAGCGAATAGCCATCAAGGAAAAGGCTGGGAACAAATAACAGATGCTGCAATAACAGCGCTAAATAATCGCACAGATAATAACGGCAAACCGCTTCCATTAGTGGCAATTCTTTGGGGCAGAAACGCTCAAAGCCTAGCTCCTCTTCTTACAAACGCAGTGATTATTCAATCCCCACACCCAAGTCCGCTTTCTGCATCTAGAGGATTCTTTGGATCCAGGCCATTTTCTAGAACAAATCAAGCATTAATATCAATGGGAGCATCTGCAATTGACTGGAGCTTATAGCAAAAAGAAACTAAGGTAGCGTATATCGGTTAAAATAAAACGCATGGCATTATTCCCTCCGCAACCAAATAGTCAAAACAATAGCGCAAATACTGGTGTTTTCTCTCTTCCACCCCAGCCTCGCGTACCTGTTTCTAATAGCTCTATTTCTAATACAGTAGACGAAACAAATCAGCCAATATCTGCAGGCGTTTCTAACGAGAGCATTAAAAAGGCGCAGCAGATTGCAGCGGTTCTTCGCTCAAGATTTGCTCAAACACTTGTAGGCCAAGATTCACTTAAAGAATCGCTTATTTTAACGCTTATTGCTGGAGGCCACATTCTTATTGAATCTGTTCCAGGTCTTGCTAAAACAACTGCTGCACAGACTCTTGCAACGGCAATGTCTGGAAGCTTTAAACGAATTCAGTGTACGCCTGATTTAATGCCAGCAGACTTAGTTGGAACTCAAGTTTTTGACTTTTCTTCTCAAAGATTTACAACACAGATTGGTCCTATTCACGCAAACGTGATTCTGCTAGACGAGATTAATCGATCAAATGCAAAAACTCAGTCAGCAATGCTGGAGGCAATGGCAGAAGGCGCTACAACAATTGGTGGAGAACGCATTAATCTTCCTCAGCCTTTTATGGTTATTGCTACGCAAAATCCAATTGAAGAAGAAGGAACTTTTAATCTTCCAGAAGCTCAAATGGATCGTTTTATGCTTAAAGCTGTTATGACTTACCCTTCGTTTAGCGAAGAGGTGAGCATGTTGGAGCTTTTAACAAACAGAGGAAGCGACGTTTTTAATCCGCAAACACTTAATAGCCAAAAAATAAGTTTGCAAGACGTTACTTTTTTGCGCGCAGCCGCTAAACGAGTGCATGTTTCGGAAGCTGTTATGAAGTATGCAGTAGATATTGTTGCAACTTCTAGAGGCCAAGGAAGTCACCCTCTTAAAACTATTTCTTCACTTGTACGAATGGGTGCAAGCCCTAGAGCTTCTATTGCTTTAATACGCATTGGTCAGGCTCAAGCTCTTCTTTCTGGAAGGGATTACGTTATTCCAGAAGATGTTAAAAAATTTGCTCACGAAGTTCTTAGACACAGGATTCTTTTGACTTTTGAAGCTTTAGCAGATTCCATTACTAGCGACCAAGTTATTGATGCAATAGTGAAGACGGTTCCTGCACCATGATTTTTGCAAAACTGTTTAAAACCTATTCACAACCAACTTTTACAGTTAATGCTAAAAGGAATTTGCTATGCTCCGATTCGTCTAAAAAAGTTAGGCGAAAAATCGAAGCATTAGACAATCGTCTAAATCTTCCACTTGCAAAAAAATCTTTAAGCATTTTTGAAGGAGAACACCCTTCTAACCAAAAATTTGGTAATGGCGACTTAGTAGACGTTCATGCTTGGCAGCCTGGAGACGAAGCTAGAATGATCAACTGGAAAGCCAGCGCAAGAATTGGCGAACCAATGGTTTCTTCCAGGCAGCGCGAATCTTCTTCTAAAACTTGGATTCTTGTGGATTCTAGTGTAAATATGAATGCTTCTTGCGCGTCTAAAAGTAATGAATATTTATATGAGATTGCTTCTAACGCAGCATGTTTTTTTGCGTCTTTAAGCATAAAACGCAACGATTCACTCAATTGCGCTTTATTTGATGGAGATAATGTTTTACGGATTCCATCTTGTAGGAATCTGCCTGATTTTGAGCGTAGCTTAGATATTTCATTGTGCAATGCACGCAAAAACACTAGAAACACAGATGCCATTATTGACTTCGCTAATTCAATTACCCAAAAACACGGCTTGATTGTAATAATTACAGACGAATACGCTATTTTGCAAAAACATTTTAATGATTTGCAAAAAATCGCTAGATTACATTCTTTAATCGTTGTAACCCTAAGCCCGGTAAACCCATTTAGCAAGTCTAAAGATATTCCAATACTTGATGGAACAACAATGCGCAAAATACCAGCGTTTTTAGTAGACGATTCCTGCTGTAAAGAAGTAAAGACACATAGGGCATTTATAAACAACTCGCTACACGAATGCTTAAACTCTGCTAAAGCTTGCCTTATACGTGGGTCTTCTAGCAAGCAAATATTCCATTCTTTGGCTAAATTTATTTGTAACGCAACTTTGCAAAACAGCGTTTTTAGTGTTAAGAAGAATCAAGATTTACTCTTAAAATAGGCTTAGGTTGGTTTGCAGTGAGTATTAATAATGTTCAAAAAGTTTTAAACGACGAAACAATGCTACTTGCCCTTATTGGCTTAAGCATAATAGTTGCATTTTTGGCAATCATAATGCTCTACATTGCTATCTACAAAATCAACACTAAAGCAAACACTAAAGAAGATGTAAAAAATGCCGCTCATACTTTAAACGCAAATAGGCAAGAATGGCGTAAAAAAATTGAGCAGGTTGTTAGCGAATATAATCAAAACAAGATTAAAAAAGATCAAGCTTTTGCTAAATTAGCTAAAATTGCTCGACAATACGTTTCTATAATTAGCGGAGACAACATTAAATCACACACTCTTGGAGACATTAGTTCGCTTAGAAACACTTGGAAAAACACGCAGGGAGCAGACTTATTGCGTCAAACTATTGCAGCTTTATACCCTCCTGAATTTGCGGACGCAAAGTATAATAATCAGGCAAAAGATGCAGATGTTGATCAAGGCGCAAGATGGGTTCTTGCTCTTCTTGAAAGCTGGAAAACAAAGGAAAATAAGACAAAGGAGAATAAAAGATGACATTCTCCACTTTAAGCACATGCACTTTGGCAATACCTAATTTAGCAATGTGCAAAATATTTGCTTCAACGCTTTTCTCTATGCGCTTAAAATGGCCATTAGTCCTTGTTTTTGGCGTTTTAATAGCATTAGTTGTTTCAATACTAGTCTTTGTAATAAGTGAGATTAAAAAATACAATTACAAAACTCACAAACTCGAATCTTTAAAAGCTTTAAAAACAAGCTTTTTAACGTCTTTTACTTTAGATGAAGATTTGCAAGGAAGTATATGCTCAAGAAAATGGCGATTATGGATTATTTTGCGAAGAATATGCGCGTTAATGCTTTCCCTTGCGCTTTTATGCACACTAACTCTTAGCGCAAGGCCTTCTAGAGTTTTAGACGCAGACGAGCAATCAAGTTCTAGAGACATTGTACTTTGCTTAGATGTTTCTGGCTCCACTCTTCCCTACGATTTAGAAGTTATTAACGCTTACTTAAAATTTGTTGAACATTTTCAAGGCGAGCGCATAGGCTTGAGCATTTTTAACTCAACATCCAGAACTGTTTTTCCGCTAACCGACGACTATTCTCTTGTTAAAAAACAATTGCAATACGCTTCTAAACTCTTAGACGGAGTTCAATCGCAAGATAAAATCGACAACATGCAGCAAAAGCAATATCAGCAAATTTCTGCATGGCTTGATGGCACTCAAAACAGAAAAGAGGCAACGTCTTTAATTGGAGATGGTCTTGTTAGCTGTGCCGCAATGATTCCTGGCGTTGTATACGGGTCTTCCAACAATTCTAAAAAGCCTCACAATCGCCTTAATCGTAGTGCTTCTATTGTTTTAGCAACCGATAACGTTGTTTCTGGAAAACCAGCCTATTCACTTAAACAAGCATTGAATTTAACAAGCCAGGCCAATATTCAAGTTGACGGCTTATACTCTGGGTCTGCTCAAAGCGAAAACGAATCAACTACTGTGCAAATGCGAAATCTTATAGAGCAAAATGGTGGTATTTTCTTAACGCAGCATAATGCTGATTCCGTAATGACTTTGGTGCGTAAAATTGAGCAACAGCATACGAGTATTCCTAAAAAATCAACGCAGTCAGCTTTAAGTGATGACCCTAGTATTCCAACAATATTGGCGGTTATTTTTGCATCTCTTTGGCTTATTTTTGCAAGAAGGATAAAGCGATGAGAGTATATTTTAGTTGGATTTCGTTAGTTTTAATTGCAATTCTTACCGTTTTAGCTTTGTTTGAGATTTTTCCACTAAAACGCAATAATTCCAATACGGATGAAACTGTTTATATGCGAGTTCGCAGAGTATTAATCTGCGTTTTGCTTGCGATTTGCGCATTATGCCCATGCGTTATGAAAAACACTTTTCAACGATCCCTTAATGCCACTAACGTTGTTTTTGTTTTAGACGTTACTGGGTCTATGAACGTAAACGATTCTACGGATTTATCTAATCACAAGAACACAAGATTTAACAGCGCAAAGCAAATAATAAAACAAGTTGCAAGCAATTACACAAACGCAAGCTTTAGCGCTATAAGATTTGGAGCGTCTTCTAGCGTTGACGTTCCTTTAACTCCAGACGTAAATGCCATTGAAAATTGGGTTAATACTATTAACACAGAGCCTGTTGGAGTTTCAAACGGAACGAGCTTAGACGCGCCGCTAGATAAAACTCTTCTTGCCACTAAAGCAATTCACGACGCTCATCCACAAGATGTTACTGTTTTGTATTTAATTAGCGATGGCGAAGAAACAACCAGCAGAAAGCGCAGAACATTCTCTTCTTTACGCGGCTACGTAAATCATGCTTATGTTATTGGTGTTGGGTCTAAAAATGGCGGAAAAATCCCAAACGAAAGCACTAAGTTGGACGATTTAGACGATATTAATTCAACTGATTCTTCTATAAAACAGTCTGGAAAATGGATTATTGACCCTTCTACAAAAAAACCTGGAATATCTAAAATGGATTCAAAGAATCTTAAGAATATTGCAGACGAGCTTAGCGGAAAATATGTTGATTCCAGTAAAGATCATTCCATTGGCGTAGAAGCAAAACAGATTCTTTCTAAACAATGGCGGCAAAACAACACTGTTAAACCAAGACTTAGGCCTTATCCAATCGTTTGGCCGTTTGCTATTCTTGCAAGTATATTAATTCTTTGGGAATTGGCGTGCTGGATTACAAAATCGAGGAAGCTTATATGATTAGTAAAATCACACCTAAGTCGTTCCTAAGATTTTCTATTATTGCAATATCTACTATTGTTATAGCTTTATGCATGGCGTCAATTTATTTTATTGCCACTAATCTTAAAGCAGAATCAACATATAATGCTGCTACAAAAAGTCTTATAAACAACATAAAAGCATCGAAAAAAGTTGATGCAGATAAAGAAATGTTGGCTGTATCTCAAAAACAGGTTGATGACCAGTTTAACGAAGCAAAATCACCTTATACAATTTTAATGCCGCACTTAAAAAAGAGCATTAATCATAACGCATTAATATCTAAAAAACTTACAAATAGTTTGCAAAAGCAACTTGACCAAGATAAAAAAGATACGGACGCAAACGCAAAAACAAACCAGAATAATAGCGAAAATAGGATTAATAAATCGCAAGAAAAATCCAATAAATCCAGCTTAAGTAATTCGCAAAAAAGCAAAGTTCAAGATTTACTAAGGCAGAATAATCAAAGCGATTCTAGCCAAAATTCGCAGAATCAATCGTCGCAAACCGAAGATGATTCTACATCTAAAGATTCAAACAAGAATGGAAAAACTAAGTCTTCTAAAAAAGAAGACTCAAGCAATAAACCTTGGTAAATATGCTAAAGTGCTTTTTTAAAAAAACCGCCTCAAGCACAAAAACCCTTATATTTCAAGGATTATAGCCTTTAACCACATTGCAAGAATTTTCGTGACTATTTAAAAAACGTTGTGTGTAATATTTGTATGCACATATTTAACGATTACCAATGGCTGTTAGAAAGAACAGAACAATGCTCTAACAGCGTGCTTAGCGAAGCACACTCCAACACTCTTAAAGACTGGCATGGCAAAGCCGCAAACGCGTTTAACGAACAGATGGCTAAAACCGCTAGAAAAGCATGCCAAATCAGCTCTGTTGATGCTGGCTTTATTGATGCTGATTTTATTAACGCTAATCCCACTTTTAACGAAATGCTAAACTACGGAGGTAAATAATGCCTTGGAGAGTAAAATCAACTATAACTGGCGGAGAACCTCTTAGCGTTGCTGATTCTAACGCTTATAAAGCAAAAGCTGCAAGACTTAGCGAACTATCAAACGATTTCCATTCACTAAGCGCATGTTGGATGCAAACCGCATTGCAAATCGAAAGCCAAAAAGCAGCTCTTGTACAAAGTCAAAACAACTGTTTTAACAAAGATTTTTGCCAACCTGCTTTACAAAACTTGCCAGATTCTAGCGAATGCAGAATAAAGTCAAGCCAATGCGAATCAATGTCCAACAATCTTAGCGAATTGTCTACTTTAATAATCAGGGCAAATAACCTATATTCTGCAACGGAATACAAAAATAGAGAAGCCTTCGATAACCTTGTGGCTATTGGAACCACAATCTTCCCTATTACTGCAGTACCATTCTTTGCAAGCGCAGGATTTAGTGCGATTTTAGACATGACTCAAAAAAGTGGCATGAAAAACTTTTCTAAGTGGAGCCATGCAACAGCACCAATACAACAGGGATTTATACGAGGCTTTTCTAAACATTTTCTAATAAATCCAGTAACAGGAATCCCCATTCGTCTTTTTTCCAGCATTCAAGAAAGAAACGATGTAAAACATTCAAAAGCTCCAGTTGCCACATTTGCAAGCGCATTAAGCTTGTTTAGTGCAAAAATCAATGACGCAAAACAAGGAAACAATCTTAAAGTAACAAAACTAGTTTTGCCTAAAAATGCACAATCTAAAATACTGCAATATAAGGGAAATAATATTGGTCAAGCTCTTGCAAATCTTAATAATCTTGCAAACGGAAATCTTTCTGTGCATCCGCCAAAAACAAATCCAGATGCTGCAACAATCGCAATTCAACGTTTTAAGCAAAAGAACGGCAGAACATCTTGGCTTGTTACAATACCGGGAACGGACGGAAAGCCTAAATCGCCGTTTGGATGGCCTCAAAATGCGGAGGTTATGAGCAGCTCTAAAAGCGTAAGAATGAACGCAGACAGCACAAGAATGGTTGTGGAAGCAATGAAGAAAAGCGGCATTAAACCAAACGATAATGTTGTACTTGTTGGGCATTCACAAGGCGGAATAGTTGCTGCAGAAATTGCAAGCGACTATTCAAAACAATACAACATAAAACACGTTGTAACAGCAGGGTCGCCTATAGCAAACCATGCAATTCCAGAAAAAACTTGGGTAACAAGCATAGAAATGGAAGACGAACTTGTTCCAACATTAGACGGAGCGAGTAATCCAAGCAGAAACAATTGGGTTACGATTCACGCAGTGGCTAGTAAAAGTAGTAATAGAAGCAACAGTAAAGAAGACAACAAGCAAAATGATTCTAAGCAAAATCGCAAGTCAAATCGCAAAGAGAATCGCAAAGAGAATCGCAAGTCAAAAAATCTTTTTGAAAAAGACGGAATACTAGTAAAAAATGTGCCAGAAGAAGGAACGCTCACGCATGATTTAAATTATCATCAAGCAGCTTACCAAGACGCCAGTCAGCTATCTTCTAAACAAATAAGATCTCAAGAATCGCATTTTAGCAATGTGTTAAAAGGGACTTTAGAAGAAACAACATTGTGGCAAGGAGTTATGCAACACTAGTACAACGCTAAAACGGCAAGACTCAAAATAGCAACGCTCAAAACTTAGTAGTTTCATGCCATGCTGTAACCTTTAGAGTATGAAGCTTACTGATATTTGCCCTGCTATTGCTTTAACTCCACTAGACGGAAGATACCACAACCAAACTGCTAGCCTCGTAGAATATTTAAGCGAACCAGCATTAAACCGCGAGCGCATGCGTGTTGAAGTTGAATGGATGATTCTTCTAGCAAACGGTTATAAGGGAAACAGTTTTAAAACGATTGTAGATGGCGTAAAGCCTTTAACAGATGAGGAATGCGATTATTTGCGCGCAATCCCAGAAAACTTTGGAGCCGAAGGTATAAAACGCCATGCTGCTCACGAAGCTGTTACGCATCACGACGTTAAGGCTGTTGAATATTACATTGACGACGAGTTAGACAAAGCAGAGCAAGTATTAGGGCATAAAACCCAGCTTAGCAATCTTAAAACATTGGTTCATTTTGCTTGCACAAGCGAAGATATAAACAATCTTTCTATAGCTCGTTGCGTAAAAAACGCTGTTGAAAACGTGTATAGGCCAAATTTGCAAGCTATTGTTGATTACTTAACTCAAAAAGCGCAAGAGTATAGAGATACCCCAATGCTATCGCTAACTCACGGTCAACCTGCAACTCCTACAACTTTAGGTAAAGAGCTTGCTGTGTTTGTTTATAGGTTAAATCGACAGCAAAAACACCTTGATGCCCAAGAATATCTTGGAAAAATAAATGGTGCTACTGGAACTTTTGGCGCTCATCTCGCCGCTTTCCCTAATGTTGATTGGCTTAGCGTTTCTAAAGAGTTTGTAGAAAACAGAATGGGTCTTTGCTTCAATCCTCTTACAACGCAAATCGAAAGCCACGATTGGCAGGCGGAGCTTTACAGCACTGTAAGCCACATTAACCACATTCTTCACAATCTTGCAGTAGACGTGTGGATGTATATTTCTCGCGGCGTTTTTGTGCAAGTTCCAGTTAAAGGTGCTACTGGATCTTCCACAATGCCACACAAGGTGAACCCTATTCGATTCGAAAATGCGGAAGCAAATCTTGAGATTTCTTGCGCACTTTTCGATACCCTTTGCGCAACGCTTACCGAAAGCCGCTGGCAGCGCGATTTAACTGATTCCACTACTCAGCGAAACGTTGGATCCGCATTCGGCTATACACTTCTTGCACTAAATAATCTTCTTGGCGGCTTAAAGTCGATTCATCCAAACACGCAAATGATGAGCGAAGAGCTTAACAGCAATTGGGAGGTTCTTGGCGAGCCAATCCAAACTGCTATGCGCGCACAAGAAATTGCTGGCGTAGAAGGAATGGAAAGGCCATACGAGCAGGTTAAAGAGCTTATGCGTGGTCACAGCATATCTAAAAAAGATGTTGAAGATTTTATATCTTCTAGAAACTTCGACGCACAAACCGCAAGTAGGCTAAAAAACCTTACTCCAGGATCTTATACTGGAATTGCATCACGTTTGGTGGATTTTATTCAATAACTTATTAGAAATTAATAATTTTATTAATAAATAAACGGTGTACTATGCAATCGCAAGTAAAAGACGATTTAGTTATTAACGACACTGAGCCTAAGCTAGTTCGTAATTGGGCAGACTTGATTTACTCAATCGTATCTGCTGGCGTGGCTACAGCTGTGGTGTTATTTACAACGTGTTTTTCTGGAACAACAGCAGGAGTAGAACACGACGCAAAAAATGCTGGAAAGATTATTCAGTGGATTGTAACAGGCCTACCATCTTCTCTTTTTCAGCAAGCGCTTACAATTGCGATTGTTGCTGGCGTAATAATATCTATGATTGACGCCAGGCGATGGATTGATACAACATTATCAACGCTAACACTGCTTTTAACGTATCCGCTTGTATGGTATATTTCCTACATTCTTACAACGCTAGATAATCCTTCGATATTTGCATCGTTTAATTCCATTTCTAATAGTCACGGCACAGAATTATTGCCAGATATGTATGCGGTTTTAGTTGCTTTTCTAACCGTTAGTGGCCCTAGAAGAGATAACAAAATTGTAAAGTTATCTTGGCAAGCGCTGCTAATTGCCTCTCCAATATTAATCGTAACTTCTTGGCATTCCCTAACGGGCGCATTAACATCTTGGTGCATTGGGCGCTCTATTGGAACGCTAATCAGGTTTATTAAGGGAACGCAAAGCAAGGGAGCCTGGGGCAAAGACATTGTTGAGGCCTTAGAAAACATTGGCATTACGCATCTTGTTCAGCTTAATCGCAGAACGCTAACAACCGACCATAGCGGCGTTTTAAAATCTAGTCTAGACGACGATTTGATTGCAAATTCAAGGCTATACGATGCAATTGATATTCACGCAACAAGATACGTTATATCGGTATTAGACAATCAAGTGCATTTGCCTGGATATTTAAATCAGCTATGGCAGTGGGTTAAGCTGATTGATATTCCAGTTAGACGAGACCGTTCTGCAAGACACTCCATACACCACCATCTTTCCATGCTGCTTGCGCTTAGAAATTTGCATCTTGCTACTGCAAACGTGTACGGGGTTACAGACCTAGAAAAATCATCAATAATGGTGTTTCACACTAGTAATGTTCTTGTGCCATGCAATCTAAACACGCTTAATGCTTCCGACGCTCAAAGGCTTATGCAATATCTTGACATTGCAAACTCTAGAGGAATTACGCACAGAAGAATAAGCCCCGAATCTCTTGCACGTTTAGAAGACGGCACTCCCCTAATTGCGGGTTGGCAAAATGGCGATGTTGCTAGCGATTCAACAAATATTGCTTTAGATAAAGTTCAGCTTTTAACGCTTATTGCAGCTTGCATCGATGCAAAAACTGCTGTTCAATCAGCAATGAGCGTTTGGGGTGCAGATAAGGTTGCGCAAATTTTGCCATTTATTCAAAAAGCCGCAATTCCAGCGTCTACAAAGTCACTTCCTTCGTGCAATAAAAAGCTTTTTGAAGATCTTAAAAATGAGTTGAGCAAAATAGTGTGCATGAATAACAGCGAAGATGACTACGACTACGACACCGTTAGATTAGCACGCTTTAATATTCGATTCTTTGTTAGCTTAATCCTTATTGTTGCTGCGATTTCGGCTATTGTTACGCAATGGCATCCGCAAGAATTTATCTCGGCGCTTAAAAGAGCAGATAGCATAATGGTTATGGCATGCTTTGCTTGTAGCATGCTAGCGTGGGTTGGATCTTCTATTACGCTTGGCGCTTTTATGGATGATTCAAAGCCAAATGCTGGCGTTTTGTTTACATCGCAAGCGGCTTCTGGATTTACCGCCGTGTCTATGCCAGCTGGAGTTGGACCTGCGTTTGTAAACATGCAGCTTATAAAGAAAAGCGGAAATTCAACATCTCAAGCAACAGCTATTACAAGCGCAGTCTGGCTTTTGCAATCGCTAGTAACCGCTCTTGTAATATTTAGCGTTGGAATTTTTACTGGTAAAAACCTGCTTTCTGGAATGATTCCTACACACATGCTAATCACAGTAATAGGAATTGTTACTATAATCCTCTGTGCGTTTATGGCCATTACTCCAATACGCAAATTTATACAAAAAAGATATCTGCCTATTCTTTCTGACTACGGAAAGCAGATAAAAGAGCTTGTAACTAAGCCAAAACAGCTTTTTAATGGCACATTGGGCGGTTTAATTCTTGTTTTTGCTACAGGATTAGGCTATTGGGTTGCTCTTCTAGCTTTTGGATACTACGCAAATCCTTGGGAAACAGTTCTGCTGTTCTTAGTGGCAAACACTGCTGGATCCGCTGTTCCAACTCCTGGTGGATTAGGTGCTGTTGAAGCATCCCTCACTTTTGCGTTCACTTCGGTTGGCGTTCCTCCAACAATTGCGTTGTCTGCCACTCTTCTTTACCGTCTTATGTTCTATTGGCTAAGAATACCGATTGGCGCTTTTGCAATGAAGAGTCTTAGTAATAAGGGATTAATTTAGTAGAAAAATTTCTTTAAAATTTTATAAGTCAAAAAAGAATATATTTAGTTAAAAACCGCATAAATAAGCCTATATACGGCATTTTTGCGATTTTTATGCACTTTATTAACCAAAAAAACTAAAAAATCGTAAAAAAATCTTAATAAAACGCTGAAAAACCGCGCATTTGTAGGGAAAATGTATTAATATCTATGAGTGAAAGTGGTCTTTGGAAGAGAAGGCCCCTAACACAAAGGATGCTTGTATGGCATACAACAAGTCTGATCTCGTTTCGAAGATCGCTCAGAAGTCCAACCTTACCAAGGCACAGGCCGAGGCCGCTGTCAACGCATTCCAGGATGTGTTCGTTGAGGCTTTGCAGTCTGGCGAAGGCTTGAAGCTCACTGGTCTGTTCTCCGCTGAGCGCGTAAAGCGCGCTGAGCGCACTGGCCGCAACCCACGCACTGGCGAAACCATTAAGATTCCTGCATCTTACGGTGTTAGAATCTCTGCTGGTTCTTTGCTTAAGAAGGCTGTTGCCGAGTAGGTTGAACCGCTAAGCGTAGACTTACAGAAACGAGGAACACTCCCAAAGTTGGATTTGTTCCTCGTTTTTTTATGTCTTTAATTTATGAATTTATGTCTTTAATTTTTGCCTTTATTGCTCTCTTTATTGCACTCTTCGCACAATCCAAACACTTCCAAAGTGTGGTCTATAACCGTGTATCCATGAGATTCAGCAATCTTATGAATCCAACCTTCATCATCTGGCGGCTCTATATCTACAGTCTTTCCGCATTTTTCGCACACCAAATGATGATGATGCGTATTCTCGTCGCAAATCCTAAAAAGCTGCTGACCGTTAAAACGCACGGTATCAACATCTCCACTTTGCGAAAGCATATTAAGCTGGCGATAAACAGTGGCCAAACCAATGATTTCACCATCTTCTACAAGCGCGCGATGCAAATTTTGTGCAGAAACAAAATTACGCGAAGCTCTTAAATGCTCAAGAACTGTTTCTTTTTGCTTAGTGTTCCTGCGTATTGGCTCACCAACCATTATTCAACCTTTCGCCGCAAAAAACTTTTAATCAAGCTCGTCATCCCAACAACCTGTAGAGTCTAACACATTGGCCTCCTCAACAGGATTATTGCAAAGAACAGTAATATGACCCATTTTGCGATTCTTACGAATCTCTGCCTTGCCGTAATCGTGAACATGCCATTCTGGATGCTCCGCAATAAGCGCACGAGTAGGCACAACATGTTGGCCTAAAACATTAACCATTACAGCAGCAGAAAGAAGCGTAGGCTCTTTTAGAGGCCATCCAACAATACCGCGAACATGAGCCTCAAATTGATCCATATCGCAAGCTTCAATCGTATAATGCCCCGAATTATGCGGGCGCGGCGCAAGCTCATTTACCACTACGCGATTGTCTTTAGTAATAAACAGCTCTATTCCAAGCGTTCCAGCAAGTTTAAATCCTTGAGCCAATTTAAGCGCTAAGCTATGCGCAGCTTCTTGAATCTTAGTATCAACATTTGCTGGAGCCAACGTCATGTGCAAAATGCTGTTGTGATGCACGTTTTTTACAAGCGGATAAGTCACAAATTCGTTGCCGTTTCCCGAAACAAGAATTGATGCTTCAAAAGCAAAGTCAACAAAACCTTCGAGAATAGAAGGCTGCATCTCTTGGCCATTTTCTACGCGCTTACGAATATTATCAACGTCTTCTTGAGTACGCAAAACGTCTTGACCGTGGCCGTCGTAACCGCCTCTGCGTGTTTTAAGAATTGCAGGAAGCCCGATTTCTTCGATTGCTTTATCTAAATCGTCTAGATTATTGACTTCACGCCATTTAGCAGTTTCAATACCGTGATTGTTAATAAAACTCTTTTCACAAACACGGTCTTGAGTAACTCGCAATAAGTCGGTTCCTTGAGGAACTGCAACCAAATCACGCACACTATCTAAAGCATCTGCGTTTACGTTTTCAAATTCGTACGTAAGAACATCGCAACTTTTAGCAAGCTTTTGTAAGGCTTCTAAATCGTCATATTCTGCTTCAACTTGAAAATCCGCAACTTGGAACACCGGGCAATTATGCGCTGGATCTAAAACGCCGATTTTAAAGCCCATTCTTCTAGCGGCAATCGCCATCATGCGACCAAGCTGACCGCCACCTATAATTCCAATAGTGGCCCCTGGCATTAAGCACTTTGCAGCGCCATTAGTTGCTTCACATAAGCTCGGCATTAGATTCCTCAACCTTCTTTTTTAATTCTTTGCGGTATTCTTCAAGTTCTTCTGCAAGGCGACTATCTGTTGTGCTAAGCATGCTTACTGCAAGCAAGCCCGCATTAGTAGCGCCAGAATTGCCAACAGCGGTTGTTGCAACTGGAATTCCGCCAGGCATCTGCACTATAGAAAGCAAAGAATCCCAGCCCGAAAGAGCATGGGATTTTACAGGAACACCAACAACTGGAAGCGTTGTTTGAGCAGCAATCATACCTGGCAAGTGTGCAGCTCCACCAGCTCCCGCAATAATTACGCGAAAACCGTTTTTTCTAGCGCCATGCGCAAAATCTGCCATAAGTTCTGGAGTGCGATGCGCAGAAATAACTTGCTTTATATACGGCACTCTAAATCTTTCTAAGATTTCGCATGCGTGGCGCATTGTTTCCCAATCGCTAGAAGAGCCCATAACAACTGCCACAACAGGTTTTGAATCTAAAATATCTGCCACAACAACCTCCCGTATATGCGCAAATACGCAACTTCTGCGCAAAGTTTATACGCAACTTTTACTTTACGCAGAAGCACGGAAAAATGGCTAATAATTAGTGTTTTATTAGTGTTTTATTGCTTTTTTATTAGCTGCTTATTTTTAAGAACATATTTTACGTCTGCGCTAGCCGCCACATCACTCGAATGTGTTACAACAATCACGCATTTTCCACGCTTATGAGCGGCATCTTTTAAGATTGCTATAACTTCTTTGGTGGTGTTTGGATCCAAGCTACCCGTTGGCTCGTCGGCAAGAATAACTGGAGCAGAAGATACAAGCGCTCGTGCAATAGCCACTCGCTGCTGCTGGCCTCCCGAAAGCTTTGTTATATTTCTAGTGGACTCGTCTTCGCTAAGCCCCAGCTCTTTAAGAATCGTAGAATCCGCCTTTGGGTTAACAAGCTGCAAATTTTCTACAGGATTCAAATAGTCAATTAGATTAAAACTCTGGAAAACTAAAGAAACATTGTTCTTGCGATGATTAGCATAACCGCCATTCTTAGAAATATCTTGACCGTTAAACAATACTGTTCCGCTTGTTGGCGAGTCTAATCCTGCTAGAAGAGATAACATGGTGGATTTTCCAGCTCCCGAAGGCCCCGTTATGCTGTATATTTTTCCAGCTTCAAAATCTGCATTAACATTTTTAAGAACCGTAATATTAGTTACTCCATAAGAGTAATCAACGTTGTCTAGTTTTAATAAAGTTGTCATAATAAACTCCAATATTTTCTAAATTTAATATTTGATACTTGTAAATTTTTAATTTTCTAAGAAAATCACTTTAGCTCATTGAATTCAATACAGAACGCGGCTTTTTAAACATTATTGGCGCAAGAGCAATGCATAGAGATACAAACGCTATAGCAAATCCTATAAGAATAGCAAACGCTGTTTGGCCAGTTAGCAAAGGCTGATTTGATGAGTACGTAATTGCACCATTTGCAACATTTGCTAATAGCATTGATCCAACACTAGACGATATTGCAGCACTAATCGCAGTAGACAGCACTGAGCAAAATGCAGATATTATAAAAACTTCCACAATCATCTGTAAAGCTATTGCACACTTACTAACGCCTAACGCCATAAGAACGCCAACTTCGTGGATCCTTCCTCGAACCCAAAAAACAAGAACTAAGCCAAGAATTATTACTGCAACAATCGCAAGGCAAAATAGAATCATAAACACTAATTGCTTAACTGTTTTTACAGATTGAAGAACAGAGGCAAATCTTTGCGCATTATTTTCTACAGAAAACATGCCATTGCCATAGTTTTTAGTGATTTTATTGGCTTCTTCTAAAGCTTTAGTTAGACTATTTGGATTTTGCATAACGCACTTTATAGAACTGCGATTTTTACTTCCAAACAAGTAAAAAGCGGATTCTAAATCAGTTATTACGCGATTTTCGGAAGAATCGGAAGGAAGCGCACCCTTTGTTTGCATCTTGCCAGAAAAAATGCCAACAACCTTAAGATTAATGCTTTTGCTGCCTTGTTTTAGAGTTAAAACAGACCCGAGTTTAAGATTATTTTGCTTAGCAAAACTCTTGTGAATTATTGCAGATTTCGCGCGCTTAAAGCTACCAGCTGCAGAAGAATCAATATGGCTGCCTTCATCCAGCTTATATAATCCTTCTTGGAATCCCTGCGCTAACTGTGATTTAGTTGTTCCCGTTATGGAAACAAGCGAAAACATTTCATCGTTGTCTAAACGCGGACCATTTATTGGCGCTACAATTTTAGCGTTAACAGGATTTGCTAAAACATCTTTTTCTTCTGCAATAGTTTTTATTCCACTAATCTTTTTGAATTTTGCAATAAGACTTTCGGGAATTCCTTCGTTTTTTTGCAAATCTTGAGGAATATCTTGCTGCGATTGCTTAGCGGAGTCACTAGAAGAATCAGAATCTGGCAAAGTCTGCCCTTGCGTTTTTGCGTAAACGCTAAAGCCTAAACCAATGTTAGAAGTTATTTGATCCTCTAGATTTTTTACGCAAGCAATAACACTCGCTTGGCAAATAAGCGCGCTAAGAACAACCGTAATAATCAAGGCTAAAATAGCACTGCGCCTTGGTTTTCTAACTATAGCAAGCCAAGATCTTTTTATAATTTGAGTCATTTTACACCTACTTTTGCACGTCAACTACTTCTGCATGCCAACTACTTTTGCATGCCAAGCAAATCTCTAGGAGACTTTCGCAAAATAGGAAGATAAGACAACGCAACCGCAACAATAATAATCATTAGAACCATTAATGACGATTGAATTAAGCAATCAGAACTAACTTGAACAGCAATCTTATCTAAAGTTCTAGTGGCCATGCTTGATTCCAAGTTTCCTCCAGCTTGACCCATTGAGCTAAGCTGCTGCGCGGCGGAATTTTTTACTGAGCCTAATGCGCAGTCGCTAAACCATGGAGATATTGCGCTGGCAAAACCATAGCCTATTGCAATGGCTGGAATCGCAAGTAACACAAGCTCAAAAAGCTGCTGCAACACAAGGGAAGCTTTTCCAACGCCAATGGAAGTTAAAACTCCAATTTCTTTTCTACGTTCATTAATCCAAAGAATAAGAACCGATCCAAGAGCCACCACAGCAAACGCGCTTACTGCAATAACCGTTATGTTCATCATGGATTTTACGCCTTTTGCTGCGCCAATCATGCCTTGTACAAACTGGTCATCTCGAGTAATCTGATAGTTTTGCAAATCAATTGGCAGCTTAGACGCTTCTTCAATCACAGAATCTGCGTCCGCTCCTTTTTTAACCTTAAAACTTGCGTCCTGGTATATCTCTTTTCCAGGCTTATATTTGTAAAGCTCTCTGGTTGTTTTTAAATCTGTATACACAGTGTTTGCAGTCAATTCTGCACGCGTTGCAACTGGGCGATTATTAGCTCCGCCATAAATTCCAACTATGCGCGTTTTTACTTGCTCCGTGGAATGGTTAAGGTTATCGGCATCAAACGGGTTGGCTTTAAGCGTTAACGAATCGCCTAATTTTAGCCCGTTAAGTTTTGCTAAATCTTCGTGGATTAAGGAAGCATGCTCATCTGATTCGCGCAAAGCCCTTCCTTTAACCATGTGAATTGACTTTGTTTTAAAAGCATTTAAGCCCTTAGAAGAGTTTGTTCCCTCTAGGTTTACAGCGTTGCCAAATTGCTTTTCTCTGCGCGCATCGTAGTCTTGAACACCTTTGATTCTAGCTGCTTTTGCGTCAACTAAATCGGCTGTAACATTTTGACGCAAAACATACGAATCAACGTTTTTTAGTGACGCGATTTTTTTAACATCACTTGGCTTAACAGTTCCCGCTCCCCTAGGAGTTCCAGCATTTACTTGCGGATTATTTGCTAAAACAAAACTAGATTCTGCTTGTTCTTCTACCTTTTTGCCCTCTTTTTCTGCAGCAATCGCAACTGCAGAAGATGCCAGCAAAAGCGTTGAAATCAATGCCAGTATTACAAACACGATTGCTGTTTTTACTCTTTTTCTCAAAACGTAGCGTATTGCGCGAGAAATAAATGTCATTGACTACCATCCTCATCGAACACTTGTAGTTAAATCGTATGTTATTCAATCATTAATATCAGTACTAAGTACAAGCCGCACGAATAATACAAAATCGTATAAGCCACAAAATCGTATAAGCCACACAATCGTATAAGCCACACAATCGTATAAGCCACACAGCAAGTACAATCACGTAGCCTATATTATTTACCCTTATAAAATACTGTGAAAAAACTGTTTATTCTCTTTAAATATCTTAGAAAATTTTATGAAAATTACTGATTTTCAATAAAAAATATATGTTAAATTGTCATAATCAATTTAAATAATTTATGTTACACAGTGATTATAAAACAAAATTTTTTAGATTATTAGTAAGTTTTACAACTTGAGACCTTACAGTCAAAAAAATTTATTTTGCATGATTTGACGAGGATTTGCATAATCATTTTGTAGATTTTGCGTGGATAAAGGCGTATACAACAACAAGACACAGAAAACAACTAAGGCGAGCACGTGATTGTTACGAGTGCCCGCCTTAATTTATTTATGGGATTTATGATATGCGATTAGCCGCGGCTGATTCCGACTTAGTTTTAGCCTTAGTTTTCATCCTCGTCTTTGCGCTTCTTCCTCTTTTTACCAAACAGAACAAAGAAGAAGAATCCACCAACAATCGCAGCAATAGCGGCAAGAGCGCCAACAATAGACGCAATCAAACCAACATTGGAAGAGTTCGATGCACTCTTTGCTGAACTACTAGCAGAAGACTTTGCCGAATCCTTAGAATCCTTATCGGAGTCTTTTGCAGAATCCTTAGCAGAATCGCTGGAATCAGAATGATCCTTGGCAGAATCCTTAGCAGAATCAGAGTCATTCGACTTAGCGGAATTGCTTGAATTAGAGCCACTTCCACCAGCGGAACCACCATTGCGATTGCGATTAGCGTTCGAGCCATTACCTGGCGTATTATTCGGATTGTTATTACCAGGGTTATTACCTGGCGTATTACCAGAACCATTATCTGAATTATTGTCTGGATTATTATCCGTGTTATTGTCTGGATTATTTCCAGGCTTATCACCCGAACCACCTCCGTTAGGATTCAATCCACCACCTGGATTACCTCCGCCAGGCTGCGGAGTTGGAGTTGGCTCTGGAGATGGCTTCGGAGTTGGCGGTTGCGGCTCAGGCGTTGGAGTTGGAGTTGGGTTGTGTACCTCATTTTTGGTATATTGCGCGTATACCACTTTATCGGTATCAACAACACTGTCTTTGGTAAATGCAGTGCCTGTGCCGTCCTTCTGCGTATTCCACTCTTTAAACGTAGAACCATCCTTCGAAGGGTTACTAGGCATATGCACACCAGTTAAAACAGCATCACTAGTCACAATCGTTTCATTTGCAAGATCAGAGATTTTCTTGCCAGCTTCAACTTTAACGGTTGCAACATTAGACTTGTCATTCATAAACGTTACTTTATGCGCTGCTGTAATCGTATACGTTTGGAACAAGTCCGAAAGCTTTGCGTTTGCAGAAAGCTCCTTATCTGCAACAGCTATATAATCAGTTGGAACATTCAATGACTTATTATTTTTGCGCAGCGCTTTTGCACCCTCTTCAACAGCTCCAGGGATGTAATGCTTTACAATCTCAAAAGGATCAGATGACGGTTTATCGCCTTCACCATTAATACGCGAATCAAGAACCGATGGAATATACTCACATTCATCTTGGTTACCGTATTGTATGTAAATACAGCGATAGTAACCTTCTATTTTTTTATCTTTTGTAACATTAAGTAATTCGTCATTATTAGTAATAATGATGTTATTTTTGAGTAATTCTTCTATATCTTTATCAGTTTTAAATTTCTTTACTATCTTGTCATCTATTTTATTTCCTTCATTGAAAATAAAAACAGTGCCTTTAGAATAATGAGAAAATATTCCAAAATTCGATTTATCTTTAAACCAATCTGTAGTTAACGTTAATGGAGCAGAATCTAAAAATCTATCACCCAACATATAGGCATCGCTGGAGCCCGTGGTTTTAAAAATATCAACCCATTTAGCTATAGAAGATATGTTAGACAGCTTCTCACAACCAAAAAACAGGTTGCTAATCATATCAAATGATTTGTTGCCTTCTTTAAAACTCCAATTACCTATTCCGCTGATATTCGTTAAATTCTTGCAATCTTCAAACATACTCGACATGTTCGCAACATTGCCAGGATTCCACTTCGCCAAGCCATTCAAATCTTTAAGGCTTGCACAGAATTCAAACATACTCGACATGTTAGCAACATTGCCTGTATTCCACTTCTCCAAGCCACTCAAATCTTCTAGGCTTGTACAGGTTTCAAACATATTAGACATGTCTGAAACCTTGACAGTACTCCACTTCTCTAATGCTGAAATATTCTGCAACTTCTCACAGCCATAAAACATACCCGACATGTCCGTAACACTGCCAGTATTCCACTTCTCTAAACCCTTTAAACTATTAATGTTCTCACAGCCATAAAACATACTCGACATGTTCGTAACACTGCTGGTATTCCAACTCTCCAAACCATTCAAAACTTCGAGGCTTATACAATTTTGAAACATCCACGACATGTCTGAAACCTTGCCTGTATTCCACTTCTCCAAGCCCCTCAAACTTTTAAGGTTTATACAAGCTTCAAACATATTTGACATGTCCGTAACATTGCTTGTATCCCAATCACTTAAACCTGAAATATCCGACAAATTGGAGCAATATCTAAATAGTTCTTTCATATCAGTAACATTGCTTACATCAAAGTCGCCAATATTTCCAAGAGACTCAATATTATCACTAGAGAACAATTGACTGATACTACCGTAGCCTTTTACATTGTTTTCAAATCTTAGAGTTGCGCCAGAAGCTTCATCGCTTCTAATCTTATCTCGAATATCTCCAAAATCATGTCCCTTAATGTCGGCGCTGATAATGCCCTCAGTGGCTTTACCTTTTGGCTTGATTACAAGGTATTTTTTGCCGTCTTTTTTATCTGTTTCAATTTCAGCCTCGCAGCCAGCCATGTTAATGGCTTGTTCTTGACTGATCTTAGTAGCTTTAGCAGTAGGAACAGCACCAGCCTCAGAATTCTGTACACCCCCCCCCGCAACAGAATTAGCCTTCTTAGTGACTCCATCAGTAGACGATTTAACAACGCTAGAAGAAGCAACACTAGAAGAAGCAGCAACAACACTAGAAGCAGCAGAAGCATTGGCCACAACTCCCCCAGTTATAGCCAACGCAGTTGCGCAAAAACCAGCACTTATAGGCACAAGAACACTACGATTGCGAACACTATGATTACTAACACTACGGATATGCTTATTGCTCTTCTTCATAATAAACCTTCTCAACGCATCAAACGCTCACAAATGAGTACACAAAAAATGCATACAAGCAAATGCAAACACAAGACTCTATGCATAAAACACTAGTATTCTACACCCAAACACATAAACACAACATACTATCCTCGCAAAAGACGCCTCAAACATCGCAGACAACTAGCACAACTATCGCAAATTACCGCAAATGCTTAGCCAAACAACTATAGGCAGCCCAACTACTTTGCAACCTGCTTATTCTGCACAAACTCAATCCTACAAGTCGCGTTTGGCACATGACTCTAGATATCGCAGGAGCCGGCGCCCAAGATACTCAGGCAATTCCGGCTCCAACTTCCATATCCTCCGAAGAGATAGGCAATAAATTCATTGTATCAGTATGCAACAATATTGTCACATGCTTTGTTAAGTATGCTAGATATTTTTTACGTGAACATTTTTGAATTTTTGGATAAAGTTTACCGATATAGGATCTTCACATAAATTATCCAAAAACTGGCAATAATGCTATAGAAGATTTTGAACGGAGGTAATCTGGGCGTAAGCTGCAAAAGTAAATAACTAAGGCGAGCACGTTGCGTTACAAGTGCTCGCCTTAATTTATTTGTGGGATTTATGCGCTGCGATTAACTTGCGATTAATCACAATTACCGCAAATGCTTATCCAAACGACTATCGGCAGCCAGACTACTTTGCAACCTGCTTATTCTGCACAAACTCAATCCTACAAGTCGCATTCAAAGCATTTGCAATACGGTTCAAAAGAGCAATAGTCGGATTCCTCGAACCATTTTCCAACCTACTAATATCAGACTGACTAATTCCTGTTTTCGCCGAAAGCTCCGCCTGAGTCAAACCAGCATTTTTCCTAGCTATAACAAGAGACATAGTTAAATCCCTTTCAAACTGAAGAGCATCATACTCTTTCTTGAATTCAGGATCTTTAATAAGCTCGTTTGTGAGTTCATGTAAATCATTCATTCGTCTTCCTTGCCCTACTTGGTTTCCCTGCAACTCTTGCTTTTCCATCACAAACCCATCTTTCGATTAAAATATTCAGAACGACTTTTATGCTATATATACCATAAAAGCTTGTATATGTCTTGCAAATCATATAAAAATCCCATAAGACATTTGCATTGCAGACAGTATGAATATGGCTAAAATGCAACCAATAACAATTAAGGCGAGCACGTTGCGTTACCAAAGTGCCCGCCTTAATTTATTTATAGAATTTATGCACTGCGATTAACTTGCTATTAATCACAACTATCGCAAATGCTTAGCACGCTTGCGATTTACCGCAGCGCCCGAAGCCACAAACAAGCCAAGCACCATAGCGCCGAAGGATGCAAATGTTGTACCAGACGCATTTGAACCCGTGTTTGGTAATGTGTCGGCAGAGCGCGCGCCTGTAGCTTGCGACTTAGCAGAACCACTTCTGTTTGCACCACCGTTGTTGTTGACAGCAGCTCCACTCACAGTTCCGTTGTTGGCTCCGTTGTTGGCTCCGTTGTTGGCGTCACCTCGGTTGCCTCCATTGCAGCCGTTGTTGGCGTTTTCTCCCACGCCACTACCATTGGTGTTATTGCCGTTGCCTCCGCCAATATTCAATTCAGGAATATCAGTAGATTCTGGTTCGACACTTCCGCCGTCATTATTATCGCCGCCATCATTATCATTCGAATCTGGGTCTGGATTTGGGCCTGGGTCTGGATTAGCAGAAGGATCTATCAAACTAGCCATAGGCATAGATGTGCGCTTTTTTGGATTGGTTAATTTGCCCGTATCAGGGTCAACATCGTACGTAGTAGTAATAGTCTTATTACCCTCATGCGTAACCTGCTTATTACCGACTTTAGTCAAACCATCCTGAGCAGCAGTAGTCTCCACCTTGTCGCTTGGAACCCATTTGCCGTTAACAAAGCTGCCCGTATGAGTGGTAATTTTGAGACCATCTACAGGGTCACTGATTTTATTTTGTGTATTGTAAGGGAGCGTATCATCTGCCTCATACTTCATCTTTCCCGGCAAGACTTCTGCTTCTTGAGTATCAAGAACCGCAGGCTCGGAGTTATCATGCTGAACAGCCGGTGTCAAAGTACCAGCTGGCATCGATGTGTGCTTTTTCGGATTGGTTAATTCACCAGTATCTGGGTTAACTGTATACGTAGTAGTAATAGTCTTATTGTCTTCATGCGTAATCTGCTTATTGCCGACTCTTACTACATGGTCTGTTGGATCAATTTTTGTTTCCTTGGTATTTTCCACGTTTGTGGTAAGACCAGTAGTTTTATTCACTATATAAGTGGTTGTGACCGTCTTAGAACCGTTCTTGCCAGCAGTTTTGTCTTCTTTCTTTCCATAATCAAGCGTGTCATCTGCAATATAAACAGTCTTGAATTTAATAGTTTCAGTCTTAGTATCTACGTTGCCAACTTTTATTACGGTATCAATAGCTTTTTTAGTTATCCCGCTATTTGAACTAAATGCTGTTGAAATTGCACCAGTATTTGGATCTACACTATGGAATTTTTCTACTGTACGCGTTCCCTTAGTACCAAGAGTCTTATGCGTTTCTTTATACACCAGAGAACTATCAGCTTGATAAATTGTGCCTGGCTCAATATCCTCAGTCACAACTTCCTTATTGCCAACTTTAGTTAAGCCGTTTTTAGCATCAACGATAGTATCTTCGTGACCATTTTTATATCTCTTCTTTTTACCTTTAACAGGGTCACTAATCTTCTTCTGAGTGTTATAATCAATCGACGCATCCCCTTCATACGTCATTTTGCCTTCAACAGTTTCTATTTTTGGCACATTAAGATGAAGCTTTATTTTTCCGTTATATCCATTAGCGCCAATAGTCACGTTTCCAATCTTAAACGATTTATCATTTTTAAATTCAATTGTTACATCATCTTTATATGGCAAATTGATACTATCGTTAAGAACAAAACTACCCTTCTCAACACTGCCAACACTCGAGGAAAAAGACAATTTATCAGCATACTCAATTCCCAGAGGAGTCGATTGCTGTTCAGAGCTTAACGAAAATTTTAAGCCGTACATACTAAGACTATTTAATTGTGGTAATTTTTCAAGTGCAGAAATACTCTTTATACCATTTTCAGACCCAAGTGAAATACTTTTTAAGTTAGTCAAGCTTTTCAACGGTTCAAGAGATGTGAATTTATTACCATAGAGTACAAGAGTTTCGAGCTTAGTTAAACCTTCAATCGGAGATAAATCTGCAATATCTGTGGATTGAAGATAAAGAAGTTTTAATTTTGTTAAATCTTTAATAATATTCAAATCAGAAAATTGAGTAGAGTCCAAATTAAGATCTGTTAAATTCGTGAAATTTCTAAGAGTATCAAAATTTTTAATACCAGGATTTTCCCCGAGATATAGAGTTTCTAAACTAGTTAAATTGCCAATTGTAGAAAAATCAGTGATTTTATTACTACTAGCTCTTAAACATTTTAGTGAGCTTAAGCTTTGTAAAGGAGTGAGGTCAGAAATTTTATTATAAGTTGCATAAATTGATTCTAAACTTGTTATGCTAGCGAGCGGAGATAAATCAGAAATACTATTATGGTCGAAGTCAATACGATTTAAATTAGTGAAGTTTTCAATACCAGAAAGATTCTTAACATTGCTGGATGTAATATCTGCATGACTCAACTTTTTTGCATCATCGTGTGTGATTTCGCTAGCATTAGCATCAATCAATCTCTGATTTTTCATCGTTTTTAGTAACGCCTTTTTTAAATTAGCGTCTTTAAACGTAATGTAAGAGTTAGCATAATTGCTACCCGTTGAAGAACTTCCAACAACACTTGCAGCAGCAACACTTGCATAGGAAACGTTTGCTGAAAGTCCGCCTACTACAGCCAACACTGTTGCGCAAAAACCAGCACTTAGAGGCGCAAGAATACTACGTTTTTTAGCGTTTTTCATAACAATTTCTCCCAATACAAAGATGCAAATGAGAACAAACCAAAAATCCCAATTTTCATGCACTCATTGCAAAAGCCGTTATGCAGCATACCCCCCCCCCAATACATTTGAATAGAATATAAATCACTGCAAGGCATACAACACAAGGCATATAAGAATAAAGAACTTATAAACTATTGCATAAATAAACGCTGAGGTGATAAACTATTCATTCGTATTACAAGTTGGGTCATCTGTATGGAGAGAAATCAGTTAATGAAACACGGGCATACTATTTTCTTTTTGAAACGAAAATTTCTAACCTCTTTCCTAATTTTTGCCTTGGGGGGGGGTCGTTCGTCTCGTCATTAACTGCATTTTCCAAAGTATCGCTTGCAAACACCAATAGCAATATTCAAAACGCTCAAGACACTCAAGACATTCCTGGGCCATTCTACGGTGGATTAAACGTTAATAGCCCACTATTAGAAGTTGGAAAATATGCCTCGCTGCAAATCAGCGCAACCAATGCGTCGGGCAATGCTGTAGACGCAAACAGCAACAACGCTACTAAATATTCAGGCACTCTTACGCTAAATATTCCATTCAATGAGGTTCTTAACGCAACTAAGCAACAAATGGAATATTATAAAGACCAAAAAGCTAAGCTTGATTTTAGCTACTCGCTATCTTTGCCTGAACCTATTGAATGGCAAGAAAACGTCGAAGTTAAGAATCACTCTTCACTAGTTAAATCAGCGAGCGCGAAAATTTCTACACGTCATAAAAATACAATCAAGCTTATTGCTAATTTAGCGGAAAACACGTGGGAAAAATTATATAATTCTAATGACCACCAAACCGTAAAGCTAACTGCTCATTTTTCGTTTACAAAAAGCTCACTTGAACAAGTTCAAAATAGAAACATTACTGGTACAGGTATTTTAGATTTGTACAAAAAAGATGAAGACGGCGTAAGCTGGGTGCCTGGATTCGGGTTCACATATATTACTCGCGAGCTGAACATTCCACTTCTTGGCGGTAAATCTACAATAAGCGATCCTCTTAATATGAATGAGCAAGATTATAATCAGCTTATTTACAGCAATGATTTAACACACAAAAACAAAAACAATAACAAAGACATTCCATCAAAGGGCAAATTCGTTTTATTGGGAACTGCTCAAAAAGTTACGTACGAAGATTACAACTCTCCTCTTATAACTAGAGATGGTCTTGAAATAAACTCTAAAATTAGCAGCAAACCATTCAAATCCTCTTTAGAAAATGTTGAAAAATGGCTAAAAACAAAGATTAATGATGTTTCAAGAGTGTACGTATCGAACTTAAACGTATCAATCAAACTCACGTTTACGCTGCCTAAAGAAATATCGTTATCGCCTAGTAGAGATCTATCGTTATCGCCTTGGATAAAACTTCCTTATGACCCATTAAAAAACTACGCAATGAAAAACGGTGGAGTGAGAACCGACCCAACATCGCTTTTAGGTAATTTTGGCGATTTTGCACTCAAAGATGTAAAAGAAGATGGTAATACTAATACCATTACAGCCACCGCGTACCTAAAAGACTGGTACAAAGGCAATCAGTTAATGAAGCCCTACGCCTATTCGTATGACGAGATTAAATATAGGATTAACAATTTAGTTGATGAGATAAATATTAGGTTTATTCCAGTATGGTTTAACACCGATGCAGAAGCTGGAAAAACCTACCAAATTGAAGGATCAGCGCAGGGTGAGCTATCTGGAAAAATCAATTACGTATATAGAAATCTTGGAGCAGACGACTCAAACAAGCTTATACCTTTTAACGTTAAATTTAACGAAGAACCCGTAGAAATTCCTCCTGTAGAAACTCCGTACAAGATTGATTTTAAGTTTGAAAGTGGTACCCCTGGCCAAACGCTTCCTGAGTATATTGGTAAGGATTATGCGTTAAAGCCGATTAATGTTTATAAAGGAAAGTCAATTACTATCGATACCTCTACGTTGCACAAAACAACTGATGAGACGTTTGAACCTGAGCCAGATATAGTTGGCGATGGCACTAAAATGACTGGCACTTGGGTTTTTGACGCAATGGCTGGGTGGAAGATTGATGGACAAGGTGAGCCTGTTACGGCTCTTAACAATGTAAATAGAAACATTACTTTAGTTGGAACGTGGAAGTTTATTCCTGTAGGAGATTCTAATCACAGAAAAGTAACATTCAAAGACGGAGAAAAAACTATTGCGACTGTTGAAGTAGAACCTGGAAAGACTATTGAAGGCGATTCTTTAGAGAATCAGTCTATGCCAGCAAATCCCACTAAAGCGGGTTACACGTTTAAGGAGTGGAATACAAAAGCAGACGGAACAGGCGCTAAATTCTTAAGCACAACAAATGTGATATACGATATTACAGTGCATGCAGTTTACACTAAGGATTACAATCCAGAGGATCCGCAAGATCCAGATAATCCCAAAAATCCAGAGGATCCGCAAGATCCGCAGGATCCAAATAACAACTCTGAAAGCGGTTCAATTCTCGACTTAGATAATGGCTCAGAAAATGGAAGTAATCATAAAAGCACTGGCAATCAATTGAACAATGCTAATGCTCAAAATGGGCGTAACAATAAATCAAAATCGCTGGAATCATCGAATTCAGATCAAACTAACAATTCTGCAAATTCAAATAAAAGTGGCGCTGAAAAACTGGAATCTGCTAGAAAAAATACACTGCCAAGAACAGGCGTGGGCAATTCTCTCGCAGTTGCAATAACGTCTATAATTACGGTAATTGCGCTAACAACGCTATTAACATCGATTATTGCAAAAAGCAAAAAATAGTTGCACAATGTGGCACAAATGCAACACATAAACCAATAAGGCGAGCACCGTTTAACAAGTGCTCGCCTTAATTTATTTATAACTTAGAGAATAACGCTGTTCTATCGCAAATGCTTAGCACGCTTGCGATTTACCGCAGCGCCCGAAGCCACAAACAAGCCAAGCACCATAGCGCCAAATGACGCAAATGTTGTACCAGAGGCGTTTGAACCCGTGTTTGGCAGAGCGTCGGCAGAGCGCGTGACCTCAGCTTGCAATGCATCGGAGCCGCTTGTGGAATCACTACCGTTGGCAGAAGCGTTCATAGAACCATTGCTATTGGCGGAATTATTATCATTGCCGACGCCAATATTCAATTCAGGATTATAAGTCCAATCGGGATCAATACTTCCGCCGCCATTGTTGTCATCTGGATTAGTCGGATTTGGCCCTGGATTTGGATTCGGATCTGGATTCGGATCTGAATCCAAATCCGAATCTGGCTGAGGTGGCTTAGGTGGATTTTTCTTCGTATAAACCGCATACACAGTCAAATCCTCGCTGACAACAGTATCTGCAGTAAAAGCCTTGCCCTGACCGTCTTGCTGCGTATTCCACTCTTTGAAAGTAAAACCATCTTCAACAGGAGCAGCAGGCATGGAAGCAGCAGCTACTTTCTTACCAGTTTCTACTTTAACCGTAGTTAACAGGCTTCCATCTTTCTTATTAAATGTAACTGTTTTCTGGTTCTGCACTGGCGGCTGCGGCGCAGGTGGCGTCTTCTTTTTTGTACCTCTGAGCACTACCTTGTTAGTAGGTTGCACTTCTTGTGTTTCAGTTTTAGTAGCCTTAGTTGTTAAGCCTTTTGTTTTATCTACTTCATATGTTGTAGTAACGGTTTTAGAACCCTTCTTGCCTTCCGTTTTAGTTTTTTCTGTTCCCTCATCAAGCGCATTGTCATCTTCATAGGTAGTTTGAAAATCTATGTCTGTAGTTTCAGTTTTAACGTTACCGACTTTGATGACTTTATCTTTGGCAGCTTTGGTCTCAACTTTCGGCGTACCGTCAACCTCATCTGTAAGACCTTTATTCTCATCAACTTTATAGGTAGTAGTCGTGGTTTTCGTGCCCTTGGTGCCTTCTGTTGTCTGCTCTTTCTTGTAAGCAAGTGAACTGTCGGCCTCATACTTGATACCTGGCTGAATCTCCTCAGTCGTAACCTGCTTATTACCAACCTTAATAACTTTATCTTTGGCCTTAACAGTTTCTACAGTTGGATTGCCGTCAACCTCATCAGTAAGTCCAGTGTCTGGATTGACTTTATAGGTAGTTGTTGTAGTTTTCTTGCCCTTTGTACCTTCTGTCGTCTGCTCCTGCTTGTAAGTAAGCGAGCTGTCGGCCTCATAGACTGTAGCGGGATTCAGATCCTCGTTTTCAACTTTTTTATTGCCAACTTCTGTAACACCGTTTGTTGCTGGGGTATTGATAGTTACGTTACCATTACCGTCTGTTACTTTCTTGCCGTCGACAGGGTCGCTTGTTTTCTTGGTTGTGTTGAAGGCAAGATCTGAGCTTCCTTTATACGTCATCTTTGCAACAAGAACTTCCACTTTTACAGTATGTTCATCTTTCTTAAATACTGCATAAACAGTTTTATCAGAAGAAACAGCCGTATTAGCCGTAAAATTAGCCTCGGAAGCACCGTCAGTGGTACTCCAACCTACAAACTTATAGCCAGTTTTAGCATGTGTAGACGGCATATTTTCTTCAGTAACAGTTTCACCGTCTTTAACAGTAACAGTTTTAATCCAAGAACCATCGTTTTTAAAGGTTACAGAATGGCTTAATTTGTACGGTTTGGCCTCAAACACAGCATAAACAGTTGTATCTGCATTGATTGACGAATCAGCCGAAAAATCAGCCGCAGAAGCATTCTTATTAGTGCTCCATCCTACAAAATTGTATCCATCCTTAGTAGGCTTATCTGGGAATCTGTTACTGTCTAACTTTTTACCCTTTTCAACATAATGAGTGCTCAGCCATGCATCATCATTCTTAAAGGTAACGTCATACATTACAACTGGAATTTTCTCAAATACAGCAAAAACCGTCTTATCCGCATAAACTTGCGTAGCCGATGTAAAATCAACGTCATCTTTATCAGACGTGTTCTTCTTAGTACTCCACCCCAAGAATGTATATCCATCTTGCTTAAGGTTTTTTGGCATATCTGCGCTTTTTACTGTTTCACCACGTTCTACATTGACAGTAGATATTACAGTATCTCCATTTTTAAATGTAACAGAATATTTTTGCGTTGAACCACCACCTGGATTTAACGGATCATCTGGATCTGGTCTATCAGGATTAGGCGGCAAAATAGGAGGATTATCTGGAATTGGAGTTGGAGTTGGCTCTGGAATACCAGGCTTTTTCTTGAAAATAGCATAAACTGTTATGTCTTTTGTAATTCTCTTATTTGAATCAAATGCAGAACCTGTACCATTTTGGCTTCTACTCCATCGAACAAAATTATAGCCAACTGGAGCAGTCACGCTTGGAGTTGAAGTTACTTTTTGCCCTCTTTCAACTTTGATAACACTGCTATCCCTACTACTCTTAAAAGTAACCGTTAGCATAACAACATCGCGCTTAAATACAGCATAAACAGTTTTATCAGAAGAAACAGCTGTGGTATCCGTAAAATCTACCTTAGACTGCTCAGTTGCGCCTTTAGTTGTACTCCACCCAAGGAAAGTATAGCCAGTTTTAGAAGGCGCAGATGGCATGCTATTGCCGATTGTTTTACCATTTTCAACGCTTGCAGTATCAAAGCATGCATCGTCAATTTTGAAAGTTACAGTATGCTTTTTTGCAGGCTCATTATCATCTTTTGCAAATACTGCGTAAACAGTTGTATTCGCATTTACAGCTGTATCAGACTTAAAATCTACCTGGGTCAGAGAAATCGCGCCTTTAGTTGTACTCCACCCAATGAAAGTATAGCCAGTATCCTTTAAATCTGAAGGTGTATCTTCACCAGTGGTTTTACCCTTTTTAACTTGAACAGTGGCAATAGTAGAATCACCATTCATAAATGTAACAGTAGGATATTTATCTGCTTCTTCTTGAGAGCTGTTTGATTCTTTCTTATTCCCATGCACTTCATTAAGATTCGCCGCACTCGCTGCACTCGCTTCATTAGCTTCATTAGCGTACGCAACATTTGCTGAAAGTCCGCCTGCTACAGCCAACACTGTTGCACAAAAACCGAGACTTAAAGGTAAAAGAATACTAAGTTTTCCAGCGTTTTTCATAACAATTTCTCCCAATACAAAGATGCAAATGAGAACAAATTAAAAATCCCAATTCCTCTGCAATTCATTGCACAAAACGCTATATACCATACCCCCCCCCCAATACATTTATATAGTTACAAGCACATTGCAAATGCACTCATTAAGAACATTTTTAGAATAGACTTAAGAAAAGTTTTTGACGTGAGATTCAAAAAGTTGCCAAAATACAAAAGTTTTTGACGTGAGATTCAAAAAGTTGCCAAAATACAAAAGTTTTTAACGTAGGATTCAAAAACTTTGAATTTTAAGCAAGTTTTTGCTAATATGGTTAAAAAGTTGGAAAAGTAGAGGAAGTGTTCAAAAGGAGCTTACGGTGATATACAATTCAGCAACACACGCGCTCATAAATCGCCCAGAATACCTAAACCAGCTTATTGAACATAAAGACGTAGACTTAGTAAAAATCGTAACTGGCATCCGAAGGTGCGGAAAATCTTCTCTACTCGATCTTTTCCACAAGCATCTACTTAATTCCGGAGTAAGCGAAGACCACATCATTCACATAAATCTTGAGTCACTTAAATATCGAAATATCACCAATTACACGGAATTGTACGATTATATAAGCAAGCACATGCCATCAGACTGCATGGAATATGGCAAATCATGCGTAGCATCACAAAATGTTACCGAATCACGCAATGCCAGCAAATCCACAAAAACATATCTTATTTTTGACGAGCTTCAAGCAGTAGAAGATTGGCAAAAAGCAGTGGAGTCTTTCCGCATTGATTTTAATGTTGACATTTACATTACAGGATCCAACGCATACTTACTTTCTAGCGAATTTTCAACACTTCTCGCAGGTCGCTATGTTGAAATACGCATGCTGCCATTATCATTCAAGGAATTCCTAGACTTTTACAACTTCCCAACAAGCGCATCCACAGACGAAAAGTTCCAAAAATACTTGCAATTTGGCGGAATGCCCGTGCTAAGCGAGTATAAATTCAACGAGGCGCGTAGCATGCAAGCTTTGGAAGGAATATACTCAACTGTTATTTTACGAGACGTTTTACAAAGAAACGAAAAAGCAGACCAAATCGTTTTACAAAAACTTATGACTTTCTTATGCTCCACCATTGGCAGCACAACTTCACCAAACAGCATAAGCAAATCGCTTCGAGCTGAAGGAGATATTGAAAAAACCACAGTATCCGCTGCTAGCAAAACCGTTAGCGATTACATACGAATGTTAAAAGATGCTTTTATTGTTTATCCAGTACAACGCTACGATGTTCAAGGCAAAGAACTTCTAAAAACACTCGGAAAAAACTACGTTATTGACTTAGGTTTCCGTAACATGCTTTTAGGATATAGAGGAACAGATCGCGGTCACATTATAGAAAACGTTGTATTTCTTGAACTTCTTAGACGCGACTATCGCGTTTATATTGGAAAAGTTGGCAACGCGGAAGTGGATTTTGTTGCGGAAAAACCTAACGAAAAAATATATGTTCAGGTTACCGAAAGCATGCAATCGCCAGAAACACGCGAACGAGAGCTAAAGCCGCTACGTGCAATCAAAGATAATTACGAAAAAATTGTGATTTCGATGGATCACGATTACATAAACTCTTACGACGGCATTAAGGCGATTAATCTTACGGACTGGCTGCTTAAATAAGCACACACATTGCAAAAAGCGTATCTTGTAACAAGAGCAGCAAGCAGTAAATGTAATACAATCGTAATACAACGTAAAACGTTTATATCATATTGTAAAACAAAGTAACACAATGTAGAATGTAATAAAAGTTGATAGCTGAATATCAAAAACTAAAGAAACTAGAAAAACTAACGACTTATAGAAGCAAAACATTAATACCTAAAATCAAGGAGAATATTATGGCAATCAGCGCAACAGCAACGAAATCAAACAATACCGCGAAAACTGCAAGCATCAACGTGCGCGTCACAAAAGATGTTAAAGCGCAAGCAGAAGAACTATTTGCCAGCTTCGGCATAACTCTAAGCGATGCAATCAACATGTTCTTACACAAGTCGCTTATGGTAGAAGGACTCCCATTCGACTTAAAGCAGCCAAAATACAATAAAGAAACAATCGCTGCGTTTAAGGAATATGACTACATGAAAGCGCATCCAGAAGAGTACAAGCGCTACGACAATGTTACCGAAGCATTGGAGGACGCACTAAAATGAGCCTAAAAGTTGTATTATTAAATTCATTCAAAAGAGATCTTAAACGTATGAAAAAGCGCGGCTACGACATAAAACTTTTAGATAGCGTCGTGCGAATGATTGCACAACAAGAAAAGCTTGCTGAAAGATACTGCGACCACGCACTCACGGGCAACTATTTAGGATTCCGAGAGAGTCACATAAGTGTGGATTGGTTTCTCGAGTATCGCATAGATAACGATGATGTAGTGCTTGTGCTTTCGCGCACAGGAACACACTCCGACGTATTTAACGAATAAAATCTTAAGAAATAGCAAATCGAAATAAAAACAAACAACAAAGCATAAAAAACAACAAGACACAGAAAACAACTAAGGCGAGCACGTGATTGTTACGAGTGCCCGCCTTAATTTATTTATGGGATTTATGATATGCGATTAGCCGCGGTCGCTTTTGTTTTCACCTTCGTCTTTGCGCTTCTTCCTTTTCTTGCCAAACAAAATAAAGAAGAAGAATCCACCAACAATCGCAGCAAGAGCAGCAAGAGCGCCAATAATAGACGCAATCAAACCAACGTTTGAAGAGCTTGATGCATGCTTTGCTGAACTACTAGCAGAAGATTTTGCAGAATCCTTAGAATCCTTAGAATCCTTATCGGAGTCTTTTGCAAAATCTTTAGCAGAATCGCTGGAATCAGAGTGATCCTTGGCAGAATCCTTGGCAGAATCCTTAGCAGAATCAGAGTCATTCGACTTAGCGGAATTGCTTGAATTAGAGCCACTTCCACCAGCGTTTAAACCATTTCCACCCGCAGAACCACCATTGCGATTAGTGTTCGAGCCATTGGTGTTATTGCCATTGTTCCCAACACTATTGTTTCCAGCATCACCATTCCTATTGCCATTGTTATTGGTGTTATCGTTCTTGGTGTTATCGCCACCGTTTCCAGCGCCCGAACCATTGGTATTGTCGCCATTATTCGAGCCATTACCAGGATTATTATTCGGATTATCACCAGGGTTGCTACCTGGCGTATTCTCGCCACCAATGTTTAATTCAGGATTATAAGTCCAATCTGGCTCAACACTGTTGTCATCACCAGTATTGCCAGTGCCGTCGCCGCTACCGCCGTCATTGTCACCTGGATTAGTCGGGTCTGGATTTGGTGTTGATGGTTGCGGCTGAGGATTTACAGTAATAGCATTATCCTTAATCTCTTGCCAAGGCATTGATGTATGAACCTTAGGATTCTTCAGGTCTCCCGTATCTTTATCAACATCATACGTAGTAGTAATAGTCTTATCGCCCTCATGCGTAACCTTCTTATTACCGACTTTAGTTACACCGTTTACAGCTGCCTTTATTTCGACTTTCGGCTCACCTTCGATCCACTTGCCATTTTCCACTCTACCTGTCGGAGTTGTAATCTTCTCTCCGTCTTTGGGATCACTTACTTTCTGAGTTTGGCCGTAAGGCAATGAATCATCAGCAGTATAGGTCATCTTCGCCTTCAAAACTTCAGAGACTGCTGCTCCGCTTGCAATATCGGTCCACGGGCGTGACGTTACTACTGTCGGATCACTTAAAGTACCGTCATCCGGGTTAACTTTGTAAGTCTTAATCGTAGTTGAGCCATCGTTGTTTTGAATGACTTCTTTGTTGCCAACTTGTATAACCTCATTAACAGGTTTGGTGCACAAGCCCTTCTTCGCTTCAACTTCCGTAGTTAAGCCAGTCTTAGCGTCTACCTTGTATGTCAAAGTAACTTCTTCTTTACCATTTTTACCGGCTGTTTTAGTTTGCTGTTTTTGATAAGTAAGATCTGGATTTCCCTCGTAAGTTTTCTTGAAAGGAATATCGCTTGTCTTTTTCTCCAAGTTACCAATTTTGATGACTTTATCCTTGGCCTTGACAGTATCTACAGTCGGTGTGCCGTCCACGTTGCTTGTAAGACCATTATTCTCATCAACCTTATATATAGTTGTAGTGGTCTTAGTGCCCTTAGTTCCTTCAGTCGTTTGCTCTTGCTTATAGTTAAGCGTGCTATCAGCCTTATAAGTCATACCAGGGTCAATCGTCTCAACTGTAACTTTCTTATTACCAACATTGATTACAGCATCGGTAGCAGGCGTATTCGTTACATTAGAATGTACCTTGCCATCGTCACCCTTATAACTTGTAGTTTTTGTAATACCATTAACACCACCAGTTGTTTTCTGCTTTCCATACTCAGCGTTTAGATCAGCCTCATACTTTGTTTTAAATGGCACCTCAGTAGTTTTGATAAGTCTTAGTGGCACATCAACATCAGCTACGAACCCAGATTTATACGTAAGGGTTACGCGCATCTTATACTCGTCTTCACTAACTGCAGAAATCTTTGTAACAGTAGGCTTATCCTCTTTATCAACTTCACCAAGATTAAGCGATTCAACAATCTTATCGTTGCTAGGAGCATCATCGTTATGCTTATCCACCATGCTTAATTTAATGCCAGAAGCTTTAACAATAAATTTTCCACCGAAACCACTGTCAGAAGGGTCATTCGTGTTTTTTATAGTAAACGTGATTTCTGCAGATTCATTAGCTTTCAAAATATTATTAAAAGTTACCTTACGACTGTCTTTATCAACAGTACTACCACTACCACCGGCATATGTAACCACATATGCTGCTCCATCTCTAGTAGGCAATTTAACCTCTGGAACAGTTACAGTCTTAACACCACTAGGCAAAGTAACATTTATAATCTGATTACTTTGACTATAATCTAAACTTATACCACTTAACTTATTCAAAGGAGTATAATCAGTAATCTTGTTATCGTGAACATTGAGAGTCCACAGCCCTGTGGAATCTTTCAAAGGTGAAATATCAGAAATCTTATTATAACTAAGGTCAACAGAACTAAGATTTTTTAAATCCCCTAAAGGAGTTATATCAGAAATATTATTATGACTAATCTCAACGGTTCTGAGTTTTGTCAAATCTTTCAAAGGTGAAATATCAGAGATATTACCGCCATTAGCATACAAATCCTCAAGACTTGTTAAGCTCTTCAAAGGTGAAATATCAGAAATCTTATTATCATCAATTCTCAGACTATTGATATTAGCAACGTTTTTCAAATCTTTCAAAGTACTAATATCAGTAATATTATTATTCTCAAACCAAAGACATACAATACTGCTCATATTAATAAAATCTTTAAGATTGTCGTTGTTTAATTTATTTCCACCAATGTAAAGCAAAGATAAATCACTCAAATTTCTCAATGGAGCGGTATTAGAAATTTTATTATCATTAAGCCATAATACAGTCAATTTATGCAAATCAGCTATAGAAGATATGTCAGTTATATTATTCCTTGCAATACGAAAATCATTAAGATCTTTGAAGTTGCTCAAAACGCTAATATTAGAAATGTTATTATTGTAATTAAGATTCAAGCTAGTTAACTTAGTTAACTTACTCAAATCACCTATATTTTCAATATTATTACTCTCTAAATTTAAATTAGTTAAACTAGTTAAATCTTTTAGTGGCTCTACAGTTTTAATACCAGAACTAACAGCTTCAAAATGTTTCAAATTCTTAAACTTTGAAACAAGCTTTAAATTATCGCCAATTTTAATTCCACTAAGCTTTAAATCAGTTAAATTCCAATTAGCAGTTTTCAAGACATTTATATTATCCTGCCACTTATCGCCATTAATAGGATCATTATTAGAAAAATTAATTTCAGTAAGATTCTTTAAATCTTTTATTGGAGTAATATCAGCAACTTTGTCATAGTAAAAATTAATCTTTTGAAGATTAGATAAACCTTTTACAACCGAAATATCTTTAAGTCCGTAATTGAATGAGAAATTAATATCAGTAAGTTTAGATAAATCTTTTATTGGAGAAATATCAGTTATACTATTTGAGCTTAAATTTACTGCTTTGAGATTCTTAAATGCCTTAATACCTTTAATAGACGATATGCTGCTACTACTCAAATCTAAGTTTGTTACTTTATTTGCTTGTTCAACGGTAATTTCAGTATCATTCTCACCCAAAAGAGCCCCATCAGGCGAATCTCCCCAAGATGAACTATTAAAACTGTTTTTCAAATAATTTAAAACCGCATTTTTAAGTGCAGAATCTTCAAATTTTACATACTTATTATCACTGTTTACTTCTGAAGACTTAACTGAAGAAGTACGCGCCGCACTCGTTGCAGCAGTAGTACTTGCATAGGAAACGTTTGCTGAAAGTCCACCTGCTACAGTCAACACTGTTGCGCAAAAACCAGCACTTAAAGGCGCAAGAATACCGTATTTCTTAGTGTTTTTCATAACAATTTCTCCCAATACAAAAACGCAAATGAGAACAAACTAAAATCCCAATTCTCTCTGCAATTTATTGCACAAACCGCTGTATAGCATACCCCCCCCCCAATACATTTATAGCTTTAAAACCACTTTGCAAACTAGGTAAATATACTAAAAAGCAAAATATAAGCAATAAAGCAGAATACAAAATAAAAAAGCATATAAAACAACAAGGCGAGCACGTTGCGTTACGAGTGCTCGCCTTAATTTATTTATGGGATTTATACGCTGCGATTAACTGCGGTCGCTTTTGTTTTCACCTTCGTCTTTGCGCTTCTTCCTTTTCTTGCCAAACAAAATAAAGAAGAAGAATCCGCCAATAATCGCAGCAAGAGCAGCAAGAGCGCCAATAATAGACGCAATCAAACCAACGTTTGAAGAGCTTGATGCATGCTTTGCTGAACTACTAGCAGAAGATTTTGCAGAATCCTTAGAATCCTTAGAATCCTTATCGGAGTCTTTTGCAAAATCTTTAGCAGAATCGCTGGAATCAGAGTGATCCTTGGCAGAATCCTTGGCAGAATCCTTAGCAGAATCAGAGTCATTCGACTTAGCGGAATTGCTTGAATTAGAGCCACTTCCACCAGCGTTTAAACCATTTCCACCCGCAGAACCACCATTGCGATTAGTGTTCGAGCCATTGGTGTTATTGCCATTGTTCCCAACACTATTGTTTCCAGCATCACCATTCCTATTGCCATTGTTATTGGTGTTATCGTTCTTGGTGTTATCGCCACCGTTTCCAGCGCCCGAACCATTGGTATTGTCGCCATTATTCGAGCCATTACCAGGATTATTCGGGTTGTTACCTGGCGTATTACCAGAACCGCCTCCGTTAGGATTCAATCCACCACCTGGATTACCTCCGCCAGGCGTTGGATTTGGATTCAGCGTTGGATCTGGAGTTGGAGTTGGTTCAGGCTCAGGCTCTGGTGTAGGCGGCAGCGGAGTCGGAGTTGGATCAGGCTCTGTATTCTTAATTTTCGTTCTATCTACTGCAAGATTATAAGTTTGAAAAACATCATTTACATTCGCTATTGACATCGAAGCAGAATACTTTCCAGTAAGCTCTGGATGAGTTTTCTGCAACTCTTTTATCTTACTTTCAATAGCCTTATTAACAACAGATTTCACAGCTGCAATATCATTCTCACGTTGTTGAGCATCATTAAAGTATGCTTCGGAGCTAATATAAACTGCAGGAAAATCATTAATCTCAATACTTTGTTTCTTAGAACCAGTAAAAGTCAAAGTTACTTTCTTCTTGGTCTTCAATTTAAGAAGAGCAGAATTAGCATCTATATTTTCATCAAACTTTTCATATATAATAATTATTGAATCATACGGATTCCCAAATATTTGATTAATTTGACTTTCGTCTAATTTCTCTAATCCAAGACCGTCTAATTCAAGCACTCCCTGAAAACCTTTTAAATTTTTTATAAGACTTTTTAAAAAGTCTACGTAATCATCATCATTAATAAGATTGCCTGTAACTAAATACCCTAAATCAATATAAGGTAAATCTTTATTAAATGTCCAACTCTTAAGAGCGCTAATGTCGGTTAATGTGTAACTTCCTGCAAACATTCCGCCCATTTTCGACACATTGCTAACATTCCAGTTTTTAACAGCTTCAAGGTTTGACACACTGCTTACGAATGAATTATTAAGAAGACAATTGCCATGCGTACTATCGCAGACATGTGTACTTCGCAAACAGTTAGCAAACATTCGTTCCATGTTAGTAACGTTGCCTGTGTTCCAGCTTGCTACACCATTAATATTTAGTAAACGCTTGCAATCCTCAAACATGTAAGACATGTCAGTCACATTACCAGTTTTCCAGTTCTTTAATCCATCCAAATTCTTGATATTTGTGCAATTAGAAAACATATAACGCATATTTTTTACGTTTGACGTATTCCAATTTTTCAAAGCATCAATATTTTTTAAATTAGTTCCCCAATAAAACATTCCTCCCATATCAGTAACGTTACTTACATTCCAATTACTAATAGGGTTTAAAAAATCTGCACTACTTTGAACAGTATCAAAATCATCAAGAAAACAACTACTAAACATTGAATTCATATTAGTAACATTGCTTGTATCCCAATCCTTTAAACCTGAAATATTCGACAAATTGGAGCAACCTCTAAACATATACGACATATCAGTAACGTTGCTTACGTCAAATTTATCAATATTGCCAAGAGATGCAATGTGAGTCTCGCTAAACAATCCTTCAATACTGCCATAGCCATATATTGTGCCTTTAAATTCTAAAGTGGAACCATAAGTATTATCGCTTGTAAGTATATTGCGAATAGCCTCAAAATCCCTTTTTTTATTTTCAAGCGAATAAGAAATAACACCCTCTTTTTTACCATTCTTAGGACGAATAATGAATTTATTCTCGTCTTTATCAAATACAGCCTCGCAACCAGCCATGTTATTTGCTTTATCTTCACTAATACTAGTAGCTGGAGCAGTTGGAACAACAGAACGCTCAGAATTCTGTACACCCCCCCCCGTAACAGGATTAGCCTTCTTGGCAACTGTAGTAGCAGACGATTTAACAACACTAGAAGAAGAAGTAACACTAGAAGCACCAGCAACACTAGAAGCAGCAGAGGCATTGACCACAACTCCCCCAGTTATAGCCAACGCAGTTGCGCAAAGACCAGCACTAAGCGGCACAAAAACACTATGATTACAAACACTACGATTGCGAACACTACGATTACTAGCACTACGGATATGCTTATTACTCTTCTTCACAATAATCCTTCTCAACGCACCAAATGCTCACAAATGCGCACACAAAAATGCGTACAAACAAATGCAAGCACAAAACTCTATGCATAAACCGTTTAATATTTTACACCCAAACGCATAAACACAACAATAACGCGCGAATATATGCGCAAGCATTCACTCAAACACCCACGCAAACACCAGCGCAAGCGCCAGCACTTAAAGCGCTGTGCCGTGCTCGTCTAAGCGCGGATTGCGTTTAGCATTACTAAAGCTAAAGAACAGACCGAACACACCCAAAGCAAACAACACAGCAATCGTTACAACAAGCACCAACGGCTGACTTGGCAACCACATAAAAACCAAGAAGGCGAATGCAGAAAGCAAAAGCACAGCCCAAGAGCACACACCAATAACCTTACGAACAGTATTCCACGTATCGTCTCCAGCCTGCGCGCGCTTAATATTGCGCTCCATCTTGTTTTGGCTTTGCGTAACGCTAGAAGATGGCTTCCATCCATCAACACCATTTTCTTGGAGTCTTCTGGAATGTTCTTGCAGATTATATTCATCAATCATTCCGCCACGGCCGCGCCCGTTCGTTTGATCGTATTGAGATGGGATTCCCCTACGATTCTGCCTGGCTTTTGCTCTACGCTCTTTGCGGTTTGCCATGATTGATTCCTTTCTGCATTGAATTTTCACACAATATGAATCATTTTCACACAATACGCATCATTTTAGCGCATCCAGACTATTTTGACACGCATCAACAATTCTTTCGATTAATAAATCGTTGAGCAGCCTACCTTTGCGCGTTGCAATAATACGATTCTCGCGCAACACTGCCAAATCTTCTTTACACACTTCGATTAGCACTTTTTGCAAATAAGAATCGTCAAATCCGCAGCTATTTTTGCGCATCTTTGCGCACAACTCATCAACACTAAGCCCTTCCCTAATGCGCAACCCAAGCATTACCTCTTCTATTAACGCATCCTCGCTATTTATGCACTCGTAATTTTGCCAAGGCACGTTTCCTGCATTAATCGCATGCGCCCAGCGTTTTGGATGCAAAATATCCCAAGATCTAAGATTGTAAAACTTGCTTGAATCCGCCAAAACAGCACAATCATCCATGCTTTGCTTGCTAATGCCGCTCGCCGCATTGTAGTGCGAGTGCGCTCCAGGGCCAATTCCTGCCCAATCAATGTTCTTCCAATATCCAAGATTGTGACGAGACTCAAAACCAGGGCGCGCCCAATTAGAAATCTCATACCACTCTAGGCCAGCAGAACTAAAAAGACTATCTGCCAACTCGTATTTTGCGGCTTCATCATCGTCATCTGGCGCTTGAATTGTGCCAGCAGCAATTTGGCGACCCATTTTTGTGCGCGGCTCTACTGTTAGCGCATACGCAGAAACGTGGTTAACGCCCAGGCTCAAAGCCATTTCTACCGACTTTCGCCAATCATCCAAGCTCTCCCCTGGCGCGCCATAGATTAAATCAACACTCGAACGCAAGCCACAAGCGTTCGCCGCTTTAACTCCGCGCTCTACATTTTCTGGCGTATGCGTGCGGTCAAGCGTTTTTAGCACATGCGGCACAGCTGATTGCATTCCAAAAGATATTCGCGTAAATCCGCCTTCTGCAAGCTCCTGAATATAAGACTCGTCTGCAGTATCTGGGTTTGCTTCCGTAGTGACTTCCGCACCAGGCACAATGCCCCACAATTCGCTGATTTCACGCAAAATTCGCACTAAATCGCACGCTTTAAGAACGGTTGGAGTGCCGCCACCAAAGAAAACAGATTGCGCTTTAGGCTCAAAAATCCCGTGAAATTCCTGCCATTTTTTTACAAGACGCATCTCTAGAATCGCAACATCTGCATACCCACTTCGACTTGCGCCTTCGCCTAAATCTCTAGCTGTATAGGTGTTAAAATCGCAGTAACCGCAGCGTCGCAAGCAAAATGGCACATGCACGTACACTTCAAAAGGCATGATTGAACGCGAATCTTCACTAAGCTTGTTCGATTCAAAATTCAATATAAGCCTCAGCCTTCAGATTTTTGAGCTGCGCGAATTTTATCTTTAGTGTCTCTGTCGTTTGCGCTATCGTCTGTAGCCAAAGCCGCAACAAACGCTTCTTGCGGAACCTCAACGTGCCCAAGCATCTTCATGCGCTTCTTACCAGCCTTTTGCTTTTCCAAAAGCTTGCGCTTACGCGTAATATCGCCGCCGTAGCACTTAGCGAGCACGTCTTTTCTAAGCGCACTAATTGTTTCGCGCGCAATAATACGCGAGCCAATCGCAGCCTGAATTGGAATCTCAAACTGCTGGCGAGGAATAAGCCCGCGAAGCTTCTTTGTCATCATAACGCCGTAAGAATATGCCTTATCTCGGTGAACAATCGCGCTAAAAGCGTCGACCTTATCTCCCTGAATAAGAATATCTACCTTAACAAGATCTGCAGCCTGCTCGCCATCTTCGTGGTAATCCAGCGAAGCGTAGCCTTTTGTGCGGCTTTTAAGCTGATCGAAGAAGTCAAAAACAATTTCCGCAAGAGGAATTCTGTAGTGCATTTCCACGCGATCGGCACTGATGTATTCCATTGTGCCCATTTCTCCGCGATGATCTTGGCACAAATCCATAATCGCGCCAATAAAATCTTTTGGAGCAATAATGTCGGCAGCAACCATTGGCTCAATAATGCGCTTGATTTTGCCTTCTGGAAACTCGCTAGGATTAGTCACATGATGCTCACTGCCGTCTTCGCTTGTAACGTCATAAGTTACGTTTGGAGCGGTAGAAATAAGATCCAAGCCAAACTCGCGACTTAAGCGCTCGGAAACAATCTCCATGTGCAAAAGACCTAAGAATCCGCAGCGGAAGCCAAAGCCCAATGCAACGGACGTTTCTGGCTCGTAAATAAGAGCAGCATCGTTAAGTTTTAGCTTATCTAGCGCATCTCTAAGCTCTGGGAATTGCGCGTTATCGATTGAGAATAAACCAGCGTAAACCATAGGCTTAGGGTCTCTGTAACCCTCCAAAGGCTCAGATGCAGGATGCGCAGCACTAGTAATTGTGTCGCCAACTTTAGATTGGCTAACGTCTTTTGCGCCTGTAATTACGTAGCCAACTTCCCCCGCTCCAAGCGCTTTTGTTGGAGTCATATCTGGGCTAATAACGCCGATTTCAATAGGATCGTGCGTCATGCCAATGCCCATCATGTGAAGCTTTTCACGCGATTTAAGCTCGCCATCCACCATACGAATATAGGTGACAATTCCGCGATAAGAGTCGTAGACGGAGTCAAAAATAAGTGCACGAGCAGCGGCATTAGGATTTCCACTAGGAGCTGGCACTTCCAGCACGATTTGGTCGAGAAGATCTTTTACGCCTTCGCCAGTTTTGCCAGAAACGCGCAAAACATCGCTAGGCTTGCATCCAATTAAGCCAGCAATCTCTTCTGCATGCTTGTCTGGCTCCGCACTAGGCAAATCTATTTTGTTTAACACAGGAATAATCGTTAAATCATGTTCGATTGCCATATAAAGGTTGGAAAGCGTCTGCGCTTCAATTCCCTGCGTTGCATCCACAAGCAAAACCGCACCCTCGCAAGCTGCAAGCGCACGCGAAACTTCGTACGTAAAATCAACGTGACCTGGAGTATCAATCATTCCAAGCGAGTACTCTTTGCCGTCAAAAACCCAAGGAACTCGAACAGCCTGCGATTTAATAGTAATTCCGCGCTCTTGCTCAATATCCATGCGGTCCAAAAATCGGTCTCGCATCTCGCGCTCTGGCACAATTCCCGAAAGCTGCAAAATGCGATCCGCTACAGTAGACTTGCCGTGATCTATATGCGCAATAATGCAGAAGTTGCGTATCAGCGATTGATCCGTAAATCCTGGCTGGTTATGCGGTGTAATCAAAGCAAATATCTCCTTTAAATAAAATCGACTAGGCATTAAACCTGCAATTAATCAATGGTAGCAACTCGACTACCCAGAGGACTTATCCATAAACCATGCTATGCTTGCTCACTGTATGTCCTTAGTATAGCAAACGTCGTTTGGAGTAATAGTGGCAAACATTAAGTCGCAGAAAAAGCGCGTGCTCACCAATGAAAAGGCACACAAGCGTAACGTGGCAGTAAAGTCTGCTTTGAAGACTGCTATCCGCGCTACTCGCGAAGCCATTTCCGCTGGTGACAAGGCTGCTGCACAGGCTGCTTTTGCAGTGGCCTCTCAGAAGCTCGATAAGGCTGCAGGCCGTGGCGTGATTCACAAGAATCAGGCTGCAAACCGCAAGTCTGGTCTTGCTGTAGCAATCAACGCTCTTTAATATCGCATAATTGCGAATTGATTAGAGTTTAAAAAATCCCCGCTACCATTTAATTTCATTTGGCAACGGGGATTTTTGTATTCACAAAACAGTGCAAAAACTCACGAGCTAACGTGCATATTAAACTGAATATCTCCATAATTAGGCGTATGTATGCCAACGCCAAAGGCGATTATAGAGCCAAATGAATCTTTAACAATCGACTCAACAGTAAGCGCTGGCGTTTTTGGCTCAACATGCAAAAATTCAGACATATCGTCGCATAACTGTTCAACGCGAATTAATAAATCATTTTCGTAAAGCTTTACAGCATAATCACTTTCCAAGAAATTCACTATTGATTGCTTAGAAAAATCGATATTCAAAACCTTAGGGAATCTAGATGCCGAAAGATAAACAACAATATAACTTGATAAAACGTTATCAACGTATTTTAATCTTTTTATGCAAATCAAGTCTTCTGATTCGTCTAGTCCAAGTTTTTGCGCAGCCGACTCGTCTTTAACAATGCTGTTTTGAATAACCTTAATTCGCACGTTTGCATTATCTTCGGAATAATTCTGATAGAACCCTTGAATCTGATCCGAAATAACTTCTCGATTAGAACTATGAACAATATTTTCTGCTCTAAAAGTTCCTTTTCCTTGGATTCTAACGAGCAAGCCTTCTAGAATCAAACTATCTACTGCATGCCTAAGCGTTATTCGACTAACATTGTATTGCTTGCACAATTCCAATTCTGTAGGGAGCTGCTCCTGCGGCTGCATTAAGTCAATGCGCTTTCTAAGGTTATCGCGCACTGCTATATATTTAGGTACACCTTCGGTCAAAATTCACTCTCCAACCAGAATGTTTAAAAAAGCGTTGTAAGAATTGCCTAAAATCATGATTTAAAGACAATAACCCCAAAACAATAATCCCAAGACAATGACTATAAGACAATGACTCTAAGACAATTCTTACAAAACTGCTTTTTGACTATATATCAAATCTATATTATCAGCCTATTAGGTCAATATAAATTCGACGCGCCAGAAGCAAATTGATTACTACTTGCGATTCAACTTTTTGTTTTCTAAACGAGTCAACATTATTGACGACGCATAGAAAAGAACGTAGAAAATGGCAATTGCAACAATAATCAAAATTCTTCCGCCCGCAACGTTTGAATAGCCAAGTATTACGCCTGCCGCACCGAAGTCGGCGTCGGAATAGGTTGAATTTGCAGAGCCAATATGCCCCAAAACAGGCAAAAGAAGCAAAGGCAAGAATGTAATAACAAGGCCATTAACAAAACCGCCTATAATGCATCCTCTTCTACCTGCCTGACCATTGCTAAATACGCCAGTAACGCCACCAGCCATAAAGTGCGCAACAATTCCAGGAATAACAACCGTTGTGCCAGCTAAAGCCATAATAACCATTCCAACGATTCCGCCAGCAAAGCTTGCTAAGAATCCAATAAGAACGGCGTTTGGAGCAAAACCAAAGGTCATAGGGGCATCCAGTGCTGGCTTAGCATTTTTAACCAATTTTTCGGATATTCCCTTAAATGCTGGAACAATCTCATCTAAAACAACCTGAACGCCTGCAAGGATAACAAAAACACCTGCAGAGAACATTGCTGCTTTAAGAATAACGAACACAATAAAGTTCTGGCCGCCAGAAAGCTTTGACTCAATAAACTCAGGGCCTGCAAAAAGAGCAACCACAACGTAAATAATGGCCATTGAAAGCGCAATCAAAACCGTAGTGTCTTTTAAGAATCCAAAGGCAGACGGGAACTTAATATCTTCGGTAGACTTAGACGGATGCTTTTTAGAACGCGTAAGCTTTGCAACTAAAGTTCCAATAAGAACACCACTGCTAGCTGGGTGACCAAGTGCTACGTCATCTTCGCCAGAAGCTTTACGCATAAACGACTGCACCAACGCTGGAGAAATCGTAATGAATAAGCCCTGTGCAAGAGAGCCGAAAATAATAACGGCTAAAGTGTTAAAACCTGCAACATTGAAGATTACTGCAATCATGCTAGCCATGTAGAAAGCAACATGACCAGTTAGATAAATGAATTTAAAACGAGATGTTAGGGAAAGTATAATGTTTACAATCATTCCAAAGAAGAAGATGAGAGCAGATTCCGAGCCGTACTTTAAAAGAACGGTTCCAATAATCGCCTCATTATTTGGAACTACACCTTGAACGTGGAAAGCATATTGGAACATGCTTCCAAACGGATCAAGCGCTTGAGTTACAACGCCAGAGCCTGCAGCCAAAACCAAAAATCCAACCATTGTGCGAATCGAACCTTGCACAATGTTAGAAAAACTTTTGCCTTGAACTGCAAGTCCAATCAAAGAAATCATTGCAACTATTACAGCTGGTTGACGGAAAACATCGAGCAGTATAGAAAGAATACCGTTCACAGTTCTCTCCTTATTTTGTATGTTAATATTTTTAGACGCATTTTGGCATGAAACGAAAATTACAAGAGAGATAGTGTAATTAACTAAGTCAAACCAGAATGCCCGAATTTATTTGATTCAAAAGTCATAATAATAGATAAGCCAAGACATAAATTTGTTATAATGTTATATTGAATTTTTGCTGATTTTCAGGCCAATCACAAATAAAATGAAAATTATTACGTATAATCACGATTTAACAGAAAATAATATAACAAAATCGCATATAAAGTGAAAATTTCTGGTTTTTCATTGAGCAATAACATAAAAATATGTGAAAATAATCACAATAATTGTGCTAAAAGACACGCCAGAACACACGCCAGAAACTACTCAATAATCCAGGCCAAACCAATCAAAACAGCTAAGAAAAGAAGATTCACAATTGTGTACATAAGCAAGTAGCGACCCTTATTATGAGGATACTTATGCGTAATGCTCTTGTACGAAATCAAAGACGCCATAGACGCAATAAGCGTTCCCATGCCGCCAAGATTAGTGCCAATAATAAGCATCTTCCATTGGTCGCAGAATCCAGAAAGCAAAATAGTTGTTGGAACGTTACTAATCATTTGACTAGAAACAACCGAAACTTCCATAGGGTGAGAACCAACCCACATTTGCGCAATCTCGGTAAATCCAGGAACCCTGCGCATGTTTCCAATAAAAATGAAGAACATTATAAACGTAAGAGGCAAAGCCCAATCCAAAGCACGGAACACATGCGAATCGCAAACAATAAAGGCAATAACAACTGCCAAAACCATAATCCAGTCTGGAATCCAGCCAGCTACTCCACACAAGCACAAAATAAACAAAAGACTGTAAACAATAACTCGCCATTGAGTAAAGCCAACGCCATAGCCCATAACGCGAATCTCGTCTGGCTTAGGCGATTGAGCGTGCGGAGCCAAAACGCCCTGCTCAATGTCGTCTCCGTGCAAGCCTGCAAACTGATCTACTTTTCTAGAACTAAAGAACACAAACGCAAACGCAATCATAAGAATCGCAGCAGTAAGCGTGTACGGAGCCATAATAGAAAGAAAATCGTACGTAGACATTTTAGTAAGCGCTTTAAGATACAAATTGTGCGCATTGCCAATAGGAGTTAGCATACTGCCTACGTTTGCACCAATAGTCATTAAGGTAACAACAAGAATCGCATGCTTTTCGGCATTTGCCATCATTAAAACAGAAAGCGCAAAAGGAACAAAGGTTACAAGTGCAACATCGTTAGTAATAAGCATTGCCGAGAAAAACGTTAGAGACATAAGAACCAGAACTAATCCGCGCTCAGTTCTAACTCTTCTAAGAAGATTTGCGCCAATGCTTCTAAAAACGCCTATTCGCTGGAATCCGCAAACAACCATCATTAAGCAAACAAGCTGAGAAATAGTGTTTACGTGAATATAGCTAAAATATTGTGCATCGGGCGGAACAAAAAAGCAAGAAATAACAGCTAAAACGGCGGCAACAATAAGGATGGTCTCACATTTGACCAGATTCAGAAGCCAACGCCTCATCGTTCCTCCGTAACAAAAATACACAACTTATAAAATTGTATAAGAGACCCAATCCAAAGGGACAAAAATTCCCGACAAAATCGTTGAAATAACAAGGCATATAGGCTCAAAAGTGCTTTAGTTTTGCCATAAAGCGAATAGGTAAAAATCCGCCCATTTTTATGACACGCGCAAAATGCACATGTCTTGCATGTCTATATTATAAATGGAAAAGAAGTCGCAAGGCTAACAATCATATTAAGCACAAAGCGAGAAACGCAATTATGACAAATAAAGAATCGCAAACTCAAAAACCAACAAGCCATAAAAGAAACACAGCAGACTTAATCGTAGAATGCCTTGTAAACGAAGGTGTTGAGGTTGTTTTTGGAATTCCAGGCGAAGAAAACATTCCGCTTTTAGAGGCAATTGAGCGAAATGGAAACATACACTTTGTGCTCACTCGCCACGAGCAAGGCGCTGGATTTATGGCCGCAACTTATGCGCATATTACTGGAAAGCCAGGCGTATGCTTGGCAACGCTGGGGCCTGGAGCGCTAAATCTTACACTTCCTGTAGCTCAAGCCAATGCAAGCACAACTCCGCTTGTTGCAATATGCGCTCAAGGAAACGTTTCTAGACTTTACAAGGAATCTCACCAAATCATTGATTTAGTAGCATTATTCCAGCCAATTACTCAATGGTCTTCTATGATGCTTGCCCCAAGCACAGCTCCAGAAATCGTAAGAAAAGCTTTCTCAATCGCTCAAAGAAAGCGCCCAGGAGCAACCTGCCTTGTTATTCCAGAAGATATTAGCGAAATGAGTGTGCCAGAAGATGCAAAGCCACTTCCGCTTCCAAAGCCGTTACATATTCTTCCAGCTCCAGACACAATTTACGAAGCTGCTAAAATAATTAGCCAAGCAAAAAGGCCGATTATTCTTGCAGGAAACGGCGTTGCAAGAAGCCACGCTCAAGAACAGCTTCTAGATTTTGCAGAACAGCTTAATGTTCCAGTTGCAACAACGTTTGAAGGCAAAGGTGTGTTCCCAGATAATCACCCGAATGCTCTTGGCGTAGTTGGGTTTATGCATAGAGATTATGAGAACTTTGCTTTCGATACAGCAGATTTGATTATTGCTGTAGGATTCTCAATTCAGCAATTTGACCCTAAGAAGATTAATCCAAATATTGACAAGACGATTATTCACATAAACACATTTGTTGAAGACACAGACGCTCACTACCCTACTGCGCTAAACATTATGGCAGATATTGGCCAAACGCTTAAAGCGCTTACGAGCGTGCTTAAAGATAGAAACGTTACTTTTGACGTAACTCACCCAAAGATTCGTCAAATGATTACAGACGAGTTGCGTTCGTTTGAAAACGATAATAGCATTCCTATGAAGCCTCAGCGCGTTGTTTACGATACTCGTCGTGCTGTTGCAGAAGGAACTAAGGTTCTTGTAGATACTGGCGCACTAAAAATGTGGATGGCAAGGCTTTACCCAACAATGCATCCAAATACGTGCATTATAGATAACAGTCTTTCTACAATGGCCTGGACTTTGCCTGGAGCTGTTGGAGCATCGTTTATTAAAGATAATAGTGGAAAAATCAACACAAAGCCTGTTCTTGCTGTTATGGGCGACGGCAGCTTTATGATGAACGTTCAAGAGATTGAAACCGCTGTTCGCGTTGGTTCTAGAATGGTGGTTTTGGTTTGGGAAGACAACGCGTACGGTTTGATTAAGTGGAAGATGGACTTGCACGCTGGAGAACACGAATACGTTGATTTTACTAATCCAGATGTTCCAAAGTTGGCGGAAAGCTTTGGCGCAAGAGGCCACGTTGTACAAAAGCCAGAAGACTTATACAACATGCTTAAAGAGGCTTTGGCTCAAGAAAGCGGTGTTGACGTTATATCTTGCCCAGTGGATTATAGCGAAAACATGAAGCTTATTGAAAAGCTTGGAGACATTGACTTTGGCAACTAAAGTATGTTGTAGATTGGTAAAAACAATTTTTGCTAATCTACAACATGCAAAGTACGATAAATGTAATTTTTATATTTTTCGGGATTAAGCCTACTACATATTTCAACATTCGGAGTTTTACCAGAGAAGAAATTAGCATCAACAAGAACTGAGCCATAACTTGGTCCAGGAGTTGCATCAACTTGGCAATAATATTTTGTGCACTCGCTTATACATTCAGGATATAACGCAGCGGCAACAGCAGATGGATCAGCCATATCTAGATAAGCATCCCCAAAACGGCTAACATTCATTTCCATTAATTCCCTATTACAATCAATAGCGAACTTACCGAGTTCTCCACTTTTGCGAATATTAGCAATTTCTTGTGGATTCAGCATACATTCTCCCAAGCATGCGTCCCATCCAACAAACATAATATTTTTAAGACCAGAATCAACTAATATCTTTGCAGCTTCTGCATCTTGCCAAATATTGAATTCTGCTACAGGAGAAACATTTCCACGGCCTAAACCAGCAGATCCCATAACGACTATGCGACCAACTTTTTTCATCGCTTCATAATCAACCTTAATAGCTAGAGCAATGTTAGTTAATGGCCCTAATGCAATAATGTCTATTTCACCATCTTCACTATTTCTTAAAGTTTCAATCATTTTCAAAACAGCATTACCATTACTTTCTTTCAACCGATGAGGCACTAGACCAATATCACCCATTCCATCTCTACCATGAGTTTCATGAGCATAAGCCAAATCGCGTAACAGCATGCTTCTACTTCCTTTATATACAGGTGGCTCATATGAACCAGCATGCTCGATAGTAGTAAGCGTATTAATAGTCGCTTGTTCCATGCACACGTTTCCTGATACAGTGCAAAACATTAATATCTCATATCTAGGATCATTCAAAGCCATGGCAATTGCCATAGCATCATCCGAACCACAATCTGTATCTATTATTATTTTCTTTTTAGAATCAATTTCTTTATTTTCCATAAACTCTCAACATCCTATCAATTAATAGAAACTGTAGTTTCAGATGTAACGTGAATGCGCAATGAGCATAGCTGAAAAGGACGTAATTCTATATTTAACGCGTCATTATTCTTGCGCAAAGCTGCAGGCATACCGTGCAACACGGGCATTTCCATAAGATCCACCTCTTCAATCGAAGCCGCACGCAAGATTTTATTGAGTTTTATTTGCCCACTTGCGCAGCCACCAGCTGGCTCGTAAATACGCAAGATTATATCTCCAGAACAATCGTCAGCTAGCTTAACCCAATCTAATGCAATTAAACCTGAGTTTCTATGAATCGTAAACAGCGAATCTACATCTGGAAGCTTATCAATAATTGGCGAATTCAAAAGATCAGCTGTACTTAAAACTGAATCCATATTTGCATCAGCAATAAATGACCAAGTAAATTCGTGCTTACCTTGATCCGTATTTGGATCTGGGTAAAGAGGTGCAGAAAGCAAAGATAATCTAAGCATAGTTCCACAAGATGAAGAATAATCGCCAATCAGCTCAGCATCAGCGCCATAAGTAGACGAATTTACAACAGCAACAGCATAAGAGGAATCTTCTATGCGAACAAACCTATGCGTGCATGATTCAAACTTTGCATCATCACTACGAGTATTTTTTACTATTGGCCTTTCAACTAAACCATATTGACACTCATATTGCGCATTATTTGAACATATAGATGTTGGCATATCTACTTTCAAAAATTGCTCTTTAGCTTTCCAATCAACTTGCGCATGAAAATCAAGTCGTTTAACACACGGCTCTAAAACTATATTTGTTTTAATCTTTATATCTTTTTTACATGCCAAGATTTCAACAGACACACCGCCCGATAAAAGTTCTTTAACACAAACAATTGAAGAATCATCAATCTTACGATTCCTCATAAATGCATCTCGCTCAATATCCCATGCATCCCATTGATACGGCTCATCTTTTAATATCTCATATTGAGCCATGCGATAACCAGATGGAATTAGCTCGCGATTAAATTTAATATCTTTAACAGAAGATACTGTGCCATCGCGTTCAATAGTCACACTTAAAACACTATTATTAAGAATTATTCCACCATCATTTTTGTGTTTTACAGTTGTTTTACTATTTTTACTGCTTTCATTGCATTGATATAAATTCCAAGCAACATCATTTTTACCCGTATAAGTCAATAACTTTACATTTTCACGCATATTAATCGCGCTAATAGTGCCAGTCGCGCTGTTAGCTTTTACAATCGCATTAGCAATATTTGAAATGATTTTACGCAAACAAGAAATATCTCTAGCATATTCTTCTCTAGCTTGTCTATGAACCCATGCAATAGCAGAGCCTGGAAGAATATCGTGGAACTGGTTCAATAATAAAGTCTTCCAAATTTTAGTAAGCTCATTGCTATTAAAACGGTATTCTGGCGCATAAACTCGGGCTAAAACAGCAAGATATTCAGCCACACGCAACAATGATTCCTCCATGCGGCAATAGCGCTTCATATCTTGCTGAGAAGTAAGAGTTTTCCTGTGCAACTCTAGATAAAGCTCACCCTTAAACACTGGTGTATCACCATTTGAATCGTCAACAATATCTTTTCGTATTTTTTCAAACAACTCATCAGGAGTGCCGAAATCAATTCTAGGAGCCCCCTCTAAATTGCAATCACGCCTAATACGAGCAGTCATCTCGCGAGTAGGCCCGCCACCGCCATCGCCAAAACCGTATAGCAATATTGCGTGATCAGATAAATCTTTATCCAAAAAATTGCGTTGAGAATAAACTAACTCATGCATGCTCACAGATGAAGCATAAGTATTAGATGGAGGAAAATGAGCCAAAATCCTAGAACCATCTATTCCTTCCCAAAGGAAAGAATGATGTGGGAATTTAGTGGTATCGTTCCAAGAAATCTTTTGAGTTAAGAACCAATCAAAACCAGCGCGGCGAGCGATTTGAGGCAATGCGCCAGTGTAACCAAAACTGTCTGGAAGCCAAATGCCATGCGGATCGGCGCCAAGATGCTCCTTAAAATAGCGCTTACCAAAAGTCATTTGGCGAATTAAAGATTCACCGCATGGCATCATTACATCAGACTCAACCCACATACCACCAACGGGTATAAAACGTCCTTCCTTAATCCTCTTTTTCATACGCTCAAACAAATCGGGATGCTCGTTTTCTAGCCACTCGTATTGTTGAGCAGAACTCATAGCATAAGTAAAATCAGGGTCCTCATCCATAAGAGCTAAAACGTTAGATATTGTGCGCGCAACCTTTCTATGAGTTTCGCGCACAGGCCATTGCCAAGCAGAATCAATATGAGCATGCCCAACAGCCGTATGCTTTATAGAGCTTGCTGCAGCAGGGCGGCTTAATACATCATGCAACTCTTTACGAGCATTTTGAACGGTAGAAAAATCATGCTCATCATATGCATTTAAGGAACGCTGTAAAGCTTTAGCCAGTTTCCAATAACGCGGATTATCATCGCTTAATTCGCGCATCAAAGAACTTACAGTTTCAAGATCCATGTAATAATCAAAAATATTACGATTAAAAACAGTAACGTCAACATACTTCAACATATATTGACATTCAGTTTTTCCAGTAGCACACTCTCCTAAATCAGTAGGAGAAAATGGAGTAGATCCTTCAACAAATGGATTGTCTGCAGCTTCTAAATATAAAGTAAAATTACCATTTTCATCAATACTAGTCGAACGATTATTATGTTCATCAATCAACGGAACCCAATGATTACAAGGGTTTACAGCTTTGATAACTCTTCCGTCAATGTTATACACTAATCCTTCTGCCTGAAAACCAGGGAAAAGATTGCTAATCCAACCTAAATCAACATTTAGCTCAACTTTGTGCCCTTTTACCTTTGAAAAATCAATCGACCCTGTAACTTCAAACCACGTTGTGCCCCAAGTTGTTCCCCAAACACCTGGAACATTAAATGAGCGAAACACAATATCGTTTCTTTTTAGCTTAGAGAAGAATTCGCCAGAAGAAATAGGTTCTCCAGCAATCTCATATGCTCGAATTTTACAGTGCGATAAAACAGTATTTATATACGGATATAGGCGTTGTTGCATAACTCTTGTACAGCGATTCAACTGCTGATCAGGTAATAAAAACATTGTTTCTACACTTCTTTCTTACATAGCTACACATTTATATATAAATCGCGTATCTCGGTATATAAAGACAAAACAAGTAATTGATACATCTTATAGAATTTGCGACTGAAGATTTTTGCGTGCAGATTCTAATCTAGTAATCTGCCCTAAAAGATTGAGCTTTTCGCTTCCATTTTCTAGTTTGCTCATTTTAAGCTTAAGAGCGCCGATTTTACGCATAAAACCAACATCTAAAAGCTTAATAAGCAGCTCGTTTGCATACTTTTGCTCCTCTTCGCTAGGAACTCGCAAAAGGTCGGATGGAGATTCGCTTGTAGAAACACCACTCGAATCGTAAGCAGCCGAAGAGCCAACTGCAGAAGACGCACTCAAGCCTTTATTAGAAGACAATGGAAGAGGCATTACCGAAAGCTGGTTAATAACTCCTTCTAACAATGGGCCTGCAGCCTTAGTAATAGTGTGCAGCCAAAGACCTTGGCTAATATTTGTGCTAGGCAAGCCTCCAGCTGCAACAAATGCTTGGAAAAGCGTTCTAAAAACTGGCGTAATAAAATTATTCAAAGTAAGTTGAGCAAAAAGCTGGCCGCTAAACGCTAGAGGCGACTGCATAAGAACAGACATAAACTGCTGCTCGCACATAAACACAGAATCATCAACCTTGTAATAGCTTTGATTCTTGTACGCGCTTCTAAGCATGGCATTTTTGTTAGCAGCAGCGTTCATATTGGTGTTTGCGTTGGCGCTAGCGGTGGAATTTCTAAGCATTGCTGATTGCGCAAAGTCGCTTGAGTAAGACCTGGAATAAGCGTCTTCGTCTACAACGTGCAATCGTCTTCTAGCAGACTCCACCTCCTTACGCATAACGTCTAAATCAACACCAATATTTCTAACGGCTTTTCTAGTGTACAAATCAAGTAAAGACCTATCTCGAATTTGTGCAACAAGAGGAGCAACAGCCTTAACAGCGCCCATCTTTCCAGCTATAAACGACGTGTCAAAACGACGAATAACAGTGTCGATCACAAAATCGTAAAGCGGGTTGGCGCGTGCAATTAAAGAGCGAACGGCCTCGTCGCCACGCTGAATACGCAAGTCGCAAGGGTCTAAGTTGTTATCTGCAACAGCAACAAAAGTCTGTGTTAAAAACGCTGAATCTAAGCCAAAAGCGTGCAGAGCAGCTTTTTGACCAGCAGCATCTCCATCAAAAGTAAAAACAATACGCGAACTAACTTGCTGACCTTCTACTTTTACAGGCCCCACAAGCTGAATCGCTCCCAAAGAATCGTCTGCAATAAGACGACGAATAATCTTTGCATGTTCCGCACCAAAAGCAGTTCCGCAAGTTGCAACAGCTGTATCTACACCAGCTAAATGGCAAGCCATAACGTCTGTGTAGCCTTCCACAATCACAACTTGACGCTTTTTAACAATATTCGATTTAGCAATGTCAATTCCGTAAAGAACCTGCGTTTTTCGGTACAACACGGTATCTGGAGTGTTAATGTACTTTGCGCTAATGGAATCGTCGTCGTAAAGCTTTCTAGCGCCAAAGCCCAAAGTACGGCCTGTAGAATCTCGAATAGGCCACGTTAATCGGCCGCGGAAGTAATCGTAAATCCCGCGCTGACCTTGGCGTGCCAATCCTGCATCCAACAATTCCTGACGAGTAAAACCCTTATTAGACAAGTAGCGAACAAGATTATCCCAGCCGTTAGGCGCGTATCCGCAACCAAAACGCTCGCACTGCGCTTGAGTAAAATTGCGCCCTGCAAGCAAACTACGCGCTGGAGCTGCTTCTTTAGAGTTGATTTGAGACGCAAAGAAAAGCTGAGCTTCTTCGTTTGCTTCTATAAGACGAGCACGCTTGGAACCTTTGTGAGAATTATCTTTGCCTTCTTGTGATTGGTCATAATGAACTTCAATGTGGTATCGGTCTGCCAGCAGCTCTACTGCCTCGCGAAAATCAATGTTTTCTTTTTGCTCAACATATTTAAAAACGTCTCCGCCAGCACCGCAGCCAAAGCAATGCCAAACACCTAAACCTGGACGAACGCTAAAGCTAGGCGTTTTTTCATCGTGAAACGGGCAAAGCCCCACAAAAGTACCCGTTCCAGAAGGCTTAAGCGTAACAGTTGCAGATACAATATCGTACAAATCTGCAGCCGCGCGTACGCGTTCAACGTCTTCCTTTACAATCATTCCAGCCATAATCTCTAGCTTATCGCAAACCAGCGGCTATAAAACACTCGCGCAAATAGACGCAGATTTAGCACAAAGCGGCATGAAGAGCTGTAGCAGATCCATCTGTAAGACTTGCCACCTGATCAATAGCAACCCTTAAACGCTCATCTTCGCTAGAGCAAGCGTTCCAATCACTTATAAACACAGATTCCATAGCATCGTGCGCTCGCGGAGATTTGCTCATAAAAACCTCCACCAAATCAGTTAGGATTTTTTGCTCACGCCTATAAAACTCGCGCTCCCTAGGCTGGATTATAAAATGCACAGCCAAACTTTTTAGAACGATTATCTCGTAAGATGTTTCTGGCGGAATAACAATGTTTGCACGGTAGCGTATTAAAGCGCCGTTGCCGTATTTTTCTCGAGTTGCGCGCTCAACAGAGCTTGCAAACCTGCCGATTAAAGCGCTAGTAATGTTCTTTAAGTGTGCAAGCGATCTTCTAGAACCATCAAACGAATCTGGGAACATATTGCGAGCGCGTAAACGCTTAAAAGCAGCTAAAAGATTATCCGCATCCCACTGAGTTCCGTACCAATTATGAGCTTCTTGAATAACCTGATCTGCAACATTTGAATCCGAAACAAGCTCTGGATTAAAAGCTCCCGTAACAATTGCATCTTCAATATCGTGAACACTGTATGCAATGTCGTCAGAAAGATCCATAATCTGGCACTCAATAGGCTTCGATTCGCGCGGAGAGCCAGTTTTTAGCCAATTAAAAACTTCCCTGTCGTCTGGGTAAACGCAGAATTTTAAATCGCGTTCGCCTTTATCGTGCGCTTTTGCTTCATCAAGACCCCAAGGATATTTAACGGCTGCATCTAATGCTGCACGCGTAAGATTTACGCCTGCACTAGCGCCATTTTCTCTAAAAACTTTAGGCTCTAAACGTGTTAAAAGCCTAAGAGTTTGTGCGTTTCCTTCGAATCCGCCAATGTTGCTGGCGATTTTTGCAAGCGCGCGCTCGCCATTATGCCCAAAAGGCGGGTGACCCAAGTCGTGAGACAAACATGCACAATCTACAACGTCTGGGTCTGCTCCAAGCATCGAAGCAATCTGCCTGCCAATTTGCGCAACTTCTAATGTGTGCGTTAATCGCGTGCGAGCAAAATCGTCGGAGCCTGCTACAAGTACCTGACTTTTTGCACCAAGTCTTCTAAGCGCCGAAGAGTGGATGATTCTGGCTCTATCTCGCTCAAATGGCGTGCGAGCGCGCGTGTGGTGAGGCTCGCTTGCCCAACGCTCTGTATCGTGCAAATCGTATTCTCCAACAACTTCGTTATCGGAATCAATAACATCATCGCACATTAAAAACCTCCTCCACTAATCGCTAAATCGCTAAATCAAGCTCTTTTGGTCTAACATTTTTATGTCTTCTTTTGGCAGAACTTCGTAAGCATTTTTATACAATCGAGGAACTCTAGGGCCAATCCCCGTCATAATCTCGTAGCTTATTGTTCCTGCGGCTGCTGCCCAATCGTCTGCTGTTGGCTCCGCATATTCTAAGCCTCTTCCTGGGCCAAAAAGCCTGACTGTGTCTCCTTCTTTAACTCCAAGATCTTTAGCACTGCCATTTAAGTCAACAATAAACTGATCCATGCAAACGCGCCCCGAAACATGCAAAAGCAAAGGGCCATTTTTAGTTTCAAATCGAACTGGACCTCCAGGCTTATTAACATGCCTTGATCCTTGCATATCGAATCCGCTAGAAGCACGCAAAATGCCATCCGCATACCCGAGTGGAACTATTGCTGTGCTTGTATTGTCTGGCGTTAAATACGTGCGGCCGTACGAAATTCCATGCCCCGCTTCTACAGATTTAACTGTTCCTAGCTGCGCTTGCAAAGTCATAGCTGGACGCAAATCGTAAGTTTGAGGCGCTCCCATAACGGGGTCTGGCTCATATCCGTACAATCCAATTCCTGGGCGAACAAGCTCAAATCGTATTTCTGGCCTGTTAAGAGTTGCAGCCGTATTAGCTAAATGGCGGATTTTAGGCTCCAAACCAGCCTCGCGCATTCTTTGAGTAAAATCGTGGAATTGCTCAATTTGCCTATCTGTAGACGCCACAAACTCTGGAACATCTGGGCAATCAGCAACAGCCAAATGACTCCACTGGCCAATAACCTCAATTAATCCTTGACTAGAATATTCACTAAGTTTTTTTAAAGCATCACTAAAGCCAGCAGGCGTAAAACCGTTTCTGCCAAATCCTGTATCTACCTTAACGTGCACGCGAGCGGTAGCGCCAAGCGATTTAGCGGCGAGCGCAACAGCGTCAATTGAATCCAGCGAGCCAACAGAAATATCAATATCCGCGTTTATTAAATCTGCAAAAAGAGACGTTGGAGCACTGGTAAGCCACGTAAGAATACGGCATCTGCTTGAGTCAATTCCACATTTACGAAGTCGCAAAGCCTCGTAAGGCTGAGCTGTACCAAGCCAAGTCGCTCCCCCTGCAAGAGCTGCAAGGGCGCTAGGAATAAGCCCGTGACCATAAGCGTCTGCTTTAACAACTCCCATAACTGCTGGCGATTTTTGCCCAGGCTTCAAATCTTTAGAAACACGCTCAACAAGAGTTCGCATATTATCTCTTAGCGCTTTTAAATCTACGATTACCTGCCCCGGGTATGTGCTTAAGGCGCGAGCATAGTTTTCTTGCAAAATCGCTTGTATACTCGAATTTTTACACATATCTTGCGCCTTTACTTTTAGTTTTAGTTTTACGTTTACTTTTATATCTACTATATATGCAAGTATTTTTGACTTACATTTCAATACTGCTAATACTTCTAATACCGTATTACATGATTATGCGAGCGCAACCATTGATACGCGATTCTAGTTGCACTATGCGCGCGATTTGGAATTACAACAAGACCACACTTGCTAAAGCCTTCTCGCAAAATAACTTTTTGCATAATCAAGTTGTCGGGATGAGTGTCGATTCTAACATTAGAGTAGTTGCTCTTGGCCCATTTTAAACACTCTCTTGCCATTTTTGGCTTGACTCCCGAAGATGCAAGTCTATGGATTGTAACGTATGGCAAAACGTCATCTAGCCACGCTCCGTCAATCTTTGCGTAGACTTCATCAGTCCCTTCGCACAGTGCAAATTGTGCCAAAATGCGCTCTTCTCCAAAGTCTGGGTCCGTGTCTACAAGAAGATTAAAACGGTTCAAACGAATATCTTCTATAACACTAGATGTTAGAGGAAAACGATCTCCCCATTGATGAGGATTGCCATTATTTGCCATAAACACTCTTGCTCTCTTATAAATATTTTCAATATCTTTTAGATCGCTAAGAGTTGCTTTCCTCAATCTTATTTCACACATACACCCCCCTATGCTTAGAATATGGCGATTTTACAGTATTACACAAGCAACGCAGCAAATCACACAATCTTGCGCTCAAAAGGATCGGAGCTAATGCCCTTATCTAAAATATCTTTGCACCATTGACGCGCTCCAAACAAGCTGTGGTCGCGGTAGTTTCCGCAAGACTCAATTGTTGTAGCTGGAACATCTTCCCAAGTAGCTTTATACGCAATAAACTCAAGCGATTCCTTTAGTGCGCGCGCAACATCTTCCGTGCTATGCGTACCCCAAGTTAAAAGGTGGAATCCTGTACGGCAGCCAAACGGAGAGCAATCAATGTAGCCTTCAATGCGCTGGCGCAAAAGAACAGCAATCGTGTGCTCAATCGTATGCAAAGCTCCCGTAGGAATAGCCTCTTGGTTAGGCTGAGTTAGGCGAATATCGTAGTTGGAAATAACATCTCCATTAGGGCCTTTTTGCGTATCGATATAGCGAACATAAGGAGCCTTAACCTTAGTGTGATCAAGCTCAAAGCTTTCTGGGCGAGGTGTTGGCTGGTTGTTTTGATTTTCGCTCATTTTATCCATCCTAACTTGTATTCCATGCGCAAAATATATGCGCAAAATCCATGCGTAAATAACGATTACTAAATAATATTAGACGCTATTGTTACCAAACACACATAAAATACATAAAATACGTAAAATACATAAAAGCGAATTTAAAATGTTTTTTATTTGCCACAAATGATTACAAAGTAGCAGCATCAATAAGCTCGCGAGTGTAACTGTGTTTTGGATTAGTCAAGATTTGGCTTACAGGACCCGACTCAACAACAGCGCCATCTTTTAGAACAACAACGCTAGACGCTAAGTGCTGAATCATACCAAGATCGTGGCTAACAAAAATGCAAGCCATACTAGGGCGTTCTACGCGAATCTTAGCAAAAGCATCTAGGATTCTAGTGCGCTCTGCAACATCGATTGCGCTCATTGGCTCGTCTGCAATTAAAACTCTAGGATTATTGATTAACGCACGCGCAATTGCAACGCATTGAGCTTGACCACCAGAAAGCTGGCAAGGGTACCTTAAAGCAAAAATGCTAGGGTCTAATCCAACCAGATTCAAAGCATCAAAAACCCTGGAATTAACGGCTTCTTCGCTAATGTGCTCGCTTTTACGCCATATTTCAAGCGGCTCAGCAACGCTTTTTTTAACTTGCCAACGAGGGTCTAAAGCGGCAAAAGGATGCTGAAACACAAGCGAACATTGTTTTCGCATATTTACATAAGCAGAGTCTTTTAAGCTTGATTTTCTAGCATTTTCAACGGTTTCAACCGATTTTCCGCAGTATTCTATACTCCCCTGGCGTATTTCTTGCAATCCAAGCAAAGACCTAATCAAAGTTGTTTTACCACTTCCAGATCCGCCAATTAATGCTAAAGACTCGCCAACTCTAAGATTAAAGTCAACGCCTTTTAATGCTTCGACGCGAGTCTTTGCGCTTCCTAAAACAACATGAACGTTTTTAGCTTTAAAAATGCAATCATCTTTAGAAGAATCGCTTTTATCTAAATCGCTTTTACCTAAATCGCTTTTATTACTGAGACTTAAATCATTGTTATAAGAACTCGAAGAATTTTTACTAAGACTTAAGGCGCGAGCTGCAAAAACAAGCTTTCGAGTTGAATCAATCTTAGGATTCTCTAGCAAATCGCCAACACGCGCACTATCAACTAATCGCCCAGAATCCAAAACGTAACAACGCGTAGCAGCGCTAGAAAGCACAGAAAAATCGTGAGTAACAAAAAGCATTGAAGCGCCCATATTGTCAACTAAAGATGTGAGCATTTTTACAACATCTTTTTGCGTAACAGAATCAAGAGCAGTGGTTGGCTCGTCTGCAAGAATCAACTTAGGGCATGTTATAAGAGCTGTAGCAATGCCAACTCGCTGCATTTGCCCGCCCGAAAGCTCAAAAGTACGCTTATTTAAAACATTGGCACCTAAACCAACTTTTTCAAGCATGACTTTAACGCGATTTTGAATATCGTCTTCGTCTAAATTGTAATGAAGCCTAAGAGGTAACGCGATTTGCTCGCTAACACTCATAACGGGGTTAAGAGCGCGATCCGCTTGCTGAAAAACAACGCCAACATACTTGCCGCGAATACGCGCAAGCGCAGAATCACTAGCACCAACAGTTTGGGCATTGCCAACATGGCAAGAGCCAGTAATCTTGCAATTAGACGGCACTAGGCCAATCGCAGCTCTTAAAAGCATTGATTTACCAGAGCCAGAAGATCCAACTAATCCAACGCGCTCGCCATCTTTAACGTTAAGCGAAACATTACTTAAAATGCGCGAAGATCCAATGCTAAGTGATAATCCTTTTATATCAAGACTCATTCTTAGACTCCCTATTTGCTGGATTTGTAGCACTTCTTAAAACGTCGCCAAAAAGATTAAGAGACAAAACTGTTAATGTAACAATAAGACCAGGCCAGAGAGCTGCAAGAGGATAAACGTGAATCAAAGTAACCGAAGTAGAAAGCACACGACCCCAGCTCGGCACTCCCGAAGGAACGCCAACACCAAGATAAGTCAATCCGCTTTCCGCCAAAATAACAGTTCCTGCAGAAAGCGAAAGCTGAACGGAAGCGATTGGCAAAATATTAGGAAAAACATGCTTTAAAAGAACGTAGCTTCTGCTAGCGCCATTAGAAACAGCACAATCAACGTAGTTGGACTTAAGAACAAGAACAGCACTTGGATGCAAAATACGCGCAAGATTTAAGCCATAGCCAAATCCACATGCAAGCATGATTACAAGAACGGATGCCCCAAGAGGCACAGCAAGCATAAGAGCAATCAAAACCGTTGGAATAGAGATTAAGGCATCCACAGCCATAATGCTTACGGAACGAATTTTTTGAACACGGCAAATCGTAAAGCTTAAAATCACAAACCCAACAACGCTTGCAATCGCAACCGTTGAAATAACAAGCAAAATCTCTACTCTAGAACCAGCCATAAGCCAACTAAGCATATCAGCACCAGTGCCGTCTGTGCCAAGCCAATGCTTTAGAGAAGGCTTTTGCCATACCTGGTAGCCGTTTGTTTCTAGAAGAGAGTAGGGCGTCCACACAAAAGAAAGTGCGGCTACAAAAATCCACAAGCCCAAAACAATGCACACGAATTTTCCAATAACTCCGCTCCAAATGCGGCTTAAAAACTTAATCATTGCTTGAATTGCCCCCACTTAAATCACTCCCCACTTGAATCTTGGCTAAGCCTTGAATCTAGCAAACGATGCAAAACGTCAATCGCAAAACCAACAAGCAAGAACAATGCAGAAAGCATAAAAAGATTGCCCTGAACAGATATAAGATCACGCAAACCAACATCGCGCACAAGACCCATGCCCATTCCAGGAAGAGAAAACAGATTTTCAATAACCATTACGCCCATAATCATGTGCGCAAAAGTCAAGCCGATTACAGACACAAGCTGCGGCAAGGCTAATCGCAAGCCAACGCGCCAAATCATCTGCTTTTTAGTCATTCCGCAAGCCAAAGATTGCAAAGCAATATCACTATTAGAAATCTGCTCTAACGAGGCCGCCGTGTATCGCATAAAACCAGATCCAACAATAATTCCCACTGTTAATGCTGGAAGAATCAAAGACGAAAATGCGCTAGCAAAATCACACCAGCCATCTGTTGGAAAACCTTGAGTAGGGAAAATGCCAACCAATCCAATGCCTTTGCCAAAAATCATGATTAAAAGCATTCCGCCCCAAAGAGCAGGAATGGATCCGCCTGCAATTGCGCAAAAGCGCAAAAATCCTTGCAAAGACTTGCCAGAATACAAAACTTGCAAACATCCCAGCGGAATGCCTATTGCGAGCGCAATCAAAAGTCCAAGAAAAATAAGAGGGAATGTTATGCTAGCGCGCATAGCAATCGTAGACGCAACAGAACGACCCGTAAGCATTGAAACACCAAAGTCGCCTTTAAAAACGCCAAAAATCCACTCTAAATATTGCATTAAAAGGGGCTTGTTTAAGCCTAAATCGTGCCTTAACTGCTCAACTTTTCCAGCTGGCGCATTTAAGCCTGCCATAACTTGAGCAACGTCTCCAGGTAAAACCCTAAGAGCAAGAAATACGATTGCAGAAATAAACAACAAAGCAGCAAAAAACAGCGCAATGCGTCTAAGAATCATGCGCTTCATACAAACCCCTTACTTAATTTAATATTCCCGAGAATTTCCGCACTAACTCCGCTTTTTGTAGCTCTACACACCATTTTGAGCTACAAAACCCGTCAAATCGTTCGCGCGTTACAGCGCGCTCACGTCTTCGCCGCGCAGAAGCAGTGCTTCTGCCTCGAGCGGCTCAGCGCTCCGAATTACCTTCGCGCGCTACGCTTTAAGCGCGAAGGCAGGTCGTCGCGCCTGCTTTTGTTCCCAAAATCGCCAAATACGTAAACAAACGTGGGGAAAAAGAAACAAACTCGGGAAATTTAGAGCAAATCACTTAAGTCGCAAGTCGTATAGCGGCAAAAGAACCTGATTAATGTCAAAAGGCATTCCATCAAGATTCTTTACCTTCGCCGTCACAACTTTGTAGTTAAGCAACCAATCGGCTGGAGCATCCTGGCTAATTATTCGCGCAGCTTTAGCAAGAAGTTTGTTAGACTCCTTAGGATTTGCACAAAGCATAGCCTTAGCATACAAATCTTGAACCTGCTTATTGTTGTAACCGTAGTAATACTTAGGGTCTGCCCACTGGCCAAAATCGTGACTTTCGTTGTGATCTACCATAGACAAATCGTAGTTTTTATTGGTATAAACATCGTGCAGCCAAGTTGTAAACTCAACAACATTAACCTTTAAATCAATGCCAATCTGCTTTAGCTGAGACCTAAGCTGTTCGCCAAGTTGTGTTCCATAGATATTTGGATAAGTAAGCGAAAGATGCAAAGGATTTTCCTCACTAAAACCAGCTTCCTTCATTAACGACTTAGCGCGCTTAACGTTATGCGGGTAAAGATTAGTTAAATCTTCATAGCCTGGATCCAAAGAAGGAATTGGGCCGCCAAGCAAAGCATCTGTGCCTCCTCGCGAAGCAATGATTTGCTTATGATCAATGGCATACCTAATCGCTTGGCGAACACGCTTATCTTTAGTGCGCTCCCCATTCATGTTCATAGCAAGTACAAACTTATCTGTGGTGTTCCCCGCTTTAACAACATATTTCTTTGAATTCGCCTTAAAAGGCTTAGCAAGCTGACCACTAATAGGCGCCAAAGCCTGAACTGCGCCCGAAGAAAGCGCGTCCACAGCCGCAACATCGTCTACAAAATAGCGAACAACAACTTTTGACGTTTTTGCCTTATTAGCGCCCTTATAGCGCGGATTTGCCTTTAACACAACACGGTCATTTGGCACGAACTTTTCTACCAGATATGGGCCAGAGCCAACAGCCTGAGTTTTAGCATTGTAATCTGCAAGCTTATCGAAGACTAAGCCAGCTCTAGAGCTCAACGCCCACAAGAGCTTTGCATTTGCTTCTTTAAGTCTGATTTCAAACGTGTAATCGCCTTTTGCCTTAGCAGATTCAACATTTCCAACCATGTTTGAACCGCGATACTTCTTTGCAATAAGCTCATTAAAAGACCACTCAGCATCTTTAGCGGTAAGCTTGTGGCCATTAGAGAACACAAGGCCTTTACGCATGTTAAAAGTGTACTTTAATCCGTCTTTGCTTATTTCCCAACTCTTTGCAAGGGAAGGAACAACCTGATTCTTAGCGTTTCTAGCTACAAGACCTTCGTACACGTTTCCAATCAGCAGCTGCTCTAAAGCAGAGCCAGATTGGTTACGAATATCAAGATTTGTAGGAGCAAGCTTTAAGCCGATTGACACGGTTTTATTTGACACTTGCGCAGAAGATGTTTGACTTGCAGAATTTTTTTGCGGACCTGTAAACGTTGCAATAATCGCGCTAACTACTGCGATTACTACGACTGCTACAGAAACAAGCCAGAATTTTCCTAAACCGCGCTTATTAGTGTTATGCACACTTTTAGACGCAGCGTTAAGAGAAGCATCTGTGCTAGAGCCAAACTGCAATTCTTCTGCATTTTCTTGCCCAGAGAATTCTTTGGTCACATCTTTAGAGTATGCGCCATTCTTGGGTTCTTTGTTATCCATTCATCAAACCTTTCTGGATTGAATTAGATACATACCTGTTCAATTTTTAAGCTCGTTGCTTAGAAAAGCTGCACTTTTGCAGCACAAGTCAACGGCGTATACAATCGTAGCTTGCTCACAAGTCAATTAAAGCTAGAGCGAGTCTAAAAACTTATTTATAAGTGATTGACATTTATGTTTATAAGTGATTGACATTTATGCGTTTTTGCAAAAAATTTATCGTCATTTTAATCAACATATCCTATGAATGTGGTTAAATTCCATCAGACGTAAACTTGCAAACGTGCGCATAAAAATGTTACACACACATACACGTGTTACACAACATGCACGCAAAATGCGCCAATAAAACGCCAATAAAAAGCGAGGAATAATGGCAGAGAACTTGAATACTACAGTAACAGTAAACGAATCTTCGGATCCGCAAAATAACGGCGGCCAAGACCGCACTGCTCTAAATCGCCAGCTTGCACAAATGCTTAAGGGTGGCGTAATTATGGATGTTACTACTCCAGAGCAAGCAAAAATTGCTGAAGATTCTGGAGCTTGCGCTGTTATGGCGTTGGAGCGTATTCCTGCCGATATTCGTGCAGCGGGCGGCGTTTCTAGAATGAGCGACCCAGCTATGATTCACGGAATCCAAGAGGCTGTGTCTATTCCTGTTATGGCAAAATGCCGCATTGGTCATTTTGTAGAAGCGCAAGTGCTTGAAGCCATTGAGATTGATTACATTGACGAAAGCGAAGTGCTTAGCCCAGCCGACGACGTGTACCACATTAACAAGCGCGATTTTGCAGTTCCATTTGTTTGTGGCGCCAAGGATTTGGGCGAGGCTTTACGCCGAATTAACGAAGGCGCTTCCATGATTCGCACAAAGGGCGAGCCAGGAACTGGAGACGTAATTCAGGCAGTGCGCCACATGCGAATGATGAATTCCGCAATCCGCAAGCTTACAAGCATGCGCGAAGATGAGCTTTTTGAAGAAGCTAAGACCTTGCGCGTGCCTTTTGATCTTGTAAAGTACGTTGCACAGAACGGCAAGCTTCCTGTTGTAAACTTTGCCGCTGGCGGCGTTGCTACCCCTGCAGACGCTGCTTTGATGATGCAGCTTGGCGCTGAAGGCGTTTTCGTTGGCTCTGGCATCTTTAAGTCTGGCGACCCAGCAAAGCGTGCTGCTGCAATCGTTAAGGCTGTTACTAATTACAAAGACGCTAAGATGATTGCTAAGCTTTCCGAGAATTTGGGCGAGGCAATGGTTGGAATTAACGAGCAAGAAATCAAGCTCTTAATGGCCAATCGCGGTGAGTGATTGAGGCGAATTATTTTGGCAAACCCACCTATCAATACAAATAATTGCGCGCATACTGTAGCCGTTCTAGCTGTTCAAGGAGCTTTTCTTGAGCATCGCTTAATGCTGGAAAAGCTGGGCGCGCGCGTTATTGAGCTTCGTCAAGCGCGAGATTTGGAGCAATCTTTTGACCGCCTTGTTTTGCCTGGCGGCGAAAGCACTGTGCAATCAAATCTTCTTAAAGAGCAAAACATGCTTGAGCCTTTGCGCGAGAAAATTGCAAGCGGAATGCCTGTTCTTGGCACTTGCGCAGGGCTGATTTTGCTTGCAAAGAACGTGGAAGGAAACGAAGTTAGCGGATTTGGCACTCTAGACGTTACTGTTAAGCGAAACGCTTACGGACGCCAGCTTGGAAGCTTCCACTACGAATCTAATTTTGGCAGTCTTGGCAAAGTTCCAATGACATTTATTCGTGCGCCTTATATTGCGCAAGTTGGACCAAATGCCGAGGCTCTTGCAACTGTAGACGGCAACGTGGTGGCTGCTCGCCAAGGAAACCAGATTGGCACAGCTTTCCACCCAGAGCTTGACGAAGACACAAGAATCCACCAACTTTTCTTGGATTTGTAGTTGGATTTGTAGATATCTTAAGATTGTAAATTCTTGTAAATTAAAGTGGCACTTAAATCACTTGATTAAGTGCCACTTCTATTATTAAAACGCCATTAAATCGCTATTAAATCGCCAGCAAATCGCTATTTTACTTCAAAAATCGCGTATCCAAATGCTCCAAGAGCATGATTTTGAGCATCATAATTGTAACTAATAATCGGCTCACAATCTGGCAAAGCACTAAACGAATCATTAGACTCATTGAACGCATTTAAAGCCACTACAACGCGCTTAGAATCAGTTGTACGCGCAAACACAAACTTTCCGCGCTCATCATAGTCAAGAACCCTAAAATTGCCATGAACAAAGCAATCGTTGCTTCTACGCAATTTTATAAGTTCGCGGAACAAGTCACGATTATCCTTTACAGGATTTGCCCAAGGCATAGCGGCGCGATAATCACACTCTTCAAAACCAACTACCCCAAGCTCATCACCGTAGAACACGCTTGGAGTTCCAACAGATGTAAGCAAACAAAGCTCAGCCAAGCGGAATCGCTTATCTTGCTCGCAAGAATCGCCAGAATCCGCGGAATTTTGCGCGCACAAGCTCCTAAAGCGACTAACGTCATGACTATCAAGCAAATTCAACTGACCCTGAACAATCGGGAATGGGTATCTTAAAAGCATATCCACAAATCGACTATTAAACTCGCGCGCGTTAATCTTGCCAAAAGCAAAGAAATCGCGGCAAACTTTGCGGAACTCGTAGTTCATAGTGGAGTCAAACATGTCTCCCTGCAGCCAGCGCTCAGAATTCTCCCAAATCTCCGCAATCAAAACGCTATCTTTTTTGGTCTTTTTAGCAACAGTGCGGAAAGCGCGCCAAAAGTCTTTATCAACCTCATTCGCAACATCCAAACGCCAACCGTCAACATCAAAATCTTCAAGCCAATAGCGGCAAACGTCCATAAAATAGTTTCGAACTTGTGGATTAGAAGTATTGAGCTTTGGCATTTTACGCTCATACGCAAAACACGTGTAGCTTGGGCGCTCGCCATCTTCGGGGCGCTTAACAGGGAACTTTAGCCCGTAGAACCAGTCCTTGTATTGCGAATTTTCGCCATTTTTAACAACATCGTCGAAAGCAAAGAAGTACCAACTAGAATGATTAAAAACGCCGTCAATAATTATGTGCATGCCGCGATTATGAACCTCGCTAACAAGCTCCCTAAAATCGTCGTCCGTTCCTAAATTAGGGCAAACATGGTAGTAATCAAGAAGATCGTAACGATGGTATTCTGCAGCTGTAAAAATTGGATTTAAATACAGGCAATTAAAGCCCAAATCCTCAATATAATCAAGATTTTCAATTATGCCTCTAATTGTTCCACCCAAACGAGTGTGCAAAGTTTGGCCAGTTTTCTCATCAAAATAATCTTTTGCCGCGCAACTTATTCCACGCTTAGAATCCGCAAAACTATCTGGGAAAATGTTATAAACAACAGCCTCTTTAAGCCAATGTGGAACGTCGCTAATCTCCTCGCGGCGAATAAATGGGAACTGGTAGACTTCTGTGCGATCTTCTGGAAAATCAGCCGCAATAGTATCGGCGTACAAATACAAGTGCTCATCCGCATCTTGCATCTCAAAGTAATAACAAACTCTATCTAAATCGCCGCTTATATTCGCTTCATAGTAGTCAAAGTAATCGTCACTTGCAATCTTTTCCATTTTAAGCGTGCGGAACTTATCTAACGGAGTTAAATCAACGCGATTTCCGTAATGCAAAACGCATGAGCTAAGATTATTCTTTGCCGCACGCAAGCGAATTGTTAAGCAATATTCTGCCGTAGAATACGCATACTGGGAAAGTGGCCTATGCAATATTGCTTGACGATTTATCATTTACATTTCCTTTCTAGCCTCGCTGCCATTGTTTTCGACTTTATCACCTACTCTTCTACACCGACACACTTTGATGGTGATTTCCTAAAACGCAACTCCAAACAAGGAAAGCTTGTAATTGCCCGCAACAGACTTAGCATTAATGTAGTATTGCTCTAAAGATACGCATACTTAAGTTTGGCAACACACAAACACAACGGAGGCGGTTATGCTTTTAGCAGTCGATATTGGCAACACGAATATTGTGCTTGGATTCTTAGATAACGGCAAGATTGTGGGCACTTATAGAATGACTACAAAAGCAAATCACACTTCCGACGAATACGGCATTATGATTACGCAATTCCTTAATTTAAGCGGTTTTAGTGTAAACGATGTTGAAGATGTTATTGTTGCTTCGGTTGTTCCAAAAGTTATGCACTCCTTCCGTGCAAGCATTGTTAAGTTTTTGCAAATCGACCCTATGATTGTAGGCCCTGGCGTAAAAACTGGCGTAAATATTAGGATTGACGAGCCACGATCCTTAGGCGCAGACTGCTTAGCAGATTGCGTTGGAGCGTTTAAAGAATACGGCGGCCCAGTATTGGTAATTGACTTTGGCACTGCTACAACCTATAACTACGTTGATGAAAACGCAGCCATTACATGCGGACTTATTTGCACGGGAATTAGTTCGGCTGCGGCAGCGCTATGGGATAATGCGGCTCAGCTTCCAGAAGTTGAGATTTCGCGCCCTAAATCCGTTTTGGCAAAATCCACTCGCCCCGCTATGCAGGCTGGACTCTACTACAGCTTCTTAGGTGGCATTGAGCGCACGATTGAGCAATTTAAAATAGAGATAGACGAGCCTTTTAAGGTTGTTGCAACAGGCGGATTGGGTCGTCTTTTTGAAAAAGATGTTAAAGCAATCGATTACTACGATCCAAACTTGATTTTTAAAGGAATGTACGAGATTTATAGAAGAACAACGGGCTGCTAGACGACTTTTCTAGTGCGCTAGCGCACAAGCACACTAACACACTAGCGCACAACAAAGCCCTGATTATACCCGTATTCTTTTAAGTCTTTTTTCCAAAGCGCAATTCCATCTTTAAGCCGAATCTTAGGACCAGGATCGTCTGGAAGAACAAAATCCTTGCCATCATCTTGCTTAATTCCAGCGTCAATCATGGCTTTAATGTTTAAGCGCGCTTTTGACTTTCGATTCCAATCGTAAGCCAATCCAACTGTGGAACGAAAATCGCTACGCGAATAAACTTCAAATGGCAAATACTTGTACCCCGTATACACATGTTGCGCTGCATCAGCAAAGACTCGATTAAAGCGTTGACCGCCAAAATATGGCACTTTAATCCCCCGAGAATCCAAAACAGTAGTCTTATTTAAAAATGCGCTATCTCTAAGAGTTACAACGTCTGCTGGAAACGCTCCCGCACTAACGCGTTCTTTAATGCCTTCTTGAGTGTGGCAAACAAAATCAACAAAACGCATTGCAGCTTCTGGCTTTCTACTAGACTGCAAAACGCTTAGCGCAGACCCACCCATTTGCGCATTATGATTTTTGCCATCCATTGTTGGAACTCTTGCAACACGCCACAACCCTGCTCCCCCCGGAATATCGCGCATTAAAAGCGATGTCATCCAAGCTCCAGCAAAAACGGAAGCAACATTGCCAGACCCAACAGCGTTCTTCCAAGCTGGAGTCCAGGTTGTAAGCCTTGTATCAACTAAGTCTTCGTCAATCATAGACTGCCAGAATTTAGTAAAATCCTTTGTTCCCTTGTCTTTGCTTAAGCGAACTGTAACGGTTTTTCCGTCGTGCGAAGTAATAAACGGGTGTCCGCCCGAAAGCCAAATCATAGCGTTGTAAAAGCTTGCATCGCCAGCATCGGCAGCAATGTAAACGCCTATGCTTTTTAGCTTTCTTGCAGCGTGAATATAGTCTTTCCAAGTGTGAATTTGCGTAGCGTCCACGCCTGCCTGGTTAAACACGTCTTGATTATAAAACCACGCCAAAGGCCCCGAATCCATTGGCAAACCGTATATACGTCCACCTAATTGCACAGAAGACCAAGATCCTGGAGTATAAAAAGTTTGAGTTCCCTGCACCCTATCTGTAATGTCTAAAAGCTGCCCACTAACTGCGTATTGCGGCAAAGCATGGTACTCCAATTGCGCAACATCTGGCATGCCGTAGCCGTCTTGAATAGCACTGTTAAGATTGCCATACCCGCTTGTGTCTTTTATTGTAACTTTAATATCGGGATTTTGCTTCTCAAAATCCGCTGCAATCCGCTTCATGCTTGGCTCCCAAGACCACACTGTGATTTTTGTTCTAGAATCAACAGATCCGCATGACGCACAAAAAACAACAGCAAAAACACATAAAACAGCAGTTATTATGCGCCTAACAAAACAGTCAACAATCTGCTTGCGATTTTTGCGCGGGCTTCTTTTATACATAACTCTCACTGCTATTCCACAGTTACGGATTTTGCTAGATTCCTAGGCTTATCAACGTCGTAGCCTTTAAGCTTTGCCATATTCATTGCAAAAATCTGCAAAGCTACAACATCTACAAGCGGGCTTAGCAAAGTTGGGCATTTAGGACGCCAAAATACAATATCCGCGTAGCGTTCTGCATCTGGATCGCCATCTTCTGCAACAGCAATCGTAAACGCTCCACGCGCCTTAACTTCTTCGATTCCAGAGATTACCTTAGCGTGCAAAACGTCTCTTCCTCTAGAAGATGGCACAATCACAACAACAGGCTCGCCTTTGTCTACAAGCGCTATTGGCCCGTGCTTTAACTCTCCTGCAGCAAATCCTTCTGTAAACGTGTACGCAATCTCTTTTAGCTTTAACGCACCTTCTAGCGCCACTGGGTATCCAACATGCCTTCCAAGGAACAAGAACGATTTTGCGTCGATTGTTTGCTTTGCAGCCTGCATAATCGAATCAGCTTGCGTATCTAAAACGTTTTGGATTTTATCTGGCATTTCTTTAAGCTGAGACACAATTTGCTGAATCTCATCTCTGTACATTGTTCCTTTGACTTGAGCCAAATAAAGCCCAAGCATGTATGCAGCTACGATTTGCGCAACGAAGGCTTTTGTGGAAGCCACTGCGATTTCCGGTCCCGCATGCGTGTAAAGTACAGCATCCGATTCTCGCGGAATACTAGAGCCTTGAGTGTTGCAAATAGCAAGCACGCGGCTACCCTGCTCTCGCGCATGCCTTAATGCCATTAGCGTGTCCATTGTTTCGCCAGACTGCGAGATTGCAACAACAAGCGTTCTATGCGTTAAAATTGGATCTCTGTACCTAAACTCGTGAGCCAGCTCCACCTCCACTGGCACGCGCACCCAATGTTCAATCGCATATTTTGCAACTAATCCAGCGTAGCTTGCTGTTCCACAAGCCACCACTATTATCTTATCGATTGAACGCAAAATATCTTGACTAATCCTAACTTCGTCTAGAATAATATTCCCTTTTGCATCAAATCGCCCGCGCAAAGTATCGGCTACAGCATGCGGATCTTCGTGGATTTCTTTATCCATAAAGGAATCCCATCCGCCTTTTTCTACAGCCGAAGCATCCCAGTCTACAGTAAAGTAACTAGGGTTTTCAATCTCGTTGCCGTCAAAATCTGTAAGACGAAGCTGTGCTTTTCCGTTCCCCTCTATATCTCCGATTAAAACAGCCTGATCTTGACCAACTTCAAGAACCTTATCTGTGTATTCTACAAAAGCCGCAACATCGGAACCTAGAAAATACTCGTTATTTGAAACACCTACTACAAGTGGCGAATCGTGGCGAACGGCAGCAACAATATTAGGTTGTCTAACGTCAACTGCAAGTAGAGTAAAAGCACCTTTAAGAATTTTTGCAACTTGTCTTATTGCTTTAAAAAGATCTGGCTTACCAGTTTCTTCAATTATTTGGTTTGCGATTTTTCCAAGCGCTTTGGCTGCCACTTCTGTATCTGTTTGAGATGAAAACTCTATGCCTTCTTTTTGCATTTGTTCTTTAAGACTAATAGCGTTTTCAATAATACCGTTGTGAATAAGGGCGATTTTTCCGTCTGCACTAATGTGTGGATGCGCATTTAAATCGCATGGAGCACCATTTGTAGCCCAACGTGTGTGGCCTATTGCAACGCTCGCCTCTGGCATTGGATTTTCGGCTATATCTTTTCTTAAAACAGCTAAGCGACCAGATTTTTTGCGCACGCATATAGAATCCATTCCTGGAGCAGCAAGAGCTACACCAGAAGAATCATAGCCTCTGTACTCTAAGCGTTCTAATCCGTTTAAGCAAACTTCTAAAGGCTTTGAGCAAACTGTGCCAAAACCTGCGTATCCAACAATTCCACACATAATTTTCTATTCTACGTTATAAAACGTGTGTGTTTCTACATGTTTTGCAATTATGTTTTGCAATTAATCTACATGTTTTGCAATTAATGCTATCTGTTGCTATGAATGCTATCTGCTTTTGCTTCGAATCCTTTGCCAAAATGCTTTTCCAACATAACCTGCAAAACCATCAAAACAGACGTAATCACCAAATACCAAATACTAGCAACAATAAGAAGCGGAATCGGCTTATAAATACGATTAGCAACAGCATTAGTAGCAAACTGAAGCTCCAAAGTAAAAGGCACAGCCAAAACCAAAGACGTAGTCTTAAGCATACCAATAGTCTCATTACCCAAAGGCGGAACAATAATACGCATAGCCTGAGGCAAAACAACCCTACGCATAGTCAAAGACCTACCCATACCCAAAGCCTGAGCAGCCTCAACCTGACCAGCATCCACAGCCTCCAAGCCAGCACGAACAATCTCCGACAAATACGCAGCCTCATTAAGCGACAAGCCAATAACAGCAGCATTCAAAGAAGTCATAACAACATTAGAATCAATCGAGAAAAACTCAACAGACGTAAACGGAATACCCATACTCAACTTAGGAACAAGAACAGCAAACATACCCCAAAAAACAAGCTGCGTATAAACAGGCGTACCACGGAAAAACCAAATAAAGAACCAACTCACAGCCCGCAAAACAGGATTAACACTCTTGCGCATCATAGCCAAACAAACAGCCAAAACAATCGCAATAACCATAGAAAGCAAAGTCAACAACAAAGTCCAACCAATACCAGCAAGAACGTTCTCGTTAAAAATGTACTTCCAAACGATTGCCCACTCAAATCTAGGATTTGTAGCAATTGAATACACAAGAGCACACGCTATAATCGCCACAATAATGCCAGATATAATTGGCCCAGGATTTTTTACTGGCAAAATGCGCTCGTTGTTGTTCTTTTTAGCAAACATGTTCATAATCCTACTCTAAACAACCAAAAACAATCAGACTTTTGGATTTACTTCTGGGTGCTTAATCATAACGTCTTCAACGCCCCACGCCTTCATTATTTCTTGATACGCGCCCGTTTGTATTAGCTTTTCAATACCAGCTTTTATTGCTTCCACAAGCTGAGTATCTCCTTTTTGAGCAATAATGCCCATAAGAGCTTTATCGCGGCTTTTACCCAGCGGCTCCAACTGACCGTCCGTTTGATCAATCGCAAAACTAGAAACAGGAGCGTCTGCATACATAACGTCTGCACGACCCGCCACTACTGCAGTTGTAGCATCCGTTTGTTCCCTAAAAGCAAGAACATCTAATGGAGCTTTACGACTTGCCTTGCAAACATCTCTAGCACCATACATTTGAGTTTCGCTTGTTGTGCCAACTTGTACAGACACTTTTTTACCGCATAAGTCGTTAAGATTCACATTTGTTGGATTGCCTTTTCTAACAACAAAAAGCAAACCAGCATCCGCGTACGTTACAAAGTCAACCGACTTTTCTCGCTCTTTGCTAACCGTAAATCCCGAAACACCAATGTCGAATTTGCTTCCAACAGATGGCAAAATCGCATCAAATGGCGCGTGAACAATGCGAAGCTTTAACCCCATTAATTTTGCTAACGCTTTGTTTAAGTCTATTTCGTAGCCTACAACCGTTTTTCCATCTCGAGCATAAAATCCTGCTGGTGCATATCCAACATTAGTGCCCATTACAAGCTCGCCACTTTCAACAAGCTTTTTTGGCAGCATTGCAGCAATATTTTTATCTTTTTTAATACGATTAACGTCGTAGCTACGCGCTAAAAGAGGATCTGGCCCAACCGCATCGCTTGTTCCACAAGCACTAGAAAATCCTAGTAAAGATAGCGACGTAAACGCAGCAACAAATCTTAGCCAACGAGATACACGAACGCCGTTCTTACTATGCGAGTTTGATTCGCATGAAGAACATGCATCACTCATACTAATCTCCGAATAAATTGGATGGAATATTCAAACAATGAACAACTTTACACTATGTTTGTTATTAGGCAAACATGCCAAACATTGTGCAAGATATTCTTTGCGTAAAATTGTTTGAATAATAGTGCTAATCAAAATAAAAAGGCTGCAGCAAACACCACAGCCATAAATTATTCATGATTTTACGCAAAATGCCTTAATTTTTACGTATTTATATTTATATGTTAAGCTTACAAAACGCTGTGCAGAAAATCTTTAAACCTTTCGGTTTGCGGATTATCTATAACTCCAGACGTTCCACATTCAACAACTTTTCCACCGTCCATAAACACAACCTGATCTGCAACTTCTCGAGCAAAACCAATCTCGTGCGTTACAACAATCATTGTCATGCCATCGTTTGCCAAGTCTCGCATAACATTAAGCACTTCTCCAACTAGCTCTGGATCTAGCGCAGATGTAGGCTCATCAAAAAGCATGATTTCTGGCTTCATTGCAAGCGCGCGAGCAATCGCAACTCGCTGCTGCTGTCCGCCCGAAAGCTGAGAAGGATAATGATCTACGCGGTCTGCCATTCCAACGCGCTCAAGCTCTTTAACCGCTAAATCGTGAGCTGCAATTTTATCCATGTGCAAAACGTGCACTGGCGCTTCCATAACGTTTTCAATAGCCGTCATATGTGGGAACAAGTTAAAACGCTGGAACACCATTCCAAGCTTGGCGCGCTGAGCCGCAATCTCGTTATCGTTTAATGCCTGCAAAACCTCTTTGCCCTTACGCATAACGGTTTTTACACCAATGCGCTCGCCGTAAATGGTGATTTTTCCAGATGTGATTGTTTCTAGCTGATTCACCAATCGCAGCAAAGTTGACTTTCCACTTCCCGAAGGCCCAAGTATAACTGTTACGCTTCCTGGCTTAACAGTCATATTAACGCCCTTAAGAACTTGCAAATTGCCAAAGGACTTGTGTAAATCCTCTATGACTACTGCTGGAGTATCACTTTTAGTAACATTTTGGCTTTGTGTATCAACCGTTAAAATATCAGTCATTTTTCCTCAAATCTAATCAAAACTAATGGAATTTTATCATTGATAATGCACTTATAAACACCTATAAACACCTATAAACACCTATAAGTAGCTTAAGCACTACGATTAACGCAACTTACGCATTAAAACCAAGCATTGTTGCATTATTGCGACCATTTACCGCATTGCTAGCGGCTTTAATGGCCTTGTCTCCGCGCTTTGCAGCATTCGAGTTGATTTGCGTATTGTTTACAATGTCTTTTGCTTCGAATCCTTTGCCAAAATGCTTTTCCAACATAACCTGCAAAACCATCAAAACAGACGTAATCACCAAATACCAAATACTAGCAACAATAAGAAGCGGAATCGGCTTATAAATACGATTAGCAACAGCATTAGTAGCAAACTGAAGCTCCAAAGTAAAAGGCACAGCCAAAACCAAAGACGTAGTCTTAAGCATACCAATAGTCTCATTACCCAAAGGCGGAACAATAATACGCATAGCCTGAGGCAAAACAACCCTACGCATAGTCAAAGACCTACCCATACCCAAAGCCTGAGCAGCCTCAACCTGACCAGCATCCACAGCCTCCAAGCCAGCACGAACAATCTCCGACAAATACGCAGCCTCATTAAGCGACAAGCCAATAACAGCAGCATTCAAAGAAGTCATAACAACATTAGAATCAATCGAGAAAAACTCAACAGACGTAAACGGAATACCCATACTCAACTTAGGAACAAGAACAGCAAACATACCCCAAAAAACAAGCTGCGTATAAACAGGCGTACCACGGAAAAACCAAATAAAGAACCAACTCACAGCCCGCAAAACAGGATTAACACTCTTGCGCATCATAGCCAATCCTATAGCAAGAACGATTGCAATAATCATAGACAAGAATGTGAGTATAAGAGTCCAACCAATACCAGTAAGAACGTTATTGCTTATAAGATAAATTCCAACAACATCCCACTCAAATCGCGGATTGGTGACTATTGAATAAAGAAGCGAGCATGCGATTATTGCTACGATTACGCCAGCCACGATTGGTCCAGGATTTTTGACCGGCAAAACGCTCTCGCCGCTAGGCGAATTTTGTAAATGCTTCTTACTTAAATTGTTAAACATACTTTCTCCATTAAAGCTTTGGGTTGTAGATTACTAATTAACACGTGTGCAATGCGTAGAAAATCAATGCAAATACATAGGAAGATGCATAGGCAAACACATAGGCAGATAAACAAATAAGGCGTGCGATTTACCTATGCTAATAGCTATAAACGCACGCCAAATTTAAAATCAGACTTCTGGGTTTACTTGCGATTCTTTAATGGCAACGTTTTCAACACCCCACTTTTTAAGAATGTCTTTGTAAACGCCATTCTTCATAAGCTTATCGATTGCAGCCTTAATAAGCTTTAGCATTTTAGCATCGCCCTTTTTAACAGCTGCGCCCATTGGCTCAGCGTCGTTGCTGCTTTCTAGAATCTCAAGCTTTCCGCTATTCTTTATTGCAGCGTAACCAGCCACAGGAGTATCTGCATACATAACGTCTGCGCGGCCAGAAAGCAATGCTGTAGTGGCATCTGTTTGATCCTTAAAGCTCATGATTTCTAGCGGCTTATCGTTATTTGCAGCGCACTGCTTCTTGGCTTCTTCCATGATTGGTTCGCCAACAGTGCCAGTTTCTAATGTAACTTTTTTACCGCAAAGATTCTTTGGATCCACCTTAGTTGGATTGCCTTTACGAACTTCAAAAGATAAACCAGCATTTGCGTACGTTACAAAATCAACGGACTTCATGCGCTCAGCATTTACGGTAAAGCCAGAGATTCCAACGTTATACTTGCTTCCGATTGCTGGAATAATGGAATCAAACTGAGCATGCATAATCTTAGCCTTTAAGCCCATCAACTTTGCTAGCGCCTTAGAAAAATCAATTTCGTAACCGACTGGGGTTTTGCCATCGGCAGCAAAGAATTCTGCAGGAGCATAGCTAACATTTACGCCAACAGTTAGTTCGCCAGTTTTTGCAACGCTTTCTGGAACCAACTTTGCAATCTCATCGTCTTTTTGAACTTTGCTTACATCGTAGCTGCGTGCCACATCTGGGTCTGCTGCTTTAGAATCGGCAGGGCCGCATGCGCATGTGCATCCAATCAATGCAAGAGTTGCAATTGCTGCAATTGGCTTAATTGATTTAAAGATTGTGTTGCTGTTAGTCATTTTCTTCTCCTGTTCAATCCTTCAGTCTTAAACAATCAATAACTTATAATTTACAGTGATATGCATAACTATACACGATATCCCTACTAAATTGCGATTATGAAAATGCAAAAACTGCATATTCATAAATTGCCATACATAAATGCGATATAAATCAGCAAAAAATAACGAATCCGAAAATCAAAAGCCGTATATTATTCACAAAAATGAATAATATACGGCGTGTCGCGTAACAAAAAGCGCAAGATTTTCCCGAAAATGTTGTTCAACACGGCAAAATCAGCTACAAAATCGGGAAAGTTTTACCGAGAATGTTGTTCAAATCAGCGTGTCGTGCAACAAAATCGGGAAAAACTTACCGAAAATGTTGAGCAAAACGGCGAATCACCTAGATTGCATATTTTTGTATCGCATAGCTCGCAAAGCCTCGCGCTTATCTTGCTCTTCGCGCAAAGCTTGCCGCTTATCGTACTCTTTTTTGCCTCGCGCCAGAGCAATCTCAACTTTAGCGTAGCTACCTTTAAAATAAATCCTCAAAGGCACAATCGTATAGCCCTTAGCTTCAATCTGCCTAGAAAGCTTAGCAATTTGAACCGCGTGAAGAAGCAGCTTGCGCTTACGCTTAGGGGCATGATTATTCCACGTTCCATTTAGATATTCTGGAATATTTGCGCCTTCTAGCCAAATCTCGCCACGCCTATCAATGTTTACAAAAGCCTCGGCTAAAGAAGCTCTGCCTTCTCGTAAAGACTTAACTTCGGTTCCAGTAAGAGCAATGCCCGCTTCGTAGCAATCTTCAATCGCGTAGTCGTGATTTGCTTTTTTATTTCTTGCAACAGTTAAAGTGCCATCTGAACCAGGTTTTTTATCCAAAATGCCCTCCGCAAAAAGCGTTTAATAAACTCTAATAATGTACGTACTCGTAATTTCCTGCATTAGGAATTGTTCTATAAGATGGGAACGTTGCAAAACCAACGCCACCTTCGGATATAAGCACAGAGCCGTCGGAGTTTACACGCTCAACAACAGCAACGTGGCCGTACGTAGGGTCGGATCCAGCAGCACCCCTACTAAACACCATAATAGCGCCAACATGCGGAGTGCGATTTACCAAATATCCTAGCTTTCGCCCAGAATTCGCCCATTCCGCGCCGTTTCCCATAAACGATCCAACAGGCAATCCAAGCTGCGATCTACGCATATACGCCCAAAGTGTGCACTGGCGAGCAGGGTACGCAGAGCCGCCAACCGTGTTTCCAGTATTGTGGCCATAGCAATTGCCCGAACCCGCCGCACAGTTTCCAGGAACCGTGTAATTCATTCCATTTGCAGCGCCATTAGAAAGAGGCAAAGCTGGCAAATTAGGAGCGCTCCACCCGCCGCCACGCATTTGCTGGCGATTAGCGTTAGGGTTCATTCTTGCAGCAGCCGTAGCAGCCAAAGCCCTAGCTTGAGCGTCGATTTGAGATTTTAACTCAACAATTTCCGCAGCCTCTCTAGCTGCGCGAGAAGTAAGACTGCTCTTTTGGCTTTCCAACTGCTTTCTAAGAGCACTTCCCTGGTCTCGCAAAGCCTGCAAAGAACGCTGCTTATCTAGAGCAGCCTTAGCAGCAGCCTGCGCACTCTGAGCCTGATCTTGAGCTTTTTGCTTTAACTTTTCAATCGCGGTTTCTATAGCAGCCAAACGCTGGCGTCTATTCATTGAGTTGCTCAAAGTAACAGCTGCATCGTTAGCAGCATTCGCCTCACTGCGTGCAACTGCAGCCTCAGACTGAAGTTTACCAACAAACTGCTCGGTTGTTGTTGAATTAGTAACCATTGCCATTACGTTAGAAGCATTTGAGCCGTGGAAACTTTTTCTAGCAAGCGCAGCCACAGCAGCCTTTGCATCGTCAAAATCTTCGCCAGTTTTTTTAATCTTTTCTTCCAAATCGCGCTTATCTTTTTGAGCAGACTGCAAACGCTGATTTGTAGACTCCACAAGACTCATGGCCTGCTGAGCTTGATCTTGAGCCTGCTGAGTAGCTCGAATCTGGTTTGGAATTTTATGTTCGTTTAAATCGTTAAGCTCTAAAATCTTATCTGCAAGTTGCTTACTAACACCAGCCAGCTGCTTTTTAAGCGCCGCATTACTTTGCACTTTTCGGTTATAGTCTTGCATTGTTACTGCATCGGCACGCAAAGGCTTGTATGCAATCAAAGTAGCAACTGTAGAAAGCATAATAACACTTAGCGCAATTGCACTAACAGCTACGCGTTTAGAATAGTAAAAATAACATCTTTTGCTACTCAACTTGCTTTCCAACTTGCTACCCAACATGTTTTCCTTTCAAACCTTTACAAGCACTAATGCGAATTATACATTGAAAATCCTACTGAGCATAAGCGTTTCAAACTAATCTTAAGCTTTACAACACTTATTATTTAAGATTATTTACGCCTGCAAATAGCGTCTAAGAGCAAACGCGGAGGCGACTATCGAAAGCAAAACAGCCCCCAGAACTAGCGCTGGAACAGTCATCCAAACAGTAGCCTGATTAACAAACGGCATCCAGCGAACGTTTTGCGCAAGCCAATCCGTAATAAACACTTTAACAACAATGCTAAGGGCGCACCCCGAAAGCAAAGATCCTATAAGGGAAGCAAAAGCGCCCTCTAAAATAAACGGCATACGAATCGTCCAATTAGAAGCGCCCACAAGTCGCATAATCTCTGTTTCTTGCTTTCTAGAGGCTGCAGACATGCGAATTGTAGTTCCTGTAAGCATAATCGCAACAACAACCATTACTGCAGCAAGCACAATAGTTACAGCTGTTGCATGATTTAAAACACTAAACACAGGGTCAAAAATCTGCCTTTGGTCTACAACTTCTTCTACGCCATCACGCCCAGAAAGAACTTCGGAAACAACTTGATATTTTGTTGGATTTGTAAGCTTTAATCGCAAAGAATCCTGCATATCGGCAGCGGTTAAAGTACGCCCTTGATATAAGCCATTAGGATATTGCTTAAGAAAAGTGTTCTTGTAAAACTCGCTTCTACTAACGTAAGTTATGTTTGAAACGTCTGAGCCAAGTTCTTGGTTAATAATGTTTTCTAACTTTACGATTTCGCTCTTTGTTGGAGCTTTTCCAGAAGCGCAAGACGCTGCCTGACTTGTTCCATCTGGGCAAAGCCACGCAACCACTTCCACTTTGTCGTACCAATCGCCCTTAGCTTTTGTGATTTGCGCCTGCATAAGAACGGATGCGCCTATAAACAAGAACGATATAAAGGTAACGAGCATTACCGAAATAATCATAGAAACGTTTCTGCGTAGGCTAATACACGTTTCGGAGAATATAAACCTTAATCGCATTACTCGTCTCCTTCGTTCTTAAGATTTTCGCTGTTATCTGCGCTATCTGCGTTACTCGTGTTATCCGTGTTATCAACCTTATCGGCCTTATCGGCCTTATCGACCTTATCAGCACTATCCGCGTTACTCGCATTATCTGCGTCATCGGACTTATCCGCGTTATCCGCGCCATCTGCCTTATCTGCCGACTTTTGCGCAGGAGGAGCAGGCGGAATCGAAAGTCCACGTCCCCAAGTCATAGTGGTTTCTAGAGGCTGGAAAACCTCGCCATATCTACCTGTTCTGCCAGAATGAACCGATTGCGCAAGACGAGCAATGCCCTCGTTGTCTTCGGAACCATTTTGCAGAGTTTGAGCAACAGCATCCATGGCCTGTTTTGCTTGAGCAGCACGCTTTGCACGTTTAGACATAAAGCGATAATTTTCTTGCGACTCCTCTAAATCGCCTGCGTTTGCAGATGAGTTTTCGCTATTTGCAGCGTTAGAGACGCCATTAGAGCCATCATTAGAGTCATTGCTAGAATCACCATTTGCCGAAGAAACAGCCGCACTAATGGAGTCGCCTTCTACAGCCTGCTGAGCCTTCGATTTTTGCTCAACATCGGCATCTGGGAAGTAAAGCGCAGAATCGTAAGAACCCTCGCGCTCATCTCGAACAATCTTTCCAGCGTGAAGCTCCACAACGCGCTTGCGCATAGAGTTAACAATCTCTTCGTTATGCGTAGCCATAACAATCGTAGTACCCGTGCGATTAATGGCGTCCAAAACTTCCATAATTCCAAGCGAAGTTGTAGGATCCAAGTTTCCAGTAGGCTCATCTGCAAGAAGAATTTGCGGATGATTAACGTACGCGCGCGCAATGGCAACTCGCTGAGCCTCGCCGCCAGAAAGCTCGTGCGGATAATTATTTTCTTTTCCCGTTAACCCAACCGTCTCCAAAACGCGCGGAACAAGCGACTTAATTGTAGAGCGACTCGTTCCAATAACCTCTAGCGCAAAAGCCACATTCTGATACACAGTTTTATTGTTCAGCAGCTTATAATCCTGGAAAATAAAGCCGAGCGACCTTCTATACTGCGGAACCTGGCGATTTACAAGGCGGCGCAAGTCATTGCCAGCAACGTGAATCTCGCCCTTAGTTGCTTCCTCTTCGCGCAACAGCAAACTTAAAAGAGTGGTTTTGCCAGAGCCAGACGCTCCAACAAGAAACACAAAGTCAGCACGATTAACTTCTAAAGAAATATCGTCCAAAGCAGGACGCGTGCCCTTAGGATAAATCTTCGACACATGTTCTAGCGAAATCAGAGACATATTCTGCATTTTCCTTTACGAACTATTGAACGATATGCTTTACTTTTTACTATTTTATAGATTGTTTTTGATTTTACGCGCTTTGCAAAAGTCAAAGCAACTTAAGAGCAAGCTATGAGTGTTTTGCAGCAACTCTTTGCTCATGCCTCCAGCGAATACCAGCTTCAATAAAGCCGTCAATATCGCCGTCAAAAACAGCCTGAGTTTGCGAGGTTTCGTAGCCTGTGCGCAAATCCTTAACCATCTGGTACGGGTGAAGAACGTAAGAGCGCATCTGATCTCCCCAGCTTGCCTTAATATCTCCAGCAAGTTCCTTCTTCTTTGCAGCTTCCTCCGCATGCTTTAACACAAGCAAACGCGATTGCAAAACTGCCATTGCTGCAGCGCGATTTTGAATCTGGCTGCGCTCATCTTGCATAGAAACAACCAAGCCGGTTGGTAAATGCGTAATACGAACCGCAGAATACGTGGTATTTACACCCTGGCCTCCAGGTCCTGAAGCTTGGAAAGTATCCACGCGAATGTCGGAATCTGGAATATCAATATGATCCGTAGCTTCAACAAGTGGGATTACTTCAACAGCACTAAAGCCAGTTTGACGCCTGCCTTGATTGTCGAATGGCGAAATACGAACCATTCTGTGCGTTCCGCCTTCTACAGAAAGACGGCCATACGCGTATGGGGCATCCACTTGGAAAGTGGCGGATTTAATACCAGCTTCTTCCGCATAAGATGTGTCCATCATCTTAGTTTTGTAGCCATTTCGCTCTGCCCAACGCAAGTACATTCTAAGTAGCATTTGCGCAAAATCAGCCGCGTCCACGCCGCCTGCGCCCGAACGAATTGTAACAACGGCCGCACGCGCGTCGTATTCGCCGTCAAGAAGAGTCTGAACTTCCATATCGTCCAACTCGTGAGCAATAGAGCCAAGCTCCTCTTGAGCTTCATTCATTGAATCAGCATCGCCTTCTTCTTGGCCAAGCTCAATCAAAGTCTTAGCGTCTTCAATGCGCTGATCTACAGCTTGCAAACGCTTTAGCTGAGACTGAGCTGCAGAAAGCTTACTTGTAACTTGCTGAGCATGCTCAGAATCATCCCAAAGTCCAGGCTCAGCAGCCTGCTTTTCTAAATCTGCAATCGTAGACTTCAACGAATCGACATCTATTGCTTTAGAAATCGAAGAATACTTTGCTTCAACATCATTTAACGCTTGGGCAAAATCAAATTCCGCCATTTACTTAAAGTACCTCTTTATATACTTGTTTTACGCAATTACTACTTGCAAAATACTTACAAAATCAACTATTTATAAGTCTAGCGTACGGTCAAAATCTCTGGGCCATTCTCCGTAATTGCAATCGTATGCTCGCTGTGAGCGCCGCGAGAACCATCAGCAGAGCGAAGAGTCCAACCATCTTTTGGATCTTGATAAATCTCGTCAGTAGTCTTTAAGAACCATGGCTCAATCGCAATAACCAAGCCTGGGCGAAGCTTGTAGCCGTGGTGAGCAGTGCCATCGTTAGGAACATGCGGATCGCCATGCATAATATGACCAACTCCATGGCCGCCAAACTCAAGATTTACGCTGTAGCCATACTCGTGAGCAACGCAACCAACAGCTGCAGAGATATCGCCAAGGCGGTTTCCAGGCTGAGCCATGTTAATTCCAGCCTCCAAAGCTTCCTCAGTGCACTTAATCAAGCGCAAATCCTCAGGGTCCGCATGCTTTCCAACCACAAAGCTAACAGCAGAATCTCCAACCCATCCGTCAACGTTAATCGCCAAGTCAAGAGTCAACAAATCGCCATCTTTAAGGTTGTAATCGTATGGAACTCCGTGAAGAACTGCATCGTTTACAGATGTGCAAATGTAGTGCGCAAAAGGACCAGTTCCAAAATCGGGAGCATAGTCAACATAGCAAGAAGACGCACCTTTACGGCTCATAATGCGTTGGCGAACAAAGTCATCAATCTCAAGAAGATTTGTGCCAACTTTTGTCATTGCTTGTAAATCTTTAAGAATACTACCAACGAAGCGACCCGCAGGCTTCATAGCTTCAATCTCGGATGGAGTTTTAAGTTCAATCATGATTTAAGACTAACGCGCAGGCACGAAAATAGCGCAAAATATGGCGAAAATACTAGCTAATGATGTCGCTTAATACTTGTAATCTAGGCACATGCCTAATAACAATGAAATTAATAACAAAGAAACGCAGAAAGAAATTTCCGCTGTAAATTTTGACCCAGCTTCCTTCTCTTCAGTTATTCAACCACAAGACGATTTATTCCGTTACGTAAACGGTCCATGGATTGACACTTACACTCTTCCAGAAGATAAGCCAATGTTTGGTGCTTTCTACAAGCTTTCAGAAGATGCAGAGACGCAAATTCGAGATATTTTAGAAAGCGAAGATTGCCCAGCCAAAAAATCGCAAACTTTGTACCGTAAATATTTGGATACTGCAGCTATTGAAAAAGCTGGAATTACGCCAATTAAAGGCGATTTAGACGCTGTTGATGCGGCGGCCAGTAAAGAAGATTTGGTTCGCACTATTGCTACTCTTACTCCATACGGCGGCCCAAATGCAATGTTTGGTTTTGGTGTTTACGGAGACCCTAAAGACCCTAAAACAAATGTTATGCATATTGAGCAGGGTGGATTGGGCTTGCCAGACGAAGCGTACTATCGCGAGGATAGTTACGCTCCAATTCGCGAAGAATACGTAAAAATGGTGGCTTCTTTGCTGCGATTGGCTGGGTATGCAGATGCTGCCGCTAGCCAGGAACTTGCCGAGCTCTTTTTGAAGGTGGAAACGCAAATCGCAAGCAACCACTGGGATAACGTAGCAACTCGCGATTCTCAAAAAACTTATAATCCTTACAATTATGAGGATTTGGCAAAAACGCTTGAAGCGCTGAATCTTGACGCATTCTTGGATGCTGCCCAAAAGGCTTACGATGACTCGGAAGAAGCAAAGAATCAGCCAATTAATGTTCGCAAAGCTTTTAGCAAAGTAATAGTTCACGAGCCAAGCTTTATAGAAGGATTGAATAAGATTTGGCAAGAAGCCGACTTAGAAGATTTAAAGCTTTGGGCACGCGTGCACGTGATTTTGTGCTGGGCAAGCATGTTGAGCGAAGACTTTGCTGGAGCTAGATTCGACTTCTACGGCAAAGTGCTTTCTGGCGCCACAAAGCCTCGCGACCGCTGGAAGCGCGCAATCGGAGTTGTTGACGATGCTTGCGGCGAAGAAGTTGGCCGCGAGTACGTGCGCTTGCACTTCCCTGAGTCGTCTAAAAAGTATATGCAAGGCTTAGTTAGCAATCTTATTAACGCTTACCGCGAGTCGATTTCTCACAGCAGCTGGCTTGGCGAGGAGACTAAGGCAAAGGCCTTGGAAAAGCTTAGCAAGTTTGAGCCAAATATTGGTTACACAAACCATTGGATTGACTACTCTGCGCTAAATATTAGGGAAGACGCTGGCTTAATTGATAATATGCGCGAAGTTTCTAGATTTGCGTTTGGTAGGTATACTGCAAAAGTTGGAAAACCTGTGGACCGCGAAGAATGGCAGATGACTCCGCAAACTGTTAACGCTTACTACGATCCATTACTTAACGTAATTGTGTTCCCAGCTGCGATTTTGCAACCACCATTCTTTAGCCCGAGCGCTCCAGACGCAGCCAATTACGGCGCTATTGGTGCCGTGATTGGCCACGAAATCGGCCACGGTTTTGACGACCAAGGTTGCGAATACGACGGCGACGGCGTGCTTAACAATTGGTGGACAGAAGAAGACAAGACCAACTTTACTGAGCGCACTAAAAAGCTTATTGAGCAATACAATGCGTTTACGCCAACGCAGCTGATTGTTAAATACTCTCACTTAAAGAGCAAAGAAGAGCGAGATGCAATGCCTCACGTAAATGGCGCTTTAACAATCGGTGAGAATATTGGTGATTTAAGCGGCGTAACTATTGCGCTTAAAGCCTACGCTTTTGCTTTGCAAAAGAGCAAGGGGCAAGAAATCGACGGAAGCGACGCTGCGATTCGCGAAACTTTGCTAAACGCTCCTAAGATTGATGGTTTCACTGCTTTGCAGCGATTCTTCTTAAGCTACGCGTTGGTCTGGCGCTCTAAGTCTCGTAACGAGATTGCGGAGCAATACCTTCAAATCGACCCACACTCCCCTGCAGAGTGCCGCACTAACGGCATTGCGCGAAATGTTGACTTGTTCTACGATGCTTTCGATGTTAAGGAAGGCGACGAGATGTGGCTCGATTCAAGCGAGCGCGTACACATTTGGTAAGTCGCAGATAAGTCGCAAATAAGTCAAAAATAAATCAAAATATAGAAGCCTGCAAGCGTTTAATACGTAAGCAGGCTTTTTTGTATCGCTTGAGTATCTGTGCTACTTAACGTCTGGTTTTCTCTACTCGCTTTTGCCTATTTTGTCAAGGATTTTTTATCAATGTGTATAAAACATAGGCTTTAACCACATTGATAAAAATATCTTGCACAACTATTTTTCATATATCATAGTTGATTTTACTGCGGCGAATTTGCCAAAAGCCACGATAATCAACACGGTTTTGCGCGATGAACTTCGAGACTTAAATTAGTCGCAGTCCAAACTTTTGAAAGGTTGAAAAATATGGCACAGCAACAAGCAACATTAACAATCAGCGGATACGTTGGTAGTGACCCAGTAAACTTTAGTCGCAACGAAAACGCGCCCGCATGCTCACTTAGAATCGGAAGCACATCTTCTTACTACCACAGCGAAGAAAAAGCGTGGAAGGAGCGCCCAACAACATGGATGACCGTAAAAGCATACAAATCGCTGGCGTCAAACGTGCTAAAAAGCGTGCATAAGGGAGACGCAATCGTAGTTTGCGGAAATTTAAACACGGAATCTTGGCACAAAGATGGAGAAGACCGATCGCGTGTGGTTCTAGAGGCAACATCAATCGGACACGACCTAAATCGCGGAATCAGTGAATTTACTAAGACTTCGTATGCAAAAAACAAAAACATTGTAAATGCAGAGTCTAAAAACAAAGACTATAACGAATCCGCAGATGGTCAAAACCAAAACTTTGCAATCAAGAACCCAATGTCTTCTAAATCACAGTCTTCAAAATCACATTCTTCTACTCAAGAAGATGAAGAAACAACCGATTTTGGAGGCCAATTAGATGAAAATCAATACGACGACATTGAAGGAGGCGCCAATGAGTTTTAGAAAAGTCTAATGATATTAAACATTAGACTCAAGTATAGTGTTCTTTAAAATTTTGCTGATATTCATAGCAATATTGCCGCTGAAAATAATGCACACATACGAAAATAGCAAATATGCAAATATCAAATATGCAATGCATTATATCAACGGCAATATTGTTTTAGCTGTTTTAGCTGTTTTAGTTAGCAGATTACAACTGCTCGCGAACGCGCTCTACAATGCGAGCCGCTGCCTCGTCAACTGGAACCGCTTCTACAGCAGAACCGTTGCGATTGCGGATTTCAATCGTGCCATTGTTTACGGTGTCTCGTCCAGCAACAGCAACCAGAGGCACGCCAACAAGCTCCGCATCCTTAAACTTTACGCCTGGAGAAACCTTTGGACGATCGTCGAAGATTACTTCGATTCCCTGCTTGCTAAGCTCGTCAACAAGCTTTTCGGCAGCATCGAAAGCAACCTGATCTTTGCCTGTTGCAACAACATGAACCTGAGCAGGAGCAATTGCCATTGGCCACGCAAGTCCAGCTTCGTCGTGGTGCGTTTCTGCGAGGCATGCGATTACGCGGCTAACGCCGATGCCGTAGCAGCCCATCCACACTGGAACCGACTTGCCGTTTTCGTTAAGAACACTTAAGCCCAAAGCCTTTGAATACTTTAATCCAAGCTGGAACACCTGGCCAATTTCCACGCCGCGCTCAAAGCTAAGCGGGCCAGAACCGTCTGGGCTCATGTCGCCGCTACGAACAAGAGCTGCCTCCACAACACCATCCGCCTCAAAATCGCGGCCGTACACAGCGTTGTAAACGTGCTTGCCCTCTTCGTCTGCTCCTGTAATCCACTCACTACCCTTTGCAACGTGAGCATCAATCAAGTAGCGAACTGGGCAAGCAATTTTGCTGCCATCTTTGCGTGCCTGCGGACCCAAAACGCCAGCGCCAATATAGCCCTTAACAAACTCAGGATGCGCCTTTAAATCATCCTCGGTTGCTTCTTCGATTTCTGCTGGAGCAAATTGAGCTTCAAGACGCTTCATATCTACTTGGCGATCTCCTGGAACACCAATTGCTACGATTTCTCGCCATGGCTCATCATGCTCGCCGCCAGCTGCATCTGCAGGATGCTTAACAGCAATAATCAAGTTCTTTAAGGTGTCGCTAGCTTGCCATTCGCGTCCGTCTTTGCGCGGATGCAAATCATTAGAAACTTTAACCAAATCCTCAATCGTCTTAGCGTTTGGAGTATCAAGAGCCTGCATAGCAGGAGTTGCAGAGTAGTCAACATCTGGCATTTCTGGCGTGGTCAAAGCCTCAACATTCCAAGCCTTGCCAGAAGGAGCGAGAGCAAAAGTATCTTCGCCAATCGCCATAGGAGCCAGGAATTCCTCGGAATCAGACCCTCCCATTGGGCCAGAAACAGCGTGAACAATCACGTATTTAATACCCAGACGGTCAAAGATGCGCGAATAAGCAGCACGCTCTTCTACATAAGCAGACTTCAAACCATCTTCGTCAATCGAGAACGAGTAAGCGTCTTGCATAATAAACTCGCGGCCGCGAATAAGGCCAGCGCGAGGGCGGAACTCGTCGCGATACTTAGTTTGAATCTGGTACAAGGTTAGTGGCAAATCCTTGTACGAAGAATACATGTCTTTTACAAGAAGAGTAAAGACTTCCTCGTGCGTTGGAGCAAGAAGATAGTCAGCCTCATGGCGATCCTTAAGGCGGAAAATGTTGTCTCCGTACTCTTCCCAACGATTAGTAGCCTCGTAAGGCTCACGTGGAAGAAGCGCTGGGAAGTGAACTTCTTGAGCGCCAATACCGTTGATTTCTTCGCGAATAATCGCTTGAACCTTGTTGAGTACCTTTAAACCTAGCGGCAACCACGTCCACACACCTGGAGCGGATTTACGAATGTATCCTGCGCGCTGCATGAGTTTTGCGGAGGTCACGTCCGCGTCTGCTGGGTCTTCGCGCAGCGTACGAAGGAACAGTTTAGACATACGAAGTACATTAGAATCCATGCGTTCCAATCTATTTGCGCATGAGGACATAAACACTTGTTTACACTACTAAACAAAAGCAAAAACACTTTCCCGACTTTGTACCAAAATCCGTCAAACTTTTCCGCACTTTGTACCAAATTTGACCCAAAACACGTACAAAAAGCGTCAAACAACTCCGCACTTTGTACCAAATTTGGCCAAAAAATGGTACAAAAAGCGGAACACAACACGAGAATCGTTCGCGCGCTACGCTTTAAGCTCGAAGGCAGGTCGTCGCGCCCGCGTTTGTTCCCTTTCCCCCGCGTTTGTTCCCATTTCGGCCAATTCGGGAAACAAAAGCAAGAACACCGTTTAAACAAAAACTAAATCTAAAACTCGTCGTCAAAGGAAAATTCGTCATTATCTGCATAATCGCTAGCGCAAAAAATATCAAACTCTTGCTGATTCGCAAAATCACCATTTGCCTTACCAGCTTCAAACGCGCGAACGCCCTCGCTAGCAAGCAGCTCACTAGCGCGTTTAGAAGCTTCACGCAAAGAACCATCAAGAATCACAGCATCCGTGCAAACACTAAACGCGCTGTCATTAATGCCCTCTAAATAAAGCCCGCTCAAATTTTCCACACGCGAAAGCGCAACATAGCCCATTCCAGGCGCAAAAGTACGGCGCAAATCCATAACAGCACTATCAAGCGTCATGCCTTGCGACTTATGAATCGTAATTCCCCACGCACATCTAAGTGGCACTTGATTTACGCTAGCAAGAACCGTTTCGCCATCCGTCATCTCCCACGCAGCAGGCTTAAGAGTAACAATATTGCCGTTTTCAAACTCAACAATAGGCCAGCCACCTTTGGATTCAGGCACAAATCGCAATACGCGCCCAACAGAACCGTTCACATATTGCTTATCTTGGTCGTTTCGCAAAGCCATTACAGCTGCACCAGCCTTTAGCACAAGACGCTCGGGGGCAAGCATGTTCTTTTTTAAGCGCTCTACAAGATTTTTTGGCCCAGCTTCTGTTGCTACAAACTCGTGAGGCTCAGAGTCGATTGCTGCAAGCTGCACATTATTTAAGCCGTCCGCTTGCGAGTTTGTAGGGAAAAGATGAACCGAAACTTCGCTATCTTGAGGATATTCGCCAAGGCGACTAGCAAGCACTTGCTTATCTTCATCGCTCACACGCCCGCAGCGAATATCCGTTAAAACATTAAGCAACTTGCCATCATCTTGCCTGTGTTGCTCTGTTAAATAGCACACAACAGGTTTTAGAGAATCCCACGCAAACGATTCCGTAATATAGCCTTCGGGATTTTTGCCAGCGGCCGCATATTTTTCGCGCGATGCAATAAACTCCGGGCTAGGCTCGAATACATCGCGATTTCGCGTAGACGTACTAACAGGCGGAAGCTGGAAGAAATCGCCAGAAACCACCACTTGAAGGCCGCCAAATGGCAAATCATTTTTGCGCAACTTACGGCACACTTCGTCAACCATGTCGAAAAGCCAAGCGTGAATCATGGAAACTTCGTCCAACACAAGCACATCCGTGGCTTTTATGCGCTTTGCGCGCCTAGATCGAATGGTTTTAAGAAGCGAATCGGTAAGCGCGTTTGCAACGCCTGTTCCACTCCACGAGTGAATAGTTTGGCCGTTTAAATGAGTTGCTGCAATACCGGTTGAAGCTGTTACAGCAACGCTTAAACCGTTTTCACGCATTGAGCGAACCGCCTGGTTTAAAACATACGTTTTTCCAGACCCAGGAGCGCCCGTTAAAAACACGCTTGCACCCGCGTTTATTATTTCTAACGCTTCCGATTGCTTCATTGGCAGCACCTTTTATTTGCGCTATTTACGTTTAATGCGTTTAATGCGTTTAATAATCGCGCTTTTCTGCGGAATTTACGTCCTCTAATGCTTCTCCGCGACGCTCGTAGTCACGAAGCAAGCTCGTGCTTTCAATATGCTGCGCGCCAGCTTTTGCCTGTGCTTCGCTTGGTCCTGGAGCTGGTACGAACATCATGTCACGGTAGTAACGAAGCTCGTCAATCGACTCAATAATATCCGCGAGCGCGCGGTGACCGCCGTGTTTTGCCGGCTTATTGCGGTAAACATCCGGGTAAAGTCTGCGCGAAATTTCCTTCAACGTGCTTACGTCGATTACGCGATAGTGCAAATTTGCCATTAAATCTGGCATGTAGCGGTCGAGGAATTTTTTGTCGGAGCCAACGGAGTTTCCAGCAAGATGCGCTTTTCCGCGCTCTGGCAAAAAGCGCTTTACATACTCAACAACCTGCTTTTGCGCTTCTTCTAACGGCAAACCGTTTTTATTCCACTCGTCAACAAGCCCAGAAGACGTGTGCATATTTCGCACAAAATCGTTCATGTGATTCACGGCAGCATCACTTGGCTTAATCACTAAATCAATGCCGTCGTCTAGAACTTTCAAATTAAAATCAGTTGGAACTACAGACACTTCGCATAATTCATCGTGGAAAATATCGAGACCAGTCATCTCGCAATCAATCCAAATTAAGCGCGATTCTTCCGGCGTAAACGTAAGATCTTCCTTAGCTTCTGCCATTTTCGTTCCTTTCCTAATATTTTTTCGAACCCACAAGCCTACATCTTCCCACAGACTATGAGTTGAGGCGAGCGAAATATTGATTTAAGCATCTAATAAATCCTGCATAAGTTCATCTGTGTTATTAAATGATTTTCCCTCATGAGCTTCAGTTTGACGACGTGCTTCGTCAGAAAGATCAACTGGTTCAGAGACTTTGCCAATCTTAAAATTGCGAATTGCTTCATCCATGCTTTTAAGAGTTTTAGAAGAGATACTCTTTGGAACAGTAAGCTCACGAGGCTCTAATAAAATACAACCGTTATCACATTCTTTAACATTGTAATAGGGATATTTAGCTCCGCGCAGAGTTACACGCTTTTTGCTATCAAGACGAACGTCATAATCTTTCACTACTTCCACAAAACACCTCATTTTTAGTGGGATATCCCACTAACTATACAATAATTTTATACGAATTGTCAAAACAAAAACGACGAAAAGTTAGAAAGTAGCAAATAAGACTTAGCTAACTTTTCGCCGTTTAATGCAAAATTACTTGCGATTTATACGCGACTTATACGCGAACTTGCGCAACTTGCGATTTAGTTGTGGAAACCGCTATAGTTTGGCGCTTCTGCAGTCATCACAATATCGTGAGGATGCGATTCGCGAAGACCAGCATCAGTAATGCGAATAAAGCGGCCGCGCTCCTGCATTTCCTTAATATTGTGCGCACCAACGTAGAACATGGACTGGTGCAAACCGCCGAGAAGCTGGTAAAGCACAGCGTTAAGTGGACCGCGATATGGAACTTCGCCTTCAACGCCTTCCGGAACCACCTTGTCTGAGCTGGTAACGTCTGCCTGGAAGTAGCGATCCTTCGAATAAGACTTCTTACCACGAGGAGCCATTGCGCCAAGCGAGCCCATGCCGCGGTAAAGCTTGTACTGCTTGCCGTGAAGAAGAACCTTTTCGCCTGGAGCTTCCTCACAGCCAGCCAAAGTACCGCCGAGCATAACTGTGTCCGCACCAGCAACCAAAGCCTTAGCAATATCGCCAGAATAGTGAATACCACCGTCTGCAATACATGGAATTCCGGCAGCCTTGCAAGCCTGAGCTGCGTCGTAAACTGCAGTAAGCTGAGGCACACCAACGCCTGCAACAACACGCGTTGTGCAAATAGAGCCTGGACCAACGCCAACCTTTACAGCGTCAACGCCAGCGTCAATCATAGCTTGTGCGCCTTGGCGAGTTGCAATATTTCCGCCAATAATCTGCACACCATCGAAAGCTTTATCTGCCTTAATGCGGCGAATCATGTCGAGAGCTAAGCGAGCCTCACCGTTTGCGGTATCAACCACAAGAACGTCAACTCCAGCTTCCATAAGCGCGCACGCACGCTGCCAAGCATCCCCAAGGAAACCAATGCCAGCAGCCACACGCAAGCGACCCTGATCATCCTTAGTGGCATCTGGGTACTGCTCAGTCTTAACAAAGTCCTTAACAGTAATCAAACCCGTAAGCTTGCCTTCGGCATCAACCAGAGGCAATTTTTCAACCTTGTTTTCCGCAAGCAAACGATGCGCGTCTTCTTTAGAAATATTAGAAGGACCAGTTACAAGATTTTCGCGCGTCATCACATCCTTAACCTTTAAGCGGTCGTAGTCTTCGGAAGCAATGAATCGCATATCGCGATTGGTAATAATGCCAACTAAACGATTTTCGCCATCTACTACTGGCAAGCCCGAAATATGGAAGCGCCCGCACAATTTATCTAAATCGGCGAGCGTTGCATCTGGGTGAACAGTAAGAGGGTCGGTAATCATACCCGACTCACTGCGCTTAACAATATCTACTTGCGCAGCTTGATCATCAATGGAAAGATTGCGGTGAAGTACGCCAATTCCACCATTTCTAGCCATTGCAATAGCCATATCCGACTCGGTCACAGTGTCCATTGCCGCAGAAATTGCAGGCACTTTCATAGTGATTTCGCGAGTTAGATGAGTAGTTGTATCTACTTCGGATGGAATTACATCGGTTTCGTTTGGAAGCAACAGCACATCGTCATATGCGAGGCCGAGCTTTTCGAAAATTGGAGGAACAGGAGTATACGCAGATTGCATGTTCATATCAGTTGTAACCATAGGGTTACTATACGTTTTTGCTATGACGTTTGCAAAAGTCGCGTTTCATACACAATATTTAGTGGCGATTTTGATATAAAACTACTACAGCGCGATTATCTACGACTATCTACGATTATCTGCGACTAATGCCACGGGTACTGCGATTAGCATCAATTAAAGCACATTCCGCTTTTTACGATTTTACGAATTTCGTAACTCCGGCAGCCGCCTGCGCAAATATGGCATCATTGTAAGCACTGTAAGCAGCGCCGCCGCAATAATCATGCCAACAAGCACGTAAACGGCTTTAAAGAACAGAATCATTATTGACCCAAAAGATATAAGCGCCGCCCATCCCCACAAAATAAGCACCGCTCCTTGCACAGAATGCCCAATACGCAACATTCTGTGATGCAAATGCATGCGGTCTGGATGCATTGGCGACTGCCCTTTTGCAAGCCTTCTGCATATTGCTAAACACATGTCTAACACTGGCAGAAACAGCACTAAAATCGGCAGCAAAATCGGCATAAATACTGGCAAATAGATGCTTGTGTGCACGGAAGATGGGTCTAAGTGACCCGTCATTATAATAGATGCGCAAGTTATTAAATACCCGATTAGCATGGAGCCAGAATCGCCCATAAAAAGCTTCGCTGGATGCCAATTGTGCAAAATAAATCCTACGCACATTCCCACCATTGCAACGTCTATAAGAGTTGCCATTGAAGCGTAGCTTGGAGATGTGCGTGCAAGAATATAAGAGTATGTTGCGAATGCGATTCCGCCAATGGCTACAATTCCAGAAGCCAGCCCATCTAGTCCGTCTACAAAGTTGACTGCATTAATTGAAGCCACGATTAGTATTGCGGTTATTGCGATTGAAAGACTTGGAGACGCTGTAACTAAAGAGCCGAGCGGCAACGCTACGATTTGAAGCCCTCCCCACGCTACAAAAACAGCTATTAGCAATTGGCCTGCAAGTTTTAACATCCAATCTAAATCCCAAATGTCGTCGCAAACACCCAAAAGACATATGAGTACAGCTCCAGCCAAAACCACCCACGGCTGATGTGTTCCTGCAAAAAGCCCAGAAATAAAAGGCATGGAGCTTGCAAACGCCATCGACACCGCAAAGCCAAATAGCATTCCAACCCCACCCATACGGGGCGTAGGTATTGTGTGAACGTCGCGAGCGCGCACTTTTCCTACGGCTCCTATGCGAATTGCAAGATGACGTACAAGCGGCATTATTAGCCACGTTGCGCCGCCTGCGATTGCTGCTATAAACAGGTATACCCTCATTTCTTGCGACTTTCTGCTCTTATCTGTTCTTCGCTTATTACGCCTTCGCGCAAAATCACAATTCCGTCCGCGTCTGCTGAATCCGCGCCAACTACCGTGCTTGCTACATGCGAACGCGTTGGCCCCGCGTTTAAGTACAGTGGAATTTCGTCTCCAAAAGCCTCAAACGCTTCTTCCACGCTGTCTGCACTCTCGTTTCCGCTGCGGTTTGCGCTGGATGCAGCCAATGGCCCCGTAACGCGCAAAATTTTCATTAGCTCTGGGCAATCTGGCACACGCACGCCTTGCGTTGCTTCACATTTCTTACTGCTTTCATCTGCTTTACAAAGCGTAGCAAGCCTTGTAGCTACCGAATCTTTTTTTGCGCGCGCGATTGGCGAGTATCCGCCTGGCAGGAATTTTTCCGCCAGCACGTCTAGTGGGCTTGGCAAGTAAAGCCCAAGTTTTTCTAGGTCGCTTACGCTGCTCATAAGTATTTGCAAGGCTTTTGTGCGCGGCCTGCGCTTTAGTTGGTAGATTTTCGCTACTGCCGCCTCGTTAAATGGGTCGCACGCCACTCCGTAAACTGTGTCTGTTGGCACTACAATTACGCCGCCCGCGTTGATTATTTGCGCCGCGAGTTGCAATGATTCTTCGTTAATCGTGCAAATTTTACTCATTTTTAGCCTCTTTTTTGCGTACTACAATTTTTTGCATACTACAAATCTTGCTCTGTCTGTTAAGTCGTTTTTGACTTTTGCGCTGCTAAATCCTATGTTTCTTGCATAATCTTCAAGAGCTTTGCCTTGCGTAATATCGTGTTCCATAATCATTATTCCACCCCTACGCAAATACGCAAAACTAGCTTCCATAATTTTTTGCGGTATAAGTAGTCCGTCTTTAGATCCACCATATAACGCCATTTTAGGGTCGTAGTCGCGAGCTTCAATCTGCTCTACTGGCTGGCTTTCTGGCACGTATGGTGGGTTTGTGATTACTACGTCTACTTTCTCTTTAATCGCAGCTGTTTCAGGCAGATTAACGTTTGTAGCATCGCCTAATATTGCGTGATATCTGTTTAAAATATCATATTTTTCCGCGATTTTGCGGTAGTTTTTTTGCAAATATTCAAAAGCTTCTGGCGACTTTTCCACAGCCCACACTTGCGCGTCTGCAACTTCACTTGCAACAGATAGTCCGATTGCTCCCGAGCCTGCACACAAGTCTAAAACAATAGGATTTTTTAGATTATTTGCGCGAATCCAATCTATTCCCTCTTGAACTACCACTTCTGTTTCGGGCCTTGGCACAAAAACGCCTTTACCAACTATTAGGTCTATGTAGCGAAAAGTTGCGCATCCAATAATGTGTTGCAATGGCTCGCGCGAAGCACGTCTAGATATAAAATCGCTATATTTGCTAGCATAATCGGGCAAAAAATCCTTAAAATCGCCAAGTATTAGCGCTTTGTTTAAGTCTGCCAAACTTACGCCACAAGCGCGTGCTAGCAGTAAACGTGCGTCGTATTCTGCCGACTCTACACCTGCATCTTCAAGTTTTTCGGCAGATGTGCGCAAAATGTGCAAAATTTCTTGCATTTTACAAGCCACGTGGTGATTTTACTTAGATTACTTAGCGTACTTAACTTACTTGGCTAATTTAACTTACTTGGCATTAGCTAAACGATCGGCTTCATCCGCCTGAATATCGCTGTCTATAACCGCTTGCAAGTCGCCGTTAAGCACCTGGTCAAGATTGTACGCCTTGTAGTTTGTGCGATGGTCCACAATACGATTTTCTGGGAAGTTGTATGTTCGGATTCGCTCAGAGCGGTCCAACGAGCGCACCTGAGAATGGCGCATATCCGCAGCCTCCGCTGCCTCCTGCTCATGCTTCATAGCAAGCAAACGTGACTTTAGCACGCGAAGTGCGGCCGCACGGTTTTGAATCTGCGACTTTTCGTCTTGCATGCTAACAACAATTCCCGTTGGAATATGCGTCATGCGAACCGCAGAATAAGTAGTGTTCACGGACTGTCCGCCAGGGCCAGAGCTCATGAAAATGTCGATTTTAAGATCTTTTGGATCGATTTCGATTTCGTCATCGTCTTCGTCTGCTTCTGGGAACACGATTACGCCAGCTGCGGAAGTTTGAATACGACCTTGCGATTCAGTAACTGGGATTCGCTGCACGCGATGCACTCCGCCCTCATACTTCATGCTTGCCCACACGCCGTCTTCTGGAGCAGGCGTGCCTTTTGCGCGAATCGCAAGCTGCACGTCTTTTACGCCGCCAAGTTCCGTCGCGTTTTCGCTTTGGATTACGGTAGTCCAGCCGCGCTTTTCCGCGTAACGCATGTACATGCGCAATAAATCGCCAGCAAATAGAGCCGCTTCTTCGCCGCCCGTACCAGCTTTGATTTCCATAATCATGTCTCGCGCATCGTCTGGGTCTCTAGGAATCAGCGCTGTACGAAGCTTTTCTTTTGCTGCTGGAATTTGTTCTTCTAAATGTTTTGCTTCTTTTGCTAAGTCTTCGTCTTCGCTTGCCATCTCGCTAGCTACTTCGTAGTCTTCGCAAAGCTGCTTGTAATTTAAGTACGCGCTTACGATTGATCCGAGTTCTGCGTGCCTACGACCGAGCTTGCGGATTGCGTCTGGATTAGACGCTACTTCTGGCTCTCCCATGCGATTTTCAATATCGCGGTATTCATTTAGAGCTGTAACCGCTGCTGGGAATTGCTCATCTATTGACTCGGCCATTTTGTTCCTTTATAGTCGCGCATAACGCGGATTTTTAAATCGAAAATATTAAATTTAAATATTACAAGATACACGCATGTTTAGCACATAAAACGCCAGCCCCGATTCCGCGAAGTTACACGAAAGCAGGGCTGGCGATTAAAAAGCTACTTAGTCTTCTTACCGTAGCGCTTCTCGAAGCGAGCCACGCGGCCGCCGGTATCGAGAATCTTCTGCTTGCCGGTATAGAATGGGTGGCACTTTGAGCACACGTCAACCGTCATATGATCGCCATTTGCGGTGGAACGAGTTACAAAAGTGTCTCCGCAAGAGCAGGTAACCTGCACTGCGTGATAGTCGGGATGAATACCCTGCTTCATAATGTCTCCTATGGAATTCGGGCGACCCGGGTCGCAAAGCCCCAATAGCTAAGCGTGAACCGGAACCTTCGCTATTTTAGTTACTACCCTCGACTCGCTTAGTTATTCTTACCATCTTCGCGCTTTCTCCTATGCTTAGCAGCGAATCCAGCAAAACCAACAGACGCTAACAAGCTTGCGATTAACGCAGATTGCGAAGCGTCAACACCTGTTTGAGGCAGCGCATAGGCTTCAACACTAGTCTCTTGCTCGTCTTGCAAAGGCTCAGCAGGAGCAGAAGCTGGCGCAGGCATAGGCGCTGGCGCTGGCGCTGGCACAACATAATCCGAAGGAACCGTTGAATAATCAGGCTCAGGCGTTGGCTCAGGCTCAGGCGTTGGCGTTGGAGTTGGCGTTGGCGTTGGATTAACATCATTCGATGCTGAAAGCACTTCAATATCAACCGTCACCTTAGCTTTGCGACCATACTTATCCACACTCGTGAAAGTAAGCTCAACAATCTTCTTACCATCAACAATCTTCGGAGTACCAGAAATTGTGCAAGTAGTGCCTTCGCAAGAATGAGAAATTCCAAGCTGTTCCAAACTACTATTACTACTACTAGACAACGCATTAACAATAAAGTCTTCATTATTTACCGAAACAGTTGCGTTTGCATTCGTTGTTCCATCAGCATTAAGAACTCCCCTAGTTAAGTTTGCAAGCGTAAACGTTGCAGGAACACCCACAACCGCCTTGCCGCTAAACTTAAACTCCACAGGATCCATCTGCTCGAAGTTTGCAACAATAATCGTATCAGTTTCTACATTTGGCAGAACAATACGAGCATCCTTAACACCAGCCTCAGCGAGCAGATTCTCCAAAACAGCAATACTTGACTTCTCTGATTTACGTATAATGCTTGCAACAAACGACTTACCAGAATCTTCCGCAATTCGCGCAAGCTTCTCACGAGAAGCAGCATACTGCATATATTCGCTCGGCTTAGTCTCAAGAAGCAGATTCTTCAACGCAGCAAGCGTAGAGTTCTTAGACCCACGTATTATACGCGCTAAGTAATTCTCTCCACGCAACTCTGCAATCTTAGCTAAGGCTTCACGATCAGAATCAGACGCTTTTCTATTATCATCTTTGTTAAGAGAAGATAAAGTCATCCAATCCTTGAACACGTAGCCATTATTTGCAAGAACGTCTGGAATATAATCCTTTATTGCAGACTCTTTGCCCTTACGCACCCAATACGTGTGCACATTAGACATCATCTTACCGTTAGGATCAGTTACATAAGTAAACTTAGTGTAGTTTTTACTAATAAACTCATCCTCAATCGTGCCAGCCGCAGGCAAATCCTGATCCGCAATAACATTTGGCAAAACGCGCACGCGAATTGGAATTCGCGTAGTTATAGTCTTCTGCTTACCAGTATTAGTATCTTTAACCTCAGTTGGCCTTGTAACGTCTACAACAACAGTTGCAGTTCCAGGCTTATATACATAACTCTTTTTGCTATCCTCTTTCGCAGAATCCTTAGGCTTAACGCCTTGACCATAAATGTGATTTATGCTCACAGTCACATTACGATCAGTATTATTCACAAGCTTATTCAAGTCTGGAATAGCATCGCCTGCACTAACGATTGTTTCTGGAATAGTAATGTCGGAAACACCACTTTGCTCAGCAACAAACATAAGCGGAGCTGAGATATTCCAGGAATCAGCATCAGCAGTATCAAGTTTCTCACCTTGAGCTGTAAACATACGCCACTTGCTAAATCCATAAAGCTCATTGCCAGTATCACCAGCAACTTTCTTCATAAATCTAATAGTGGCGTTGCGGTCTTTAGCAGAAGGACGAATATATAGCAGCTTCGGCTTATATTCACCATCCATCCAGCGGTGACCAATCTCTGGAAGGAACACTGCAGGAACGTATCCTTCCAATGCCTTCTTCGTTGTAGAAGCGTCGATGACGTTCTCTACACGCTCATAATGCGCTATAAAAGTAGTGTTTTCATCAAACTTCATACTAGCAATGTCAGCATTAGAATATAGCTTAATTTTTGGCGGAGTTGGTACGGCAGTAGGTATTGGAGCCGCAGCAGCAAACAGTGTCATAACAGGGACTACTGGTGTTGTAGCATCCTGCTGCATCTCCCAACCCTTGAATACGTAGTGATAGCCCTTTTCGTCGTAATCCTGGCCAACAGCTTGCGGCGCTTTTACGCCAGAAGATTTAGCTGTAATATTCTTATATGTGTAGTAAATCTTACGGCCATCAATAGTTCCTTCAGATTCTGCAGAAGAAGAAGATCCTTGCTCTGCACTTTGGCTATTAGAGCTATTAACAAACTTGATTTTTGCATACTGAGCATCAATCTTCTTCTGCTCAGCCTCCTGCTCAGCCTTCTGCTCAGGAGTTAATGGTGTAGTAGAGCCTGGCTTAGTAGTATCTGTATTTTTATCTCCGTAAATCAAGTCGTGCATTACTTTAAGCTTGCCAACAATCTTATAATCATAATAATCCTTATGAGTAGAAGGATCTTTAAAGTCGTTATACGTAACACGGACTATTAACGGAACAGTGTAAACGCCAGCTTTATCAACAGTCGGAGCAGTAGATGCATACTCAACTTTCACACTCTTTACATTTGGATTCTTTGTTTTATCAATCAAAGAATCATAATTAGCAATGTACTTTTCTGGACTTGGAAGAGTACTTTTATCTCCACGAATTGCAAGCAAAGTATCATTCTTAGCATCTGGAGTAGCTAAAGGAGTTTGATCTGCAACGAACTCTTGGAAGGATTCATTAACAATCCAACTTTTAACTGGTTCAATAGCTTTAACGTCAGATCCATCATTACGCATGCTGCTTCGAGACCAAGTTCCCTTAGCGCCAGTTAGCTGACTATTAAGCCAGTCTAATGCTTTACTTCCGTATTTTGTAATCTTTTCAAGATCAGTGCCCTTCTTTACGTAGAACACCTTAGGACCACTTGTTTTGTCATCCCACAATCTACCTGGAGCAGGCTTGAAGATTGCGACTACAGCATCCTTAGGAACTTCACCACCGTCAGACGAACTCGAGAAGTATTCAATCTTCTTGTAAACAGCGTGGTAAGTAACATCATTACTAAACGTGTCTGTTTTGTAGCGATCTTCAGACTTAATATCGTAATTAGTTATCTTTGCAGGATCGGTTTCAGTGCTAGTAGTCCAACCCTTAAACACATAGTGGTAATTGTCTTTCTCGTATTCCTTACCAAAGGCTTGCGGCACACGTACAGAAACATCCTTCTTACCTTTATAAACGTATGCAACGAGCGCAGGGTTATTCTTGCTAGTCTCGCCGTCATGACCAAGAATCCTACCTTGCTGCCAATCACCAGTAAAAGTGATAGACGCGTAATCGTTAATATGATCCTTGCCGTAGTCGCTAGTCTTAAACTTATCCCAATCGCTTGCGTACACCAAATCTGGTAGCACACGGTACAGCACCTCAGTGTCAGCAGTGTTTCCATCAAGATGCACTTGCACTTTAATCTTGTGCAAGCCTGGAGTGCTGTCGAATGTTGCGCCAGACGCAAAGCTGAACGTAGCACCAGTTGGATACTCATTAGCATTCTTTATAAGATCTTTAGCTGTGTAGTTAGATCCAAGACTTTGAGTTGGTGTAAGCACCTTTAAATCATTAGCAACAGGCGCCTTAAGCTTAAATGTAGCCGTGTATACAACCTTCGGATCCGTTTGAGTTTCCGAAAGAACTGGTAAACGATTAATACCGTCTACCTCTTGTTCAACACCATGCGCATCTTTTACAATCTTTTTAACAGTCCAGCCAGCAAACTCATAGCCTTGCTTTGCAACTGGATCTTGAGGCAGCGGCATTTGGTATGCCTTTGTGCCTCCAATAACGTCGTAGACTAAACCATCCTTTCCAGCAGTGTGACCACTGTAATCAGCGATACTTCCCATGTTCTGCTCGCCGTCAGCAACTTTGAACACGTAGCGCGTGTAGTTGGTTGGTCGAGCTTGCGATTCGTCCTTGCGCTTAAGCACGCGAATGTCGTCATATACGAATTCGATTTCAGGAATATTATTAACATCCTGCTTGCCATCATCGTCAGTTTTATAAGTAATAGTATGCTGCGATTCTCTAGGCATAAAGCCTTCAATCGGCTTGTAGAATGCTACGTCGTACTTTTGGTTTACAGAGCTGACTTCGCTTTCTGGAAGAAGCTCCTTCTTATTGCCGTCTTTATCAACAGTTACGTAATGAACCTTATACTTGCGCGTATTGTACGTTTGGTAAATAAACTCGCCAGTATTCTGTTTCTCATCTTTCGAGGCTTCAAAGCTAGTGAAATGCTTATCTGGGAAGTGCGTTTCGTCGCTGTAGACCGCTTCCGCATTGTAGCGCAAATGCTCGCGCAAGCCGGAAACCGTTTGAATAGAAACGTGGTCTACAAGCGCGGCTTCCGTGTGAGCCTGTTTAGCATCGTTATACTGCTTAAACGTTACGCCTGGCTTTAAGAACACGTGCTTAAAAGTGCCGTTGTAGCGAGTATCCTTAACCCACACAGCTCTAAGCGTTATATCTTCTACTACTTTGTTGCCAAAAGCGTACGGAGTATGATTCGTTAATGTTTCATTGCCCTTTTTAGCAAGCTCCCAGCCGTAGAAGTCGTAGCCCTTGCGCGTTGGAGTGCCTAATTTATTTTCGTCAATAACCTGGTAGCGAGGGTACTTCGTTTCCGTAACTACGTGGGAGTTCTCTATCTCTTTGCCGTTTCCGTCGATTTGCGGCATATTGTAGTCAAGCGTTACCTTGTGCTTAATATGAGTTGGCTTACCCCATGCAGCGTAAAGCTTAATGCCGTTAACTGGCATTGTATAATCTTTAACTTCGCCTTTAGCTTTGCTTCCAGATTTGCTGCCGCCTTCAGCGCCTTCACTATTGTCGTTTGTCTCGCCATTTATAAGATGAAAACCAGCCTGATCAACAGCCCAACCTTTAAACACGTAGTCATTTGGCAAATTTTTAGGGCGAACGATGGAGTACTTAGTACCATTAAGCGTGAAAGTGTACTCGCCATCGAACTGCTTAGACGTATCATCGGCATTGTCTTTAGTTACAGAAGCATCGTAAGACGTATCATTTCCGTATAGCTCTTTGTCTTCGCCCGTCAAATCTTTTTTGCCGCGCTTAGTCAAGCTATACTCATACGGCAGTTTTTCTTTAGCAACGCCACTGCTGTCCTTTATAGCATTGCCGTCCGCATTATAAAACTGCACGGCGTACGACTGGCGGTTGTACTTCATCTCAAGCCAATTGTTTTTTTCAAATGGTGAAGGATTATTTTCTACACCAAACTTAAGCTTTTCTTCAACGCCAGCGTAGTAGCGACGAAACTCAAGATGATACTTCTTTTTAAACTCGTAATATTTCTTATATGCTGGATCAGTTTTAAGTCTTTCAGCAATAGCATCATTTAAATTTTTAAGAGCAAGTCCTCCATCATCATCATCTTCGTCAGAAGTATAATCAGGGTCAGGAAAAGTGTCCTTATCTTCTTCTGGAGCATCTTCGTCTGGAGCATCTTCACCTGTTACTTCTTCATAAAGCTCATGTACTTTTGTATAGAAGTCATCAGCATCGAGCCTTTCCTTAATATTAACACCATCTTTACGATTACTGTTGTCAGGTTTAAGACCAGTTATTTTTGACTCAAAGCCTGCAATAGAAGACGGAGGAAACACATAATCACCACTGCTAGTATCATCCTTACTATAGGAATCTGTAGAAAGCTCATACTTAATATCATCGCCAGTATCGCCATTTTTTGCAGATGCAATGCTCTGTTTTTTAATGATTACCTGTATAGGATCAGCTTGACGTCGTTGAGAATTATCACGGGAATCAAGAATAAGTAGGCGCTGATCATCTTTTACAGTATACTTTGGCGCACTATCATCTGCAGGGTTGTCACTAATCTGCGGAGCCTTGCCATCTTTATACATCCAATGGAATTTTGGATCAACAAACTCTTCTTTCGTTAAACGGAATGGAGGAGTATCACGATATGTACCATAGGTAGCTCCATCAAAATTTCCACCAATCACAAAGCCTAATGAAGAAGTGTTACCATCATCCATAAAGTCTACTTCATCTGAATTAGGCCAAAAATCAGTAAGACTCTGCCCGTAACGAACATTTACACGGTAACCTTTATGATCAACTTTGCTAGTTACTTCATTAGAACTATTGCCATACGTGTAAGTAGACTTATTGTCTAATTTATCTGAGCAATCACCGCCACCAGCGTAGCAGTAGCTAATTATCTCACCTTTGCGGTTCTTTTTATGTATAACAGCATTATTGGCGCCCATTTCAGTCTTAATGTTATTAGGCTTAGCAAAAATAAGCTCGTAAGTCTTGCGATTGTAAACTAAGTCAAAAGTATTATCTAAGTCGTTAGCAAAAAGCTTAGTGCTTGTATTATTAGGATCTTTTGTGTATCTTTTAGTAAGCTTTTTATTCACATAGAAGTAGCGCGTGAATTTATCTTTATAAACTCTTTCTTTGCCAGATATAGTATAATTGTTCGGATCATCAGGATTATCAGTATTGTACCCGTCTAAGCTTGTTACAGGCGTATCGTTCATCCAGTTGAACTTTGCAATTAAGCCATCTTTGTGGTCAGAATCTTTACCTTGCAACTCTTCTTTAGTTAAGCCAAGCTCTGGGTCCGAAATAGGATTATCTTTATCAGTGCCGTTTAATTTACTAGTATCCTTAGCAACGCCAGCATCGTTCATGTTATTAAGATCAACGCTGCTGCCAGTTTTAACATTATTGCGCTCAACAAGACCAACAAAGTCGTAGTTTACAAGCGAATCCGGATTCGCTTTATCTACCAAATCCGCCTTTTGCACCCACACGTTCACGCGGTAGCTGGTAGTCTTATTAGCTTCCCAAACTGCACGAAGCTTAACATCGTGATCTGGCATTGGAGAGCTAGCATCAAAATTAACCTTTTGCGTATTTTCTGCGCTTTCAGCAGGATCAACAATATGCCAGCCCTTAAAAGTGTAGCCGCGCTTAGTTGGTTTAGTAACTGGTGGCACAGACTTTTGGTAATACACTTTTTGAGCAGTAACATCCGTGCCGCCAGCAGAATCGTAAGTAACGGTATACGCTTTACGGTAGTAGCGAAGGTTCAAAACAAGCTTGTCGTTTTCGTCTTCGGAATCCGAAAGCGGCGAGCTAATCAAATTGTGCTCTGGCTCGTAGCCTGGAATATACACAGAAACAGCGCTTACATTAGAGCCGACTGTGCCAGTAACTTCGGTAACGTGAATTTCCTTGCCACCTACCGTAATGGTCTTAGCGCCTGGCACATCTTTATCTTCTTTGAATTCATCTTTGCCAGCTTCTTGCAGCATGTGGCGAACATAGTACTTAGCTGTTTTAGGAGCATAGTTTATGTTCAACTCGCCGTAGTACTGAATGCCATCGTCCGAACCTTGCTGCGAAGACGATGGATTCTGCGAAGTTTGGTCGCTGCTGTTACCTCCAACAACCTGCCTTTGCTTTACAGCGTAATCAGTAATCAGCTTCTTGTTTATGCGCAAGTAGCGAACAGCATCCGCATTTGTGCCGTCGTCAACAACGTACTTATTCTTACCTTTTTCGTCTTTACCTTTTTCAATGTAATACTGGTAATCTCCACTGTGATATATGGCAGGGCGGTATCCAGCAGACTGCGGGAGCTTAACATACACATAATTTTCAGGTTCATCAAGCGTATCCAGCTTATTTTTATCAATCGTAAGCTCGTATGGCTGAACAAGCTGCTTATTTGGAGCGCCATTAATAGTGTAAAGAATTTTTAAATTGTATGTAGCTTCTGGCTTTTTGTCAGTTTGTACCTGTTCGTTGGCCTTCTCTGTGGTATTAGCCTCTTGGTTACCAGTATTCGGCTTAATTACCTGACTGTTGGCATTCGAATCACTATTGGAGCCATTCGCGCCTTCACCGCTTCTATCTGTGCTTGATGCACCTGAATCTTCACCTTCAGGAGTTACACTACTCCCCTTGTTAGAACCGTTTGCACTTTGATTAACATCTCTACGATTACGCACTTTTGGCTTAGTGGAATCATTCTCGGACTTTGCGGCAGGCTGTGTGCTTGCAGTGCTTGCAGACTGTTCGGCTGCAGGTTGTTCAGCTGCAGTCTTAGCATTCTCAGAATCAGCATTAGCGGTAGATGGAGCTGCTTTTTCTTTCTCATTCTTTGCAACAGACTGCGCGTTTTCTGTGCTTGCAGGCTGCGCTGACTTTTGATCTGGCTCAGTCTGTTCATCAGAATTCGTCTTTGTTTCCGAACCCGTCTTTGTTGCAGGCTCCGACTTTGCAGGCTGTGGATTCGATGCATCAGCTGTCTTCGCTGCAGGCGTCGGATTCACAACTTCTTCTTTTGCAGGATCCGTTTTTGCAGGAGCTGTATTTGCTGGCTCCGACTTTGTTGGCTCTGCCTTCAATTCAGGAGTCTCAGCTGGTTTTGCTTCTGCAGGCTGTTCTTTCTCAACAGCTTTACTCTTTGGCTTTGCTACATCTGAATTATTTTGCTCACTCTTAGTCGCAGTCTTAGTAGCACTATTATCTGCAACCTTAGAACCATCTTCAGTAGCAGACTGATCTTCAGTTGTAGGCTTGATTTGCTTGCTGCTGGATTCAACGCTAACATCATCGCTACTATTGGTACTAGCAACCGCGCCATCACCATCGACATCATTATCGCCATTGCCAGCATCAGAAGCAGCCACAGAACGTTCGCCAGAATCCTTAACGCTTACAGAAGAATCGCCAGCAGCCGCTTCCTGATTATTAACGCCTTCCGCGCTAGCATTAGAATCAGCATTAGAATCAGCATTCTTAACTAAATATTCTTTAACAGAACCGACCATCTGTCGCATAGCGCGCTCAGAAGTAGCACCGGTGTTAAGCAATCCATTCTTATATAAGTCGTTTCCATCGCCCTTGCCCTTGCCATTCCCAGCACCCTTGCCAGAAGTCTTAGCAACACTCTTTACATAAGACGAATCAAAAGAATCAACGTTAAAAGGAGTCTTAGCTAAAGCAGTTGCGCCAGGCAACACCATAGACAGCGTAGACGCTAGAGCTACGGCAGCAACGCCAATGCGACTAGAAGCATTATTCGCACTTTGCGAAGAAACATTCTTTAAACTACTAACGCCCTTATTTTTAGCGCTTTTATGCTTAATCTGCTTGCTGCTCGAATTGCCCTTGCTAGCAACGTCTTTTGCTTTAGACATTGAAACTCCCAAACTCATAATCTTAACCTTTACATTCTATCAGACGGCATAGATACCCCCCCCCCAAGTCCTTTTGTTTCAAGGGTTTTTGCTCGAATCGACTTGCATGGGCGCTTTGACTGAGCTTGAAATTGCATAACGCATTTCAAGCTCCTTCAAAGCGTGATTTGGCTCAAATGTAAAGTCC